>DVMU01000096.1 GCA_018714825.1 Candidatus Pullichristensenella excrementigallinarum
GGTGCGCAGGGATATCCAGCAGCGGCTGACCGATTCCCTGGAAACCGCCATGCGCCTGGCGAACGGGCTGGTGGTGGTCAATGTGCTCGACCGGGAAGAGGACATGCTCTTTTCGCAAAACTATGCCTGTCCGGATTGCGGAATTTCCATCGAGGAACTCACGCCGCGCATGTTTTCCTTCAATAGCCCCTACGGCGCCTGTCCGACCTGTTCAGGCTTAGGCGTGCTTTTGAAGATTGATCCCAATTTGATCCTGCCTGATCGCAGCAAATCCCTCAACGAGGGGGCCCTGCACGTTTCCGGTTGGAACAGCGGTGAAGAGGATTCCATGGCGCATATGTATCTGCGCGCCCTGGCGGAGAAATACCAATTCTCGCTGGATGCTCCGGTGGAGACATTGTCGGAGGACGTTCTCGACAAATTGCTGTTCGGGACGCGTGGGGAAAAACTGCGCATCGAATACCAGCGTGCAGATGGAAGCGGTTCTTTTTCCGCCCCCTTCGAGGGGATCATCACCAATCTGGAGCGCCGCTATCGCGAGACGCAGTCCGACGGCATGAAACAGCTGTATGAAACCTATATGTCTAATACCCCCTGTCCGGATTGCGGGGGACGACGCCTCAAGCGAGAGGCCCTGGCCGTCACGGTCGGAGGTATCTCCATTGCAGAATTTTCCGATTTTTCCGTCATCGCGGCGCGTGCGTTTCTGAAAAAATTGGAATTGACGCCCAAGCAATCGGCCATTGCCCGCCAGATTCTCAAAGAAATCGATTCCCGGCTGGGATTTTTGGAAAGCGTCGGCCTTGGATACCTGACGCTTTCGCGCTCGGCGGGGACGCTTTCCGGCGGCGAGGCGCAGCGCATTCGCCTGGCGACGCAGATCGGCTCCTCCCTGATGGGCGTGCTCTATATTCTGGATGAACCCTCCATCGGCCTGCATCAGCGGGATAACAAAAAGCTCATTCACACCCTCAAGGGGCTTCGCGATCTGGGCAATACCTTGATCGTGGTCGAGCACGATGAGGAGACCATGTTTGCCAGCGATTACATCGTGGACATCGGTCCGGGCGCAGGGATCCACGGCGGCGAAGTCGTTGCCGCGGGCACGGTCGAGGAGATCATGGCATCGGAAAATTCCATCACCGGCGCCTATCTCTCCGGGCGGCGGCGCGTCCCCGTACCCGCGAAGCGCCGCGTGCCCAGCGGCTATCTTACTGTGCGCGGCGCGCGCGCCAACAACCTGAAAAACATCGATGTGCGCATTCCCCTGGGCGTGCTGACCTGCGTAACCGGGGTTTCCGGCTCGGGGAAATCGTCTCTGATCAACGAGATCGTCTTCAAATCCCTTTCCCGGCAACTCAATCGTTCCCGGCAGCGCGCGGGCGATCACGACGGCATGGACGGCGTGGAACAGCTGGATAAGATCATCGCCATCGATCAATCCCCCATCGGCCGCACGCCCCGCTCCAATCCCGCCACCTATACGGGCGTCTTCGACCTGATTCGCGACGTCTTCGCCGCCACGCCCGACGCCAAGGCGCGCGGCTACAAGGCCAATCGCTTCAGCTTCAACGTCAAGGGCGGACGGTGCGAGGCCTGCTCGGGAGACGGCATTCTCAAGATCGAGATGCATTTTCTCTCCGATGTTTATGTGCCCTGCGAGGTTTGCCACGGCCATCGGTACAATCGCGAAACCCTGGAAGTACGTTACAAGGGAAAGAATATCTACGAAGTGCTCGAAATGACCATCGACGAGGCCGTGGAATTCTTTTCTCCCCTGCCGCGCATTGCCGCGAAGCTTCAGACACTGCAGGATGTGGGCCTTGGCTATGTCAAACTCGGCCAACCCTCCACCACGCTCTCCGGCGGCGAGGCGCAGCGCATCAAATTGGCGACCGAGCTTTCCCGCCGCGCGACGGGCAGAACCATCTATGTCCTGGACGAACCGACCACGGGCCTGCACGTCGCGGATGTAGAGAAATTGAATCAAGTCCTGCAACGCCTGGCCGACGCGGGAAACACGCTGGTCGTAATCGAGCACAATTTGGACGTGATCAAGACCGCGGACTATGTGATCGATCTCGGCCCCGAAGGCGGGGACGCAGGCGGAACCGTAATCGCAGAGGGAACGCCGGAGCAGATCGCCGATTGCCCCCAAAGCTATACCGGACAGTACCTTCGCCGCGTGCTTTCCGGAGAAGTTCTGCGCTGACCGAAAACGTCCATACAATAAGCTGCCTGCAAAAGGCAGCTTTTTCTATGCTTTTCCAGACGTCGGTCTTTTTTTGTGGTACAACGCGCCACCAGGCGGATCGCCCGATGCGGAAGGAGGAAATTCTATGGAGCGCATTCTGCATATGCTGAACGAGTGGACCTGGGGCGTTCCCATGCTGGTACTTATGCTTGCCTCCGGTTTGACATTCACCCTTGCGACGCGCTTTGTGCAATTTCGGCGATTTGGAACCGTTATGAGAACTTCGGTCGGTTCAATGCTTTCGCATCCGGACCAGCCCGGAACGCTCTCTCCCTTTCAGGCTGTCGCCACGGCGCTGGCCGCGACGGTAGGCACCGGGAACATCGCGGGCGTGGCGGGCGCCATCGCGCTGGGCGGGCCGGGCGCGATGTTTTGGATGTGGGTATCCGCGCTGCTGGGCATGGCGACCAAATATGCCGAGGTTCTGCTCTCCGTACATTTTCGCCAACGCAATTCCCGCGGGGAATGGGTCGGCGGGCCAATGTACACCATTCTGAACGGCCTCGGTCCTCGGTGGAAACCGCTGGCGATGCTCTTTGCCGCCTTGGGCGCGGCCAGCGCATTCGGCATCGGCAACATGGCGCAGATCAATACCGTCACCAGCGTTATCACGGGCGTTGTGGGCTCCCTGGACCCCGCGGCGATCGGTGTGCGCACGCCCATCGCCCGCACAGTGGGCATTCTCGCACTGTTCTTTTGCGCGCTGATTCTTCTCGGCGGAACCCAGCGCATCGGCAAATGCACCGAACTCTTGGTCCCTCTGATGAGTGCAGCCTACATTTGCGCCACGTTGTGGATTCTTATCACCAATGCACCCATGCTAAAAACCGTCCTTGTTCGGATTTTCCAAGGGGCATTCAAACCGGAGTCTGTTATTGGAGGAGCAGCGGGAATCGGCATTCGCCAGACCATCCGCCTGGGAATCGGACGCGGCGTATTCTCCAACGAGGCCGGATTGGGTTCCGCTCCCATTGCGTACGCCTCCGCCGCGACCGACGATCCCGCTCGCCAGGGATTGATGGGGATCTTCGAGGTATTTGTGGACACCCTTGTGCTCAGCACGCTCACCGGGCTCTCCATTCTGGCCAGCCCCGTTTTCATTCCCTACGGCCAGGCAGTCGGCGCAGATCTGACGTTGCGCGCCTTTTCCGCGACCTTCGGAGACATCGCCGCCGGAACCATTTTGGCCGGTGGAATGACGCTGTTTGCCCTCTCGACGATCTTGAGCTGGTCCCTGTACGGCCTGCGCTGTGTGGAATTCCTCTTCGGCGCAAAGGCGCGCATTCCCTATCTTTTCTGCTTTCTTCTTGCGATCCTTCCCGGCTCGGGGATGGAATTGGGCGTGGTATGGACGTTATCCGACCTGCTCAACGGCTGGATGGCGCTTCCGAACTTGCTTTCCATCCTGCTTTTGCGCAAAACCGTCGTTCGCCTCAGCGCGCACTCTGCCTTGACGCACGCTTCCCGCGTGGGGCCAAATATCTCCAAAAGGGTACGTCGAGCACCCAGAATTTCGCTCATTCTCGCTCGCCCTTTCCCGGGAAAGGATCTCTAGCTCTCCGCCTTTCTGCTCCGGATCAACCCTCCTTCGCGCGGCGAAGCAATGCCGAAAATCGCTCTCTATCATAGATGACCGGCACCGGATAGAGGGGATTGGCCTCTCTTTCCGCCCAGTCCGCCATTTCGGGGATATCCTCTTCGCGAATACATTCCAGCCGATCCGGGATTCCCAGTTTCTGATTTTCCTCGCGCACGGCGTGGATAAAGGCCGCAGCGCGCGCCGGAGCGTCGCCCTTCCCCGGAATTCCTGCGACATCCGCCAGCCTTGCCAGGCGCTTGTGAACGCGCGATCCATAGTCTTCCAGCACCAGGGGCAAAAGCACCGCGTTTGCCAGCCCGTGCGCGATCCCATATTTTCCACCCAATGCGTGCGCCAGCGCATGGACATTCCCCACGCCGCTTCTTGTAAACGCGCATCCCGCGCGATAAGAGGCCAGGAGCATCGCTTTGCGCGCCTCTCGATCCGCTCCGTTCGCAACCGCCTGGCCCAGGAAGCGGAAGATCTCCCGCACCGCACCTTCCGCCATCACCCGATTTGCCTGAGGATTGTTCAGAACGCAGAGATACGCCTCTACTGCATGGGTCAAGGCGTCCATGCCCGTCTGCGCGGTCGTCCGGGGCGGAAGCCCTAAGGTCAATTCTTCGTCCAAAATCGCAAACCGGGGAATCAGGCAAAGGTCGCTGATCGCGACCTTGCGATGCGTCTTATCCTGAGAAATTACCGCCGCGATGGTCGTCTCCGAACCTGTTCCGGCCGTGGTCGGTATGGCAATAAGCGGAGGGATTTTTCTGTGCACCTTCAAAAGGCCCTCCAGTTGTGCCAAGCTTTTCTCCGGCCGGGCAATGCGCGCGGCCGCGGCTTTTGCCGCATCCATGGGAGATCCCCCGCCGATCGCGACGATCCCGTCGCATTCCTCTTTCCGGTAGATCTCGCAAATCCGCTCTACGGTTTTTTCGGAGGGATCGTTCTCCACTTCGCAGAACAATCCGTAGCGCCATTTTTCCGCATCCACCGCACACAGCGCCCTTCCGGTAATCCCCCTGCGATAGAGATTGGGACCGGTGACGATCATCGGTCTTTGGCTTTTGCATTCCCGCAATACGTCCGGAAGGTACTGCGTCCCCCATCGTATCTCCGCTCGACGCCAAGGCAAACCCTTGGCGCCCAGATGCATAGCACCTTGAAATCCCCTGCAATAAATCCTTTTCAACATTTTGATTTCCTCAATTCGTATAGCAAAAGCACCGCCGCAATCGACGGTGCTTTTTCCTTAAACGCCTCAGGCAACGCCGGCGTTTGCTTCTTCCTCGAGCTTGCGATAGGCAACTTTTCCCACCAGGGTCTTGGGAAGCTCTTCGCGGAACTCGATATCGTAGGGCATGGCGTACTTGGCAATGCGCTTTTCACAATATGCCAGAATATCCTTTTTGAGCGCTTCATCCACCTGCACGCCGGGCTTGGGCACAATATAGGCCTTGACCTTCTGCATCTTATAGGGATCTTTGACGCCCACCACGCAGCTGTAGAGAACCTTTTCGTGCCCGTCAATGATATTTTCCAGCTGCGAAGGATAGACATTGTAGCCGGAAGTAATGATCATGCGCTTGATGCGCTGCTTGAAATAGACGAATCCATCCGCGTCCATCATGCCCAGATCGCCGGTGTGCAACCAGATGTGCCCGTCGGCGTGGCGGCGAAGCGTCTGTGCGGTTTCCTCGTCGTTGTCCACATAGCCGAGCATGACGGTCGGACCACTGATGACGATTTCGCCTTCTTCCCCTGCGGGGACTTCCTCGTCCGTTCCGGGACGAACAATCTTGTAGAACGTATCCGGGAAGGGCACGCCGATAGAACCTTCGCGATAGTAATCCTTCGGCGTAAGGCAGGAAGCCGTAACGCATTCGGTCGTTCCGTATCCCTCCCGAATCTGCACGGTCGCGCCGTGATCCTTGAGGAACCTATCCACCTTGCGCTTGAGTTCGATGGAAAGCGAATCGCCACCCGAAAACACGCCGCGCAAAAAGCTCAAATCCGCATTTTCAAGCTTGTCCGCCCGCAAGAGCGCCTCAAAGAGCGTGGGAACGCCGGGGATGAGATTCGGGCGCTTTTTCTTGAGGATCTTCGCGTAGGTAGCGACGCTGAACTGCGGAACCAGAATGCAGGTGCAGCCCGCGACCAGTGCCGTATGAATGCCGATGCCAAGCCCAAAGCCATGGAACAGCGGCATGACCGAAAGCATCTTGAAGCCTTCCAGGGAAGAGAAACCGCTGGCTGCCGCCGTCTGCAACGCCAGAGCGTTGAAATTGAGATTGGAAAGCATAATGCCCTTGGTCGTTCCCGTAGTCCCGCCCGAATAGAGGATCGCAGCGCCGTCTTGTCCCTTTTCCGTAATCGGCGGCAAGGTGGGATTGGCCAGTTGGCCCGCTTCCATAAAATCATTCCAGAACGTATACTTGGAACACGGCTCCAACTTCGGCAACGCGCGGCCCTTGGTCATCAAAAAGGCATACCGCACAGGCGCCTTGAGTTCGTCGCGAATCCGCGCGATGAGCACTTTCACGGGATGATCGACGGTAGAAATGATCTCCTCAACCTTCGGATAAAACTGATCCAGCGTGAGGATTGCCTTGCTCTTGGAAGCATTCAGGTAAAACGCAATTTCTCCCGGAGCCGAAAGCGGATGGATCATCGTGGGGATCGCGCCGATGCGATTGAGCGCGTAAAAACAATCCAAAGCCTGCGGCGAATTGGGCATGGAAATCGTCACACGATCTCCCTTGCGAATGCCGAAGGCAATCAGCGCCTTGGCCGTGCTCTGAATTTTGGCAAGAAACGTCCGATAGTCCGTCTTCTTCCCCATGAATGTATAGGCAATTCCATCCGGATTGCTGCGCGCGGCAAGCTCGATCATCTCATACATGGTCTTGTCCGGATAATTGATTGTATGCGGGACATTCCCATAGAATTTCAGCCAAGGAGCGGAAAGCTTTTCCATGGTGAAACCACCTTCTTTCTCATGGTTTAAGGCGATCGCAAGCATCCCCTCGCGGCAGCCCAAACAAACATGGTTATGCTACCACAAAACCACAATTCTGTCAACTTTTCCCCGGTTGCGGAAAGATTAAAAACGTCCGGATTGCCGTCGGGTTCTCTCTTTTTGGCTCCGATACGCAGTCTTCTGCGTAGCTTTTGTCTCGGTCGATCCCCGCAAGCATTAATATTCATCTTCTCGCCTGCGTTCATGCGGCTCGGCCGCTTCGTTGTCTCTACAGCGTTGTTCCGAAAACGACAAAGCTTTTGCGGCGCATCGCGGAGCCTCGCAAACGTGAAAGAATCTTCTTGTCCGCCATTCTCATGCGTCCTGCCGCCGCAGGATTTCCTCCGCCACCTCCGACGCGTCGCGTGCGGAGGTATCGATCTTCCGCGTATTCAGGTTCTGATACAGGGGAAGGTATGCAAGGCTTCTTTGCACAGCGTTTTCCTCCCGAATCCCCCGCTCCACATCCCCGCGCAGTCGCCGAATCAAGGCTTTTTCCTCGCAGACCAGGGAGATACGATGTACCGCATATCCCTTTGTATCCAATGCCGATAGAATTTCGTCCAAAATTTCCTGCCGATGCATCACCCAGCAGAAAATGACATTCTTATAGGCTGAACAGTGCAAAAAATTGTTCAACAGGTGACAGATGTTGTCCAACACCATGCTCTTGGTCTCCTCCGTCACCTGAAAGGGGTGCATGTTCCAACACCAGTC
>DVMU01000097.1 GCA_018714825.1 Candidatus Pullichristensenella excrementigallinarum
AAAATGGACAAGGTGTTTTCGCCTCGGGATGTGGAAAGCCGCATCTATGAAATGTGGGAAAATTCCGGGGCCTTCCAGCCCAAGATGGATCCGGAGAAAAAGCCGTTTACCATCGTCATGCCGCCGCCCAATATTACCGGTCAATTGCATGTGGGCCATGCGTTGGATGAAATGCCGCAGGATGTACTCATCCGCTATCACCGTATGAAGGGCGATCCCACGCTTTGGGTGCCGGGAACGGACCATGCCTCCATCGCCACGGAAGTCAAAGTCGTGGACGCGCTCAAGGCCGAGGGCATCTCCAAGCAGGAGATCGGCCGGGAGGGCTTCCTCAAGCGCGCCTGGGCGTGGAGGGAAGAATACGGCGGAAGAATCGTCCGTCAGCTTCGCAAACTGGGCGTTTCCTGCGATTGGACGCGCGAGCGCTTTACCATGGACGAAGGCCTCAGCCGCGCGGTGCGCGAAACGTTTGTGCGCCTGTATGAGAAGGGCCTGATCTATCGCGGCGCGCGCATCATCAATTGGTGCCCGACCTGCAAGACCGCTCTGTCCGACGCGGAAGTGGAATATGTCGAAAAGGATTCGCACCTTTGGCACATCCGCTATCCGGGGGAATGGGGAGATATCGTGGTGGCGACGACCCGTCCCGAAACCATGCTGGGCGATACGGGCGTGTGCGTCAATCCCCATGACGAGCGGTACAAGGATATGGTGGGCAAGACCGTCACCTTGCCGCTGATGAACCGCCAGATCCCGATCGTGGCCGACGAGTATGCGGACATGGAATTTGGAACGGGCGCGGTGAAGATGACCCCTGCGCACGATCCGAACGACTTCGAGGTTGCCAAGCGGCACGATCTGCCGATCCTGCGCGTGCTCAACGACGATGGAACCATGAATGAAAACGCGGGCAAATTCCAGGGAATGGGCCGCCTGGAATGCCGCGAGGCCGTGGTCAAGGAATTGGAAGCGTTGGGCCTGCTGGTCAAAATCGAGCCGCTTCAACACAATGTCGGTACCTGCTATCGCTGCCATGATGATGTGGAGCCGTTGGTGTCCACGCAGTGGTTCGTGCGGATGCAGCCCCTGGCGGAACCCGCGATCGAGGTGGCCAAGAACAAGGAACTGGTGTTTGTGCCCGAGCGGTTTGAGAAGACCTATTTGAACTGGATGGAGAACATCCGCGATTGGTGCATTTCGCGGCAGCTCTGGTGGGGCCACCGCATCCCGGCGTTCTATTGCGATCAGTGCGGGGAAATGACGGTTTCTCGCGAGGATATCACGACCTGTCCCAAGTGCGGCGCGCCCGTTCGGCAGGATGAGGACGTGCTCGATACCTGGTTCTCTTCCGCGCTGTGGCCGTTCTCTACGCTCGGCTGGCCGGAGGAAACCGAGGATCTTAAGTATTTCTATCCCAATTCCGTATTGAGCTGCGGATACGATATCATCTTCTTCTGGCTGGCGCGCATGGTGTTTTCCGGCCTGGAGCAGATGGGGCAATGCCCGTTCCATGTGGCCCTGATGCACGGCCTTGTGCGCGATGCGCAGGGGCGCAAGATGTCCAAATCCCTGGGCAACGGCATTGATCCGATCGAGGTCATCGACAAGTATGGCGCGGACGCGCTGCGCTTCTCGCTGGAGATGGGCGTGTCGCCGGGAAGCGACGTGCGCATGTCGGAGGAAAAGATCGAATCCTTCCGCAATTTTGTCAACAAGATCTGGAATGCTTCGCGGTTTGTGCTGATGAATCTGGAGGGCTTTGTGCCGGAGGGTGTGCCTGCGGCAGAGAATCTCGAATTGTGCGATCGCTGGATTCTCACCAAGTTCCAGGAAATTACCCGCAGCGTGACAAACGATCTGGAGAACTTCGAATTGGGCATGGCGGCCACCAAACTGTACGAGTTTGTTTGGAGCAATTTCTGCGATTGGTATATCGAGATGGCCAAGCAGGGTCTGAACGGCGAGGATGCCGGGCGCAAGAAGGCGACCCAGGAAGTCCTCTATTACGTCCTGATGGGCACGCTCAAGCTCCTGCATCCGTATATCCCCTTTGTCACCGAGGAAGTCTACGGATACCTTCCCGGAGAGCATGGAATGCTCATTACCTCCTCCTGGCCGGAGGTACGGGAAGAGTACGATTTCCCCGAGGACGCGCAGCGCATGGAGGGCGTGATGGAGGTCATCCGCACGGTGCGCAATTTGCGTGCGGAAATGCGCGTGGCGCCCGGTCGCCGCTCAAGGCTGATTCTCCGGCCGCATGAGGGCTGGAAAGAGGCGCTCCAAGGCGCGGAAGGGTATTTCAAGCGTCTGGCCTTCGCAAGCTCTGTGGAGCTTCTGGGCGCCGAGAACGCCAATCCCGAAAAATCGGCCTCTGCCGTCACCGAGCCGTGCGAATTGTTCCTTCCGCTGGGAGAACTAGTGGATGTGGAAAAGGAAATTGCGCGCCTGGAGAAAGATAAAAAGAATGTGGAGGGCGAAATTGCCCGCGCACAGGGCAAGCTCAACAACGCCGGCTTTGTCGCCAAGGCGCCGAAGCATCTGATCGACGCTGAGCATGAAAAGCTTGCGACCAACCGTCAGCTCCTGGAAAAATTGGAGACGCGCCTGGAAGAAATGCGGGCGCTGCGCAGTTAAACAAGGAAATCCCAAAAGCCCAACGCCGTCCCATCCGCCGCCATGCGGTGGGGCGGCGTTCCTGCATCTCTAGGCGCGCTCCTGCCAAAATTTGCTAGACAGAACCCCGCGCGCTCTATGGAAGCGAAGCTCAGGGAAACAAAAAAACCGCGAAATCCATTTTGCAGAATTTCGCGGTTCCTGGTACACCCTCAGGGGCTCGAACCCTGGACACCCTGATTAAGAGTCAGGTGCTCTACCAACTGAGCTAAGGGTGCTCGTTCAATGCTCATATAGTATACCGCTTGCGGTGAAAAATGTCAATCCCATTTTTTGTGAAATTTGCGTTTTCGAATGGAACGAAGTCGACGAGGGCAGAC
>DVMU01000098.1 GCA_018714825.1 Candidatus Pullichristensenella excrementigallinarum
AACCATGGGTAAGGCGACGGGCTTTCTGGAATTTCCCCGCGTTGAAGATCCTTTCCGCCCCGTGGCGGAGCGCCTGAGGGATTTTGCGTATTTGCACACGAGCCTTCCCAAAGGCGAACGAATGGAGCAGGCCGCCCGCTGCATGAATTGCGGCGTGCCTTTCTGCCAGTCGGACTACGGCTGCCCTCTGCACAATTTGATTCCGGAATGGAATGACCTTTTGTACAGGGGACAGTTCGAGGAAGCGCTCAAAAGGCTTCTAAAAACGGCGTCGTTTCCAGAGTTTACCGGTCGCGTATGTCCCCAATTGTGCGAGAAGGCCTGTATGCTCTCCGAGAATGCCACAACCAATCGCGACAACGAGTTGTTCCTAATAGAAGAAGGCTTTCGAAACGGCTGGGTAACGCCCCGAATTCCTGCCAGGAGGAGCGACAAAACCGTCGCTGTGGTCGGCAGCGGGCCGTCCGGCCTCGCGGCTGCGGATATGCTCAATCGCTTTGGGCATCGCGTGACAGTTGTCGAACGCGCAGATCGCCCCGGCGGACTGTTGATGTATGGCATTCCCAACATGAAACTTCCTAAAAACATCGTCGCTCGGCGCATCGGCGTGATGAAAGCGGAGGGCGTGGAATTCCGCTTAAATACGCCCGGAGACGCCGGATTGCTCAAAGATTTCGATGCGGTCGTCCTCTGCGGCGGTGCGCGGCGCGCCCGCAGATTGAACGTTCCCGGGGAGGATGCGCGGGGCGTTGTCATGGCCGTGGATTTTCTTACGGAGGCAACTCGCGCCGTGCTTGACGCGGGACAGTCTGCCGTTTCTGCGCTGAACAAGGACGTGATCGTGGTCGGCGGAGGCGATACCGGCAACGATTGCGTCGGAACCTGTTTGCGTCAGGGTTGCCGATCCGTCGTGCAACTGGAGTTGCTATCTGCTCCGCCGGCTTCCCGAATAAAAAGCAATCCCTGGCCCGAATGGCCGCGCGTGTTGCGAACGGACTACGGGCAGATCGAAGCAATCCGCGTGCAGGGTGTGGATCCAAGGCAGTTTGAGACTACTGTGGAGCGCGTCGTTGCAGACGGCGGCGGGAACGTATGCGCCGTGGACGTGGTTAAGGTGGCCCGGGACGCGGAAGGCCGCATATCGCCTGTCGAAGGCACGCGCCGCACGCTGCCGTGCCAGTTGTTGCTTATCGCCGCGGGGTTTATTGGATGCGAGGAAAAAACCGCCGAACAGTTCCAGATTGCCCTGAACCGGCGCGGCGTGCCCGAAATTTTCGCGGGGACGCATCAGCTCTCGCAGGGGTTGTTTGTCGCCGGAGATATGCGCAACGGGCAGTCGCTCGTGGTGCGTGCAATCGCCGACGGTCGGGCCGCAGCCCTGGAAGTACACCAATATCTCACCGGAAGCGCGCGCCTGGAACCCTGAAGGCCATTTATGGCATTGCGCTTCCCCGAAACCAGAGGAAGAACAGCGGCGCGGCAACCGCGTCGGAACCGAATAACATCATTGGACAAAGACGCCCAGATACGCGCAATGAAGCGCCTCTGGGCGCTTTTATATAGAAACGTCTTATGGTTTGAGGAGGGATTCCATGTATTCAGGCATCAATACGGTTTGGGTTCTGGTCGGCGCCGCGCTCGTTTTCTTCATGCAGGCGGGCTTCTCCATGTGCGAAGCCGGCTTCACGCGCGCAAAGAATACCGGTAACATCCTGATGAAGAACCTGATGGACTTCTGTATCGGTACGCCGTGCTTCTGGCTGCTCGGTTTCGGGGTGATGTTCGGCGCAGGAGGCTCCCTTTTCGGCTGGTTTGACCCTGGCGTCGCGAAGGATTACGGCCATATCCTGCCCTCGGGGGTTCCACTGTGGGCGTTCGCTATCTTTCAGACGGTATTTTGCGCCACCTCCGCTACGATCGTGTCTGGAGCAATGGCCGAGCGTACCAAATTCAGCGCCTATTGCATCTATTCTGCCTGCATTTCCATCTTCATTTATCCCGTTTCCGGACACTGGATCTGGGGAGGCGGGTGGCTCAGCCAGCTGGGTTTCCACGATTTTGCCGGTTCCACTGCGGTACACATGGTCGGCGGCATCTGCGCGCTGATCGGCGCGAAGATGCTCGGCCCGCGTATCGGCAAATACGAGAGCAATGGAAAGCCTCGGGCGATTCTGGGACACAATCTCACATTCGCCGCGCTGGGCGTGTTTATTCTCTGGTTCTGCTGGTTCGGCTTTAACGGCGCTTCAACCGTAGCCATGGATACCGATGAGGCGATAACGAGCGCCGGCCTGATTTTCTTTAACACCAATATGGCTGCTGCCGTCGCCTGCTGCGTGACGCTGCTGTTTACCTGGATTCGCTATGGCAAGCCCGACGTTTCCATGACCTACAACGCCGCGCTCGCCGGGCTGGTAGGCATTACGGCCGGTTGCGATGCGGTTTCGCCGCTGGGCGCGGCGATTATGGGCGCGGTGTTCGGCATCGTCATTGTCTTGGCCGTGGAATTCTTTGACAAGGTGGCCAAGATCGACGACCCCGTGGGCGCGATTTCCGTGCATGGCGTGTGCGGTTCACTGGGGACGATTATGACAGGGCTGTTCGCAACCGGCGTTTCCACGCAGAAAGGCCTGTTCTATGGCGGCGGATTCCGCCTCCTCGGAGTACAGATCCTGGGCGTTGGGAGCGTAATTGCCTACGTTGCTGTCATAATTACGATCGTGTTCTTCATCATTAAAAAGACGATCGGCCTGCGCGTCGATGCCGAGGATGAAATTGCCGGACTGGACGTGACCGAACATGGACTTTTGTCGGCCTATGCGGGGTTCGCCATGCTGCCTGAATCCATTGCGGACGAGAGCGCGGTCGCCGTGGGCGGAGATATTCCTGTTTCCGAAGCGGTACCGGTGAAAAAGATGCCCTCGTTTAGCGACGGCGCGCCGAAGCTGACAAAGGTGGAAATCATCTGCAAGGAAGCTCGTCTGGAAACGCTCAAAAACGCCATGACCGCCATCGGTATCACCGGCATGACGGTTTCCCATGTGATGGGCTGCGGGATGCAAAAGGGCAAACCCGAGTACTATCGCGGTATTCCCGTCGAAGCGACGCTTTTGCCCAAAGTGCAGGTGGACATTGTGGTTAGCAAGGTACCTGTACGCAGCGTCATTGAGACCGCCAAAAAGGTGCTCTATACCGGTCACATCGGCGATGGAAAGATCTTCGTTTACGATGTGGAAAACGTGGTCAAGGTGCGAACCGGAGAGGAAGGCTACGACGCGCTCCAGGATGTAGAATAATTGGGCGATTGACTTGAGGAAGCTCCCTGTTGCCCATTGAATAAGCCTTTCCATTTGGAGGATGCAGGCTCGAGGCTTGCATCCTCTTTTATTATGCGCCGTATCTTCCAGGAACATTTCGCCAAGCGTCTCTTTGTCGATCGACGAGCTTCCGGAAGGCTACTGGGGTTGGAAGATGCCGATACCGAACGTGTCTGAAGGAGCGGCGAAGGGAGGCGTCCACTTTTGGAACATGCTGGATAAGCCGGGATCGGATGGGGAGAAGATTGAGAATAGAAGGATTGCGAAAAACGAGGCAAAAGCAGATATTGACTTGCATGGTATAATCAATTCATAGAACAGAAAGAAGGCCGCGCGTATGACATTTGAAACTCTGCACAATGATATGATCAAGGCCATGAAGGCCCGCGATAAGGCGAGGAAGGACGTGCTCTCCACGCTGATTGCCGACGTGAAGAAGGCCGCTATCGACGCGGGAAAACGGGAAGACATCCCGGAGGAGCTGGTGGATCAGACTATTCTGAAATCCAAGAAAACGGCCCGGGAACAGCTGGATACCTGCCCGGACGAGCGGACGGAACTGAAGGCGGAGTACCAATTTGCGTATGATGTGATCTGCGAATATGCGCCGAAGATGATGTCCGACGATGAAATACGAGCGTTTCTGACGGCCAACTATGCGGATCTCCTCGCTACGAAGAATAAGGGCCAGATCATGAAAGCGATCATGCCCGCGCTGAAGGGGAAAGCCGACGGCAAGGCAATCAACGCAATTGTCGCTGAGATGAGCAAATAATTTACTGCCGTATCCTTCTGAAGCGTGTCGAAGTGGAATGGAAGTCAATGACGAGAGCTTGTATTGGGATACAGGTAAGTTGGCGTCGATTGACTTTCTGTTTGCGGAAGACGATGCCATATCTGAAGGATGGGCGGTCAGTTTATGGGTCATCCCGCCTCTCGAGGGGGGCAAATCGTTCACATCGCTGGGGTTACCGGTTCGAGTCCAGTAAGCGTCACCGCAAGGCCTCGGTCAGCAATGACCGAG
>DVMU01000099.1 GCA_018714825.1 Candidatus Pullichristensenella excrementigallinarum
GGATACGAAATCGAGCCCTTTGGTGAACACGATGTGCAGATCCGAGCCGTCCCGCACATACTCGGCCAAGCGTTTCTCAAGCCGCAATTTTTAGAGGTCTTGGTCGCGCTTCGGCAGATGGGCAACGCTTCCCTAGAGGCCCGCAGGGAAGAAATTCTGCAAAGGGCGTGCAAAAGCGCCGTCAAGGGCGGGGACGCGTTGTCGGAAGGGGAAATCCAGGTGCTGCTGAAACAAATGCTCGCCACCGGCGCGCCGCCCACTTGTCCGCACGGAAGGCCTGTGGTCAAGCGCCTAAGCAAGCGAGAAATCGAAAAGATGTTCAAGCGAATTCAGTGAGGAGCGCGCCATGCAAACCGTCTCATTTCCAAGACATCCCAAGCCGCTTCTTCCCATCGTTGCCGGGCCGACCGCTTCGGGGAAGACCGCCTGTGCGGTAGAATTGGCGCTTCTCCTGAACGGAGAAGTCGTCTCCGCGGATTCCATGCAGATCTACCGCGGCATGGACATTCTATCGGCCATGCCGACGGCTGAGGAAATGCGGCAGGTCCGGCATCACATGTTGGGCATTGCCGATCCCGGAGAGAAATTCAGCGCGGCAGCCTATCGCGAGCGTGCGTTGGAGGCCATCTTCCGCATTCTTTCCGCCCAAAAACAGCCCATCGTTTGCGGCGGAACGGGATTGTATATCAACGCGCTGACGCGACCCATGGGCTTTGCCGAAGAGGGGAGCGAGGCCATCCGCGCCGAGCTTGCCGAAATTGCCGAATCTCCGGATGGTCGCGCCAAATTGCATCATATGCTTCGAAAGGTCGATCCGGACAGTGCGAACCGCTTGCATCCCAACGACGTGCGCCGGGTCATGCGTGCCCTGGAGATCTATCGGCTCACCGGACGAACGCAGACCGAGCAAAATGCCCTTGACCGGACGCGAGAAGGCGCTTTTCGAGAAATGCTCTTTGTGCTGGATTGGCCAAGGGAAATCCTCTATGAAAGAATCGATCGCCGCGTCGAAGAAATGCTCTCTGCAGGGCTTGTAGAAGAAGTGCGCGCGCTAATGGTTGCGCAGCAGCAATACCCAACCGCCCGTCAGGCCATCGGATACAAGGAAATTGCCTCCGCCCTTCGCGGCGAACGCAGCATGGAAGAGGCGATTGAACTTCTAAAGCAGGTCACGCGCAACTATGCCAAGCGTCAGCTCACCTGGTTTCGGCACGATCCGCGCGCGATTTGGATCCCGGCCTCCGGCCGCGGGATCACAGAAATAGCAAAGGAAATGGTGGAAAAAATCCATGAGCAATGTGAAACTCCCCGAAATTCCTGAAAAGATCGCGCAATTTGTCGATCGCGCAGAACGCGATTGTCTGGAAGCGTTTGCCCGCGTGGAGGCGGTGGAGCGGGCAAACACCCGCAAAATTATTCGCGCCTTCCAGCAGGAACGCGTTTCAGGCAGGCATTTTGCGCCCACGACCGGATACGGGTATGACGATATCGGACGAGACGCGCTATCGAATCTGTTCTGCCATGCAATGGGAACGGAATCAGCCCTGGTGCGCCCGCAAATCGCTTCCGGAACGCACGCCCTGGCGCTGTGCCTGTATGGCGTTCTTCGTCCCGGAGATATCCTCCTTTCCGCGGCAGGAAAGCCCTATGATACTATGGAAGAGGTGATCGGCCTTTCCGGGGAAGCGGGGCAAGGTTCGTTGCGGGAATTCGGCATCGGGTATCGCCAGGTGGATTTGCTCGAAGACGGATCGGTCGATCTTGAAGGCGTACTGCGCGCAATGACCCCGGAAGTCAAGCTGGTCCTCTTGCAGCGTTCCCGCGGATATGACTGGCGGCCTTCTCTCTCCGTCAGGGAGATCGACCGGGTGATCGCCGCGATTCATGAAAAGAGCGCGGAAGTCTGCGTGATGGTCGATAACTGCTATGGAGAATTTACGGATCTCCGCGAACCCCAAGCAGATCTGCTCGCGGGATCCCTGATCAAGAATCCGGGAGGCGGCATTGCGCCCACGGGAGGCTACATTGCCGGCAAGAAGCGCTTTGTGGATAAGGTTGCGTTCCGCCTGACATCGCCGGGCATCGGCGCGGAAGTCGGCTCCTACGCGGGAGGCTACCAGCCCTTCTATCAGGGTCTGTTTCTTGCTCCGCACACGGTCGCGCAGGCGGTCAAATCGGCGATTCTTGCCGCGCGCGCCTTTGAACTGGCGGGGTTCCAGGTTCATCCGAATTTTGATTCCCCCCGCGGCGACATTATCCAGGCCATCCGCTTTGAAGATCCGGAGAAACTGATCGCCTTCTGTCAGGCAATCCAGGCGTGTTCTCCGGTGGACGCCGAAGCGCTTCCGCTGCCGTGGGATATGCCGGGATATCAGCATCAGGTAATTATGGCGGCGGGTACCTTTGTCGCGGGCGCGTCCATCGAATTGAGCGCAGACGCGCCGATTCGTCCGCCGTACATCGCGTATTTGCAGGGGGCGCTGACCTATGCGCATGGGCGAATGGCGCTGGAAGGAGCGTTGACGACGCTCGCGCAAAAAGGGATGCTTTCGCTGTAAAAAAGGGGGAATCCCCCGGCGGCGTTCATGATTTTGGAGGTCTTCCGTTCGCGGAAAACCTCCTTTTGGGTTCAGTATTTTCGGATCAACGCGATCAATTTTCCCAGCACCTGCGCGCTCTCCGCATAAATCGGCTCCATATAGCGATTCTCCGGCTGAAGGCGCACGCGCTTGTCCTCATAGAAGATGCGCTTAACCGTCGCCTCATCCTCGACCATGGCGACCACCACGTCTCCGTTTTCCGCGCTTTCCTGCCTTCGTACCACGATGATATCCCCGTCGAGAATCCCCGCCTCGATCATGCTTTCGCCCTGAACGCGCAAGGCGAACATCTCTTCTTCATGCCCGGCCAGATCCTGAGGGACAACCAGGTATTCCTCAATATTTTCCACTGCAAGAATCGGAATTCCCGCCGTAACTTTTCCTACCAGGGGGACATTCCGACCGCGCGAGAGGGAACTGTCCAAGATCTCGAGCGCACGCGGCTTGGTTGCGTCGCGCCGAATTACGCCCTGTTTTTCCAATTGCGTCAAGTGCGCGTGCACGGAAGAAGTGGATTTTAGTCCTACAGCCGTGCAAATTTCCCGCACAGAAGGGGGATATCCCTTGGTTTCGATCTCCCTGCGAATGAAATCGAGAATCTTTTGCTGATTTTGCTCTGCTGAACGCATTTTTTCATCCTCCCCAAAAACTTAGGATGAGTATAACACAAATCCGATGTTTTTGCAAACATCTGTTCGCAAAATGCCGGGCATTGTACGGCATAGGATTTCAGGATCCTGGTAGCAGAAACTGCGAGGAAAGGGGAATGGGAGAGCGGCGTTTTATCGGACTCCCCTGGAATTGCGCGACTGTGCTTGCGAAACGCAGCTTTGTGCGATATAATGAAGAGAGCCTGCGGATGCATTGAGTGCGCGGGCAGGAAGGATCGAAAGCGGCATGGAAAAATATTGCGTGCTGGAAGAAGGAAAACTTTGCGACGGATGCGGTCAATGCAGAATGTGCGACCTGGATCCGGAAAAGGTTTGCGACAACTGTATGCGCTGCCTGAAAACCGGCGCGGATTACGCGCAAATTGCCATTGATGCCGTAATTCTGGAGGAAGAGGACGTTCCGGAAGAGTATCGCGAATGAGGGAAGGCAGAGGATTCCCTCCTGCATCTATGCGTAAAAGACAGCTTTTACGAAAAGATATACCGGTTCTGGCGCCCGTTTGAAGGATCTATGGCCGTAGCCCTCTTTGAAAACGAAGCCTGTGCTTTAGGGAGAATTTCATGTCGAAGAACAATATCTTGTCTTATACCGAACAGCGCGCGCGCGAGGTTACCTTGCTCACGCGCGAACTCCTTCAGAAACTTCCTCTCGTCTGCGCGGATTTTTTGCGCGCCATTGAACCGACAACCCAGCCGCTGACCCGATATGCCTATGCGCGGGATCTGTCTCTGTTTTTTGCGTTTTTGTCCGATGAAGTTCCTCGCTTCGGCGGAAAGTCCGCTCGGGATTTTACAACGGAAGATCTCGATTCCGTGACTGCCCGCGAAATTAGCCTCTACTTGGAATATCTTTCTCTCTATATTAAGGATGATGTGGAAATCACCAATGCCGAGCTCGGCAAAATGCGGAAGTTTTCTTCTTTGAGAAGTTTTTATAAATTTTTGTTTAAGAACAATCTTGTAAAAGCAGATGTCCTTCTTTTGGTAGATATGCCCAAGCGCAGGGAAAAACCGATTATTCGCCTGGAAATTGACGAAGTCGCCCGGATGCTTGATCTCGTGGAGACCGGCGAGGCGCTTTGCGCGCATCAGCGCGCTTATAACGAAAACACCAAAAAGCGCGATTTGGCCATTCTCTCGCTCTTTCTGGGCACGGGAATCCGCGTAAGCGAATTGGTCGGAATTGATTTACAGGATTTGGATTTTGACATCGGCGGTTTTTTGGTCACCCGAAAGGGCGGAAACCAGGCGATCCTGTATTTCCCGGATGAAGTCGCGCGAGCGCTCAAGGACTATCTGCGCATCAGGAAGGAGATCGTTCCCCTTCCCGGGCATGAAAACGCGCTGTTTCTTTCGCTGCAAAACCGCCGCATCTCGGTGCGCGCGGTGCAAATGATGGTCAAGAAATATGCGGGGCTTGCCGCGCCGCTGAAAAAGCATCTGAGCCCACACAAGCTGCGTTCGACCTTCGGTACCAATCTTTACCATGAAACGGGAGATATTTATCTGGTCGCGGATGTGCTCGGGCATTCGGATGTCAATACGACCCGGCGGCACTATGCCGCTATGTCCGACGATCGCCGCCGCATGGCCGCGCAGAAGGTAAAATTGCGCGAGGAGGAATCCATTCCGACAGAAACGCCCGTCGCTTCGGAAAAGGAAGAATCCCAATGATGCCCCATGTCGGACATTCTTTC
>DVMU01000100.1 GCA_018714825.1 Candidatus Pullichristensenella excrementigallinarum
GCCGTTCTATTTGTTTCGCACAAATTGGACGAAGTGTTTGAAATTTCTCGTCAATTTACCATTTTCCGGAATGGAGAGAACGTCGCGGAAGGTCTGACAAGTGAGTTGGACAACGAAAAGTTCATCTATTATATGACGGGTCGTAACCTCGATGCCAAACGATTTACTGCGCAGAAAGATGGGAAACAGCTCCTGGAAGTAAAGAATCTTTCTCTGCCCGGATTCTATGAGAATGTCAGTCTTACCGTCAATAGTGGAGAAATCCTCGGGATTACGGGCTTGATGGGTTCCGGGCGGCGAGAATTATCACTTTCCCTAGCGGGTATTTTGCGTGCCAAGAGCGGAGAAATATGGGTTGATGGGGAAAAAGTCAATATCCGCTCGGTCGGGGATGCGCAACATGCGGGGATCGGCTATGTCCCGGAAGATCGTCTTAATGAGGGATTGTTTGCATCGCAAGCGATTTATCGCAATATTGTTATATCTAACATTGGAAAGATGTTCAAGGGAAGACTTTTTATTAATGAAAGAAAGCTCAAGCAGACTTCACGAAAATGGGTCGATGAGCTCAGGATTTCCCACAATCGTCATGAACTTCCCGTGCAAACACTCTCGGGCGGCAATCAACAAAAGGTTGTATTGGCGCGCTGGTTGCAAAACAAGCCCCAAATTCTGATCCTTAACGGACCCACGGTAGGCGTGGACATTGGAGCGAAGTTTGATATTCACGAACTCCTGCGTGAGTTAGCGCGATCCGGTATGGCGATTATCATCATCTCCGATGACCTTCGCGAAGTAAAAAACGTATGCTCGCGGGTACTGGTCATGAGAGAAGGGGAGATTCGCGAATCTTTCCGGCTGGATGAAATGGATGAGGAACAGATCGCAAAACTGGATCTGATGGGGGAAGGTCTGGAGGTGGGCGCATGAAGAAGTGCAAGATATTTGAGCGGACAGAATTCTATCTGTTTTTGGCGCTGGTGGTTTGGATTGCGATTATCCAATGGCGCAGCGGTCAGTTTTTTGCCGCCAACAACTTGGTCGATATGGTGCGCGCCATGATTGTTCCGGGCATGTTCGTCATCGGCTGTCAAACCGTCATGATTTCCGGAGGCATCGATGTCTCTTTCCCGGTATTTGCCTCCATGGCAGGCTATGCGACCACCAAATTCCTTTTGGATCGCGGGTATGCCGGCCCAATCATTCTGGTTTATCTGATGGGCGCGGGTCTTGGACTGCTCATGGGCATGTTCAATGGATTTATTATCGCCAAATTCAACTTTATCCCTTTTATCGTGACGCTCGGTTCTTCAAGCATTTTCCTTGGGCTGTTGTTAGGCGGTCTCAATGCAACCTTGATCGACGTGCCTCCGGCCATGCTTGCGCACGGCAAGGCCAAGCTCTTTTCCGGAGTAAACCTGGAACGCGGGCTTTCCTCGGATATGCCCGTCACGGTGATTATTCTGATAATTCTTTTAATCATCATGTTCTTTGTCCGGCGATATACCATGTTCGGCCGCGGCATCTATGCTGTGGGCGGAGACGCGGTGAGTGCCGAACGCGCGGGATTTGCAGTCAAACGCATTAAGTTCATCGTATATGCGATGGCTGGAGCCCTGGCAGGGGTCACGGGTATTGCATATTACAGCATGACGCAGTTCTGTTCCCCCAACAATCTCGTGGGAAGTGAGATGAATGTCATCGCTGCGGCTGTTCTTGGAGGCACGCACATGGGGGGCGGCAGGGGGACACTTCTGGGAGCCATGCTTGGCGTAGCATTGATTACGATCATGCAAAACAGCCTGATTATGGTGGGCGTCTCCTCATATTGGCAGAGCGTCGTAACGGGAGTCGTTATTCTCGTTGGAACGGCGGTTACATCGCGGCAAAATGCGCCACGCATTGCGCGCGTTACCAAGGCCGGGAAGGGAGGCGAGCAAGCATGATGCATGTAACGAGCCAAGAATCCTGGAAAACAAAACTGCAGAAGGTGTTTTTGCGCAATAACGTGCGTTTGCTGATGGTTTTGCTGGCTGTGTTTGTAATTGCCTGTATTTTGAATCCCGAAATCTTCCTGAGCTTTAACAACCTTCAATCCATGTGCAAGCAGTTGCCGGAATACGGAGTCATGTCCATTGCGATGACGCTTGCGATGATTGCCGGGGGCATCGACCTTTCGCTGGTGGCAAACGCCAATCTCACCGCCATCTTTGCCGCCACCATTCTCAAGATGCAACCGACCGGAAGCGATGCAGGAGATATTCTTGTCGCATGTCTGGTTGCATTGATTTGCGGCACGATCTTCGGCCTCATCAACGGCTCATTCATTGCGTTTTTGCACATTCCGCCGATGCTTGCAACGCTTGGAATGCAGCAGCTTCTGCGCGGCATATCGGTGGTTATAACCAGCGGTCGCGCGGTCAGCTCGCTTCCTATGGCATTTTCGCTATTTGGAAACAAGAGCCTTTTCGGAAAAATTCCGTACCTGTTCATTGTCTTTCTCCTTGTTGTGGTAGCGAGTTATTTCTTGCTCAGTAAGACCAAGTACGGGATGCGGCTGTTTATGATGGGCACAAATCCTCTGGCGGCACGCTACGCAGGCATCAATAATGCGGCGGTCATCATCGTCACCCATGGAATTGCGGGGCTGCTTGCGGCTGTTTCCGGGCTGATTTTCACCGTGCGTTTTAATTCCGCAAAACCGGATAATGGAAACAGCTACACCATGCAATGTATTCTTGTCTCCGTGCTGGGAGGGGTCAACCCGAATGGAGGACATGGAAGCATTGGCGGAGTGGTGCTGGCGGTCTTCATTTTGCAGGTGCTTTCCTCGGCGCTCAATACATTTTCAAATCTTTCAAGTTTCTATCGCGACCTTCTGTGGGGCAGTGCGCTGATTTTGGTAATGATTCTCAATCATACGCTGGACAATAGAAATGAGCGCAGATTGATTGCATCCCTCAAATAGTTGTGATGGATTCGAAAAAAGTTCTTGACAAGCCGTCGCGCCCGTGCTAAAATGCAAAAAACGCGATGACCGGAAAAAAGTAGGAACGCTCTTAGCCCCAGAGAGTCGGCGGTTGGTGCGAGCCGATGGCGATGGGCCTTTCGAATACATTCCGAGAGCGGCGCACCCAAAGGAGGCCCAATTGGGAGCTCCCGGTAGGCTGCGACGGGTTCGCCCGTGAGCGCGATAGGGTATGCATGTACCCGACAAGGGCGTTTGCCGCGAGGCAGCGCTGAATTGAGGTGGTACCGTGGGTGAAGAATTCGCCCGCCCTCAAGGCATTCAAGCCTGAGGGCGGGCTTTTTTGTGCGCTTGTGCGTGAGCGTTTGCAGGTCCGCCCCCAAATCGGCGCACGGTTGCCGTGCTGAGGGCATGGCGCGGCGCGAAACAAAAGGAGGATATTGTATGGCGGTCAAGATCGGTATGCTGGTAGTGTTCTTTGGGATCATGCTGGGCGTAGGCATCTACTGCCGCAAACACGCGAGCGACGTGACGGGCTTTGTCCTGGGCGGGCGCTCGGTCGGGGCCTGGCTTTCGGCGTTTGCCTATGGGACATCGTATTTTTCGGCGGTGATCTTCGTCGGATACGCGGGCCAGTTTGGCTGGAAATTCGGCGTGGCGTCCACTTGGATCGGCCTTGGCAACGCCTTCCTCGGCTCGCTGCTTGCCTGGGTGGTGCTGGGACGGCGCACGCGCATCATGACCCAGCATTTGGATTCTTCGACCATGCCGGAGTTTTTCGGCAAGCGCTATGCGTCGGAAAAGCTCAAACTGGGCGCTTCCGTGATTGTGTTTCTCTTTCTGATTCCCTACACGGCATCGCTGTACAACGGCCTTTCCCGTCTGTTTGGAATGGCGTTTAATATCGATTATACGGCGTGCATCGTTATCATGGCGGTGCTGACCGGAATTTACGTCATCGCGGGCGGCTACATGGCCACGGCCATCAACGATTTCATTCAGGGTATGATCATGCTGGTGGGCATTGTGGCGGTGGTATTGGCTGTCCTGAAGCAAAACGGCGGATTTATGGGTTCCTTGCAGGCGCTTTCGGAAGTGACGGACCCCTCGGTCACGCAGATGCCCGGCGCGTTTGCGTCCTTCTTTGGGCCGAATCCGCTGGAGCTTTTGTCGGTGGTGATCCTGACTTCCCTGGGAACCTGGGGGCTTCCGCAAATGGTGCAGAAGTTCTATGCGATTCGATCTGAAAAGTCCATTTACAAGGGAACCATTATTTCCACGCTCTTTGCCGTGGTAGTGGCGGGCGGGTGCTATTTCCTGGGCGGCTTCGGAAGGCTGTTTTCCGACCAAGTGGATATCGCCACGCAGGGATACGATTCGATCATCCCCGCGATGCTGCAGAATCTTTCGCCCCTGCTCATCGGCGTCATTGTGATTCTGGTGCTTTCCGCTTCGATGTCCACCTTGTCCAGCTTGGTGTTGGTGTCTTCCTCCACATTGACGCTCGATTTTCTCAAGGGCCATGTGATCAAAGACATGGATGAGAAAAAGCAAATTCGATGGATGCGAGGCCTGATTGTGGTATTCATCGCCATCTCGGTGGTCATCGCCATCGTGCAGTACAAGAGCAACATCAATTTCATCGCGCAGCTGATGGGCGTGAGTTGGGGAGCGCTGGCGGGCGCGTTCCTGGCGCCATTCCTCTATGGGCTCTATTGGAAGCGCACCACGCGCGGAGCCGTATGGGTCAGCTTTCTCTTTGGCGCGGGAATTATGACGCTCAATTTGTTCTTCCGATCCGCATTTCCGGCCTTTTTGCAATCTCCGATCAATTGCGGCGCGTTTGCGATGATCGCGGGGTTGATCCTCGTGCCGCTGGTCAGCCTGTTTACGCCCAAGCTCGATTTCGCGATGGTGGAATCCACCTTCCGTTGCTACGACCAGAAGGTTGTGGTGCCGGTCAAGGAATCCCTGGGCCAATAGGGAATCCATTTGCAAGATTGCGCCCCTCGCGCCCGGTATTTCCGGGCGCGAAATTCTTTTGGAGGCGTGGAGGACCCCACGACAAATTGCGCAAGCAGAACGCGCATCCATGTTCGGAAGCGAAGATCGGAACAAGAGGGAGGGGAAAGCGCCGAGACGTAGCCCTTGCGCGGATGAGGCAAGCGCGCCAAATAAAACCTCCCGCTCCTTTTTCCGGGAGCGGGAGGTTGATTGCGTCCAAGCATCGCATGGACGCCTGGAGGAACGAGCTGGGGCTATTTGGAGGACTCGGTGCTCAGGGCGGTCAGGAACAGCTCCAATTGCGCAAGCGCCTCTTCATCCGTAATGGAGTTCTCCTCGATAAAGGCCGTCAGCGCGTCTTCTTCCAAAATTTCGGGGGATTCGGCCAGGGTAGACAGGCGCACGCAGACGGAACCGCGATCGCCCGCGCCGACCACATAGGCGTCGTAATTCTGCAAGTATTGCATCGTACCGGCTTCCTCATCGGTGGAAGTAGTGGTGTAGGTATGCAGATACGCCGTGCGTCCGCCGATCTCCTGCTGGGTGACTTCCGATTCGGGATCAGAGCCGATGAAATAATTCAGCATACTGTTTGCAAGGTCTTCGGGGCCGACCAGCGCGCCGCTTACCGTCACCGCTTCGATCGGGCTGGCTTCATCGGAGGGGGTGTAGGTATATCGCCGCACCAGCGCATCGGCGCTGTTTTCCCACAATTCGCGCGTATATCCATCAATTTCGCCGATCTCGCCGAGCTTGTAATACTTGGGAGCGTCTCCGGTACCGAAATTGTAGACGATGCTGTTTTCAAGATTTTCCGCGACAACCTGGCCGTCCTTGATATCCAGGGAACCATCGTCATAGAATACGTTGAACAGCACGATTGCCAGCACAATTGCCAGCACAATGCCGATGAGAATGGCGATTTCTTTTCGGGTGAGGAAGGGCTTTTTCTGAACTGTCTTGCGATAACCTTTCGAGCGGGCAGAGATCTTCTTGGCCATGGGGGATCCGTCCTTTCTGTGCAGTTGCATCTCGAAATATCATAACACAAAACGCGCATTTTGTCCATTTCTTTAAACAAAAAACACGCCTTGAGGTGAAAATTTTTGCAAGGAATGGAATCGCAAGGAAGATTGCGCAAAAAGAATGGACGGAAACGCCGTCCATTCACAGCAGTTGTTTTTTCAAGCAAGGCCTAGCGACGCTTGTAAATGCCGCCCGGAAGCATCTCGATGCAGCCATGCGTACAGGCGTCAAAGCACTTTGCGCAACCCACGCAGTTCCATTCGATGACGCTGTGGCGCTGCGAGGGTTCCCCGGCGATGGCGTCAAACAGACAGGCGGCCTTGCAATCGCCGCAACCGGTGCAATCCGGATAGTGGATGACCGCGTGCCTGCGGAGCGCGTCGTTGGCGGCCAGGGCGCCGGTCGGGCAATTGTCCGCGCACTGCATACAGCCCACGCACTTCTCCAAATCGATTTCCGGAAGATTGTTTTTGAGCGTCAGCGCGCCAAACTTGCACATCTTGGCGCATTTTCCGCATCCGATGCAGCCGGCCGTACAGTTATCGCGCACGACCTTTCCCTTTTCCATCGCGGAGCAGGTGCTGTGTACCGGATGTTCCGCCGGGCGCAATTGCAGCACTCCGCGCGGACAGGCTGCCACGCAAACGCCGCATCCGCGGCACTTGTCCACATCCACGGCCGCGAGCCGTCCGGAAGTTACATGGATTGCGTCAAAGGGACAGGCGGCTTCACAATCGCCGAAGCCCAGACAACTGTACTGGCAGTTTTTATCGCCCGCGGCTACGAGCGCGGCGCTCTTGCAATCCTTGGGGCCGTCGTATTCAAAGCGCAGGCCGCATTGGTCCAGGCTCCCGCGACAGCGCACGATGGCGACCTTTTTTTCCATCGCGCCCGCTTCCACGCCCATGATTTGCGCAATGGCCGCCGCGCCCTTTTCCCCGGCAACGGGGCAGCGGTTGACTTCGACCTTGCCCTCGGCGATGGCCTGCGCATAGGCGTCACATCCGGCAAAACCGCAGCCGCCGCAATTGGCTCCGGGCAGAACCTCGCGCACTTCGGCCTTGCGCGGATCTTCCTTGACCGCAAAGATGCGTCCCACGATTGCCAGGACCGCGCCAAAGATCAGCCCCATGCCGCCGATCATCAAGGCGGCGGTGAGAATCAGGTTCCAATTTCCCATAAAAGCCCTCCTAAATGAGCCCCGCGAAGCCGGAGAAGGCCACGGACATCAATCCCGCCGCGATCAACGCGCCGGGGAACCCCTTCATCCATTCCGGCAGATCGGAAAGCGCCATTTTCTCGCGAATGCCCGAGAAGAGTACAATCGCCAGCGTAAATCCCAGCGCGCCGCCAAAGCCGCTGACCACGCTTTCGATCAGGTTGTAGCCGTTATCCACGTTCAGAATCGTCGCGCCCAGAACCGCGCAATTGGTGGTGATCAGGGGAAGATAGACGCCCAGCGCCTGATACAGCGAGTAACTCATCTTCCGCAGCGCCAATTCCACGACCTGCACCAAAACCGCGATGACCAGGATAAAGGCGATGGTCTGCAAATACTCCAGACCGAACCGAACCAGAAGCTGACGAACAAAATAGGTGACCAGCGACGCGACCGTAATCACGAACGTCACGGCCATGCCCATGCCGAAGGCCGTTTCGGTCTTTTTGGAGACCCCCAGGAAGGGGCAGATGCCCATGAACTTGTTCAAAACGAAGTTGTTGACCAGCATCGCGCCGATCAGAATGAGAATCAGATTCACTTCGCCGCCTCCTTCCGCCTCTGCGCGCGCGCCGAAAGGCCGGTGACCGTGGCAAGCAAAAGCCCGAGGATGATAAAGCCGCCTGCGGGCTGAATGACGATGCCCATCGGTTCAAACCATTCCGGCATGATCTGCGAGCCGAAGATCGTTCCCGAACCCAACAGCTCGCGAATGCAGGAAAGCAGGGTGATGGCCAGGGTAAAGCCCAGGCCCATGCCGAGCCCGTCCATGATGCTGGGAAGCGGGGGATTTTTAAACGCGAAGGATTCCGCCCGCGCAAAGATGATGCAGTTGACCACGATCAGGGAAATGAAGACCCCCAGCGTGTCGTACAGGTCGGGAACAAAGGCGTGCATGACCATTTCCACGATTGTGACGAAGGTCGCGATGATGATGATAAACGAGGGGATGCGGATTTTTTCCGGGATCAGGTTCCGAAGAAGCGAGATGACCAGATTGGAAAAGACCAGCACAAAGGTGGTCGCCAGGCCCATGCCGATGCCGTTGGAAGCCTGATAGGTGATCGCCAGCGTGGGGCACATGCCCAGGACCAAGCGAAAAGTGGGATTTTCATTGAGAATGCCGTTGAGGAGAATTGCGCGCAATTCCTTGAAGCTCATACAGATCCCTCCTTTGCGATGGACAGGCCGAGGATTTCCTCAGCATGGCGGCAGGCCTGCGCGACGGCCGTTTTCACCGCGTTGGAGGAAACGGTCGCCCCCGACATCGCGTCCACGCCCAGCGCGCTTTCTTCCGAAGCGGGAAGTCCGGTAAATTGCTCAAGGAACGGGGCTTCGGCGCTCGTTCCCAGGCCCTTGGTTTCCGAATGCGTGGAAATGCGCACACCGGAGATGGCGCCGTCCCGAATGCCGACGGAGAGGGAAATCTGGCCTCCGTAGCCCTTGGATTTGAGTTCATATACATAGCCGACGGTTTGGTCGCCTTCCGTTGCGCGATAGACGCCGAGGATTTCGCTGTATTCGGAAAGGTCGCCCTCAAGCTCGGTAAAGGTGTAATCTCCCAGAACCTGGGCGCGCGCGGCGTTCACTTTGGCCTGATCATTGCGGGCGATGGGCTCGGCCGTAACCGCGTTGACCACGGCCAGGAGAATCGCCGCCACGAGGGCAAAGAGCATCAGGCGCACGGCCAAATGAATTGTCTCACGCATGTTTTTTCCCCCTCCCGTAAACGCGCGGCTGGGTAAACCGATCAATCAGCGGCACAGCCAGATTCATCGTCAGAATCGCGTAACTCACGCCCTCCGGCATGGAGGAAAAGGTGCGAATGACAAAGACCAGAAGTCCCGTCCCCACGCCCATGATCAGACGGCCCACCGGCGTGACGGGTGAAGTGGCGTAATCCGTGGCCATAAAGAACGCGCCAAGGAACAGGCCGCCGGACAAAAGCCCATAGAGCGCCTCGCCCGCAGAGCCGCAGTTGAGCCAGGTGGCGAGAAAGACCGTCGCCAACAGCGTCACGGGGATGCGCCAGGAAATGACCTTGCGGAGCATCAGATAGATTCCGCCGATCAGAATTGCCAATTTGCTGACTTCTCCGATCGTTCCCGGACATTGCCCCAGGAAAAGCTGCCAGAGGGAATAGGTCCCGTCCATGGCAAGAGGAGTAGAAGACGCGATCGCGTCCAGCCCCCGAACGGCGGTGCTGTAAGCTGTGCCGGACATATATCCCACCCAGGAGGTCATCAATATCGCTCGCGCCGCCAAGGCGGGATTGACAAAGTTTGCCCCCAACCCGCCGAAGATCATCTTGACCAGCACAATGGCCAGTCCGGCGCCGATCACCGGCATCCAGATAGGGACCGTTACCGGCAGGTTGTAGGCCAGCAGAAGCCCCGTGACCAGGGCGCTCAGATCGCCCACTGTTTGGGGTTTTTTCGCGATTTTGCAATATAGAGCTTCCCATAAAAACGCCGAAACCATCGAAACCGCGATCACCAGAAGCGCCCGCCAACCGAAAAAGAAGATTCCGAACGCTCCGGCAGGGATCAACGCCACCAGCACGTCGAGCATCACGCCCGGGACCGTGCGTTTCGAGCGGATGTGCGGCGAGGAAGATACGCGCCTGTGGGTAATTTGTTGCATAGAACCAAGCCTCCCATCCATTTGCTATTTCCGCGGAAGCGCGCGCTTGGCCGCGCGGAAGGTCTGCACCAGGGGCAATTTTGCCGGACACGCATAAGCACAGCAACCGCACTCGACACAATCCAGCAAGTGCTGGGAATCTCTCGCGCGCTCGAAAAATCCCTTGCGGGCCAGAGCGTACATTTGCAGGGGAACCAGGCCGATTGGACAGACCGATACGCAGGTCGCGCAGCGCATGCAATTGCCCAGGGGCCTTTCGCGGGATGGATCGATCATCAGGAGAATGCCCGAAGTTCCCTTGACCACGGGAGTCAGGGGATTGTATGCCGAAAGCCCCATCATCGGCCCGCCGAGCACAATTTTGTTGACGCCGTCCAGCGCGCCCCCGCACTGTTCAATAATGCTTTCGATATCCACGCCCAGGCGGACGCGCAGGTTTTTCGGTTGCCGGATGGCGCCGGTTACAGTGACCACGCGATCGATGATGGGCAGACCCTTGCGAACCGCGCGGGAAATCGCGGCGGCAGTGGAAACGTTGACGACCACGCATCCCGCGTCCATGGGCAATTTTCCGGAAGGGACCTGACGACCGGTGATCGCCTGAATGAGCTGCTTTTCACCGCCCTGCGGATATTTGACTTGCAATGGGCAGATCTCGATATCTTTTCCCTCGCAGGCCTGCCTGAGCGCCGCGATCGCATCGGGCTTATTGAGTTCTATGCCGATTTTTTTATGCGTTGCGCCTACGATTTTTGCCGCGATCAAAAGCCCGTCCACAATGGCCGCGGGTTCCTCAAGCATCGTGCGGTGATCGCTGGTAAGATAGGGTTCGCACTCCGCGCCGTTGAGGATCACATAATCAATTTTCTTTTCTGGCGGAGGTGAAAGCTTGATATGCGTGGGAAAGGCGGCACCGCCCAAGCCGACGACACCGGCTTCCCGAATGGATTGCAAAAGGGATTTGGGATCTTCCGGATTCTCTGCGCCATGCAGCGAGGGATCCCATTCATCCAGCCCGTCGCTTTCGATGACCACACAATCCAAGCGCGGACCACCGGCGCTGGTGCGGGCCTGGATACCCTTGACGATTCCGGAAACCGAAGCATGAACCGGGGCGCCCACAAAGCCGGCCGGCTCGCCGATTTTTTGCCCCAAGAACACATGGTCGCCCGGCTTTACAAGCGGCTTACAGGCCGCGCCAACGCTTTGCGAAAGCGCGATTGCAACCATCGAGGGCCTTGCGGCGTCCTCGATAGGCATTGCGCCCGTGACACGCTTGCCGCCGCCTTCTTCCTGCGGATGAATTCCGCGCCGGAAGGTGTAGGTTTTCTCCAAAGCAAGCTCCCTCCCATACATAAGCATACAAAATTATTATAGCATATCTCGCGAAAAAATGGTATAAAAATTTGCACAAGAATTTCCATGCAAAGCCCACAGAAATTCGTCCATGATGCTGCAATATGCACATAGAAAGAAAAAAACTTAAAATAACAGGAGTTAAACATGGAGAAATGGGAGATATTTCAGAGAAATTAAAGACAATTTGCAAAAAATGTGAATTCTACCTTGCACTCTACTCGATTTTCCCCCAAAAAGGTCGCCTGTTCCCGCAGCCAGGTTAAACTATTGCGTCCTATGCTTTTATGGTTGACGTCTTTTCATTGAATATTCTATAATACAGCGGAATGATTGAAATCCAGGAGGCAGGCGCAATTTTCTTGTCGCCTTGGGAAAGGAGAATTCAGATGCGCTATCCCATCATTACCATCGGGCGCGAGCATGGTTCGGGCGGTCGGCTGATCGCCAAGCAGCTTGCGGCGAACTTGAACATTCCCCTCTACGACAAAAAGCTGATCGACATGATCGCCAAGGATTCCGGATTTGCCGAGGAAACCATTGAGCGGGCGCAGGAAAAGAAAACGGGCAGCTTCCTTTACAACCTGTATTTCAGCATGAACAATCTGCCCATCAGCGATCAGATCTTTATAGCCCAGTCCAAGGTCATCAAGAAGGTGGCTTCGGAGGGACCGTGCGTGATCGTCGGTCGCTGCGCGGATTATGTGCTGCGCGACCGGCAGGATGTTTTGAACGTATTCGTCTATGCGCCGGTGAAGGATCGTATCCATCGGGTGCAAGAAGTCTACGGGGAGATTTCCGAAAATCCCGAAAGCTTTCTGAAAAACTGCGATAAGCGTCGCTCTTCTTACTACAATTTCTTCACTGATTTGACGTGGGGAGATCCGCACAACCATCATTTGATGATCAATTCCAATTTGGGATTGGAAAAGGCCGCGAAAATTATCGCGGACATCGCGCAGGGGGAAGGAAGATAGTCATGTCACAGGCCGCTACAAATGAAAATAAGATGGGGGTCATGAAGGTCCGGAAACTCTTGATCTCCATGTCGCTACCGATGATTATTTCCATGCTGGTGCAGGCGCTGTACAACATCGTCGACAGCATGTACGTCTCCTATATTCCGGATACGGGGACGGTCGTCAACGCCGGTGAAATGGCGTTGGCGGCATTGGGATACGCGTTTCCCGCGCAGAATTTGATGATCGCGGTCGCCACCGGCACAGGAGTAGGGGTGAACGCGCTGCTCTCCAAGAGCCTGGGCGAAAAGAATTTCGAACGCGCAAATCTCACCGCGCGCAACGCGATCTTCCTGGCAACGTGCAATTTCGTGGTATTTGCATTGCTGGGCGGTTTCTTTTCTGAATTCTTTTTCCGGATGCAGACGCAGGATCCAATCATCGTCGGGTACGGCAAGAGCTATCTGCAGATTTGCACGCTGCTTTCCTTCGGCCTGTTCGGCCAGGTGATGTTTGAAAGGCTCTTGCAATCCACGGGCAAGACGTTCTATACCATGATTACCCAAGGTGTCGGAGCGATCTTCAACATCATCTTCGACCCGTTTTTCATCTACGGATGGTGCGGCTTCCCGAAGATGGGCGTTGCGGGCGCCGCTCTGGCCACTGTGCTGGGACAGATCATCGCCTTCTTCCTGGCAATCTTCTACAACGTGCGCAAAAATGAGGAAATCTCCCTGAACATGCGGGGATTCCGCCCGAACAAGCACATTATCGGGAAGATCTATTCGGTCGGCGTGCCGTCGATTATCATGGCGTCCATCGGATCGGTGATGACCTTCGGCATGAACAAGATCCTCACCATTTTCAGTTCCACCGCAACGGCGGTCTTCAACGTCTATTTTAAGCTGCAGAGTTTCGTCTTTATGCCGGTATTCGGCCTGAACAACGGCATGGTGCCCATTGTCGCGTACAATTACGGCGCGCGAAAGCCCGACAGGATCATGCAGACCGTCAAACTGGGAATCTGCGTTGCGGTGGGCATCATGATGGTCGGGCTCCTGGCATTCGAAGCTTTCCCGCATCTGCTGCTGGGAATTTTCAACGCTTCGGGCAATATGTTGCGAATCGGCATCATCGCGCTGCGCATCATCGGAATTCACTTGTTGGTGGCCGGATTCGATATTGTCTGCTCTTCGATGTTCCAGGCGCTGGGCCATGGAATGCTCAGCCTGTTCGTATCGATTCTGCGCCAGCTGGTGATTCTGCTTCCGGCAGCGTATATACTGGCGATGGTCGGCGGTTTGGATGCGGTCTGGTGGGCGTTCCCGGTTGCGGAATGCGGATCCATGATCTGCTGTATCTTCTTCTTGCGCTATATCTATCGCAAGGAAATTCTGCCCCTCAAAGGCTGAAGTTGCGATGGGGGAGAGCTTGCGAAGAAACCATAATCATGGTATGATAAAGAGGCGTTTACGCAGAGGGTGCATGGATCGTTCCTGCGCGGGGAGCAATTTCCTGCGCGGGACGGCGTCCCCAAGAGATCCCCTTGCAGAATCGCGAGGATAAAAACGGGAGGGATTTCCTTGTCCGAAAACTACCAACCGCAGGGCCGACGCCCGGAAGACAAACCTTCGGTGCAGTTTCCTTCGCTGGACGGATTTAAAACGGAAGATTCGGTTCAGTTCCCGGATCTGAATGAAGAAAGCGCCCAATTCAAGCGCGCAAATCGGGAAGAATTGCCTGAGCAGTCGGAATCCATTTCGGTGGAGGACGTATCCGTGGAAGTCCCCGATTTGGATGAGCAGGATGAAATCGAATACGAGCGCTCGCGCGGCGCATTCTTCAATTGGGCGCAGAGGCAAACGGACGAGCAGTGGAAGCGCTTCCAAATCATCGGCGGCGTGGCGGTGGGCGCGGCGGCTTCGGCGTGTATTGCGCTGATCCCGACCCAGGAGGGCGGCTCCTTCTTTTCCTGGAGCTTTATCGCGGCGATTGTCATCGCAATGCTCCTGCCCAATTTTGTGGAAAAACGATCGGGTCGCTCCATCGGGCTTGCGCGCAAAATTCTCCTGATCGTGTTGGTGGTGTTTATCTTCGGTCTGCTGGCCTATCACTTTTTCACGGGCAGCTTTAACCAGGCGGCGGCATAGCAGACGGACAATCCTGATCAGATGGAACGCGGCTGCGGATTTTGAAAAGAGATCCGCAGCCGCAGCGGTTTTTTGGAAAGGTGTCCGGTCGGGCGGCGTGGATGCGAAAATCCTCTTCTCCCATTGACTTTTTGGGGTGGTTATATTATCCTTAAAGTACCAAAGAAACAGGAATTTTTGGAAATCGGAGGGAAACCTCTTTGAGGAACAAAAACGCGACAGGAGTGAGAAAAATGGAGATAAGGCAGGTCATTGAGAGCGGCCGCACGGTGCTGGGCATCGAATTGGGCTCAACGCGCATCAAGGCGGTTCTGATCGACGAGAATCATGCGCCCATTGCCTCCGGAAGCCATGAATGGGAGAACCAGTTGGTAGACGGAATTTGGACGTACAGCCTGGAAGACGCCTGGAAGGGATTGCAGGATTGCTATCGCGATCTCAAGCGCGACGTTGCGGAAAAGTACGGCGCGAAACTGACGCGCTTCGCCGCCATCGGCATGAGCGCGATGATGCACGGCTATCTTCCCTTTGACAAAGAGGGCAGGCAGCTTGCGGGATTCCGCACCTGGCGCAATACCATTACCGGCCAGGCGGCGGGCGAACTGACCAAGCTGTTCGGTTTTAATATTCCCCAGCGCTGGAGCATCGCGCATCTCTATCAGGCGATCCTCAACGGCGAGGAGCATGTCAAGGATATCGCCTATTTGACCACGCTTGCCGGCTATATGCATTGGAAGCTGACCGGTAGAAAGGCGATGGGCGTGGGCGAGGCGTCCGGCATGTTCCCCATCGACAGCGAGACGGGGGACTTCGATGCGCGGCGAATCGAGGCGTTTGACCGGCTGGTTGCGGATAAGGGGTTCCCCTGGAAAGTCCGCAATATCCTGCCGGAAGTGCTTTCCGCGGGAGAAGACGCGGGCTGCCTGACCGAAGAAGGCGCCAAACTGCTGGATCCCTCCGGGGAACTGGAGGCTGGAATTCCGATGTGTCCGCCGGAGGGAGATGCGGGCACGGGCATGGTTGCGACCAACAGCGTCGCCGTGCGCACGGGAAATGTCTCGGCCGGAACATCCGTATTTGCAATGGTCGTCCTGGAACGGGCGCTCAAGCGTGTGCATGAAGAGATCGATATGGTTACTACGCCCGCGGGCAGGCCGGTTGCCATGGTGCACTGCAACAACTGTACCACGGATCTGAACGCCTGGGTTTCGATTTTCGGCGAATTTGCCAAGGAAATCGGCGCGCAGGTGGATGTGGGAACGCTCTTTGGAACGCTCTATCGCAAGGCGTTGGAGGGCGATAAGGATTGCGGAGACGTCGTGGCCTTCAATTTCTATTCCGGCGAGCACATCGTGGGCTTCTCGGAGGGGCGGCCGCTGCTCGTGCGCAAGCCTGAAAGCAAATTTACCCTGGCGAACTTCATGCGCGCGCATCTGTACGCTGCGGTCAGCGTGATTAAGATCGGTATGGAAATCCTGATTGACGAGGAAAAAGTCAAGATCGACAATATCTACGGCCACGGCGGTTTCTTCAAGACCAAGGGCGTGGGCCAGAGCATATTGGCCGCCGCGATTGACGCGCCGGTTTCGGTCATGGAGACGGCCGGAGAGGGCGGCGCCTGGGGCGTTGCGCTGCTGGCAAAGTACATGGTCGCGCGCGAAGGAAACGAGCTGCTGGAGGATTATCTGAACAACAAGGTCTTTGCCGGGAAGCTGGGCGAAAAGCTGGAGCCGAACCCGGAAGACGTCAAGGGGTTCAATGCGTTTATCCAGAATTATAAGGCCGCGCTCGCGGTGGAACGCGCGGCCATCGAGAATATTCGCTGAGGAAGATAGAATATGTTGAATTTTGAATATTGCAGCCCCACGCGCATTGTCTTTGGGCGCGAAGCGGAAAAGAGAACTGGAGAATTGGCCCGTCGATTCGGCAAAAAGGTGCTTGTGCACTATGGCGGCGGTTCCATCAAGCGCAACGGAGTATACGATAAGGTCGTCGCTTCTCTCAAGGAGGCGGGAGTGGATTTTGTGGAACTGGGCGGAGTGCAGCCCAATCCCCGGCTCTCGCTTGTTCGGGAGGGCATTCGGCTCTGCAAAGAGGAAGGGGTAGATCTGATCCTCGCCGTGGGCGGAGGATCGGCCATCGATTCTTCCAAGGCCATTGCCGCGGGCCTCAAATATGACGGCGATGTCTGGGAGATGTTCCTGGACGGCTCGAAAGGCCCGTTTGACGCGCTGCCCGTCGGCGTGGTCCTGACCATTCCGGCCGCCGGCTCCGAGTGCTCCAACGGCTGCGTGATCACCGCCGAGGAGGGATGGCTCAAGCGCGATATCGGCGGCGAATGCCTGGTGCCCGCGTTCGCGGTGATGAACCCGGAATTTACCTTTACACTGCCTGCGTACCAGACCGCCTGCGGCGCCAGCGACATCCTGGCGCACATGTTCGAGCGGTATTTTACCCAAGTTACGCACACGGATCTGACCGATCGCCTGCTCGAGGCGGCGATGCGAACCATTCTCATCCAGGCACCGATCGTGTTGCGCGAACCGGAGAATTACGATGCGCGCGCCGAGGTGATGTGGACGGGCACCATCGCGCACAACAACCTTTTGGATACCGGACGCCTCGGCGATTGGGCCAGCCACAATATCGAGCACGAGCTCAGCGGCATGTACGATATCGCCCACGGCGCGGGTCTGGCAATTGTCTTCCCGGCCTGGATGCGCTATTGCTGGAAGGAAAACCCGGCGCGCTTTGTGCAATTGGCCGTGCGCGTGTTTGATGTCGATCTCGCCTTTGGACAGACGCAGGAGATTGTCGAGGAGATGATCCGTCGTCTGGAAAACTGGTATCGTTCTTTGGGAATGCCCGTGCGGCTGCATGAGGCGAATATCGGCGAAGATCGCCTGCGCGAGATGGCGAAGAAGTGCTTTATCGCGCGCCAAATCGGGAATTTCAAGAAACTCGATGAGGAAGACGTGTATCAGATTTATCGGCTGGCGCTGTGATCAGGAGACAGAGGATCTATCGAACGAAGGGGCCGGTGCGCTTGCGCACCGGCCCCCAAATTTCTATT
>DVMU01000101.1 GCA_018714825.1 Candidatus Pullichristensenella excrementigallinarum
TGGATAAGGAGCATTTTCAGATAAGCGTTCCCGTGGCTGTCAGCCAGCAGTTCTATGGATGGGTGTTCGGTCTTGGCAACTATGTGACCATCATCGGCCCGGAACATATTAAGAAGGAAATGGCAAAGAAGCTGGAAGAGATTCGCAAGAGATATGATTGAACGCTCTGTTTTTGTAAAGGAAACCCCATTGACAAACAATATCGCTACATCTACAATTCTAAATGGATTCACACTTGCGGACACACACTGGACAATTCTCTAAGGGTTTTGCGAGATGTGTGATTCACACATTTTCCGACGCGCGCGGGCGTTTGTTGGCGGAAAAGGCACCTCAAAGGCACTTTTTCAGGCCGAGGGACGCAAAAAAGGGGAAGTTCCTTTCGGAACATCCCCCTCGATAAAAGCCTTGCGGCGCAAGGGTTTTATCACTTGCCGAAGTAGCGCTTGAGCAGGCCTTCAAAAGCCTTGCCGTGGCGGGCCTCGTCGCGGGCCATCTCGTGCACGGTGTCATGGATGGCGTCCAGGTTCGCAGCTTTGGCCATCTTGGCGAGATCGGTCTTGCCGGCAGTCGCGCCGTTTTCGGCATCCACGCGCATTTCGAGGTTCTTCTTGGTAGAATCGGTCACGACCTCGCCCAGCAGCTCGGCGAACTTGGCGGCGTGCTCGGCCTCTTCAAAGGCAGCCTTCTCCCAGTACAGGCCGATTTCGGGATAGCCTTCGCGATGCGCGACGCGGGCCATGGCCAGGTACATGCCGACCTCGGTGCACTCGCCTTCAAAATTGGCGCGCAGACCGGCCTTGATCTCTTCGGGGACATCCTTGGCAACGCCGACGACATGCTCGGCGGCCCAGACCTTATCGCCTTCCTGCTCTTTGAACTTGGAAGCGGGGGCCTTGCAGATGGGGCAGAACTCGGGGGGCGTAGCGCCCTCATGGACGTAACCGCAAACGGTGCAAACGAACTTCTTCATGGTAGTACCTCCTGTATATGTTGTATGGTTGTTTTTTCCTCACGCTTGTTATATACCCGACAAGGGGCCGGGTGAAACAAGAGCGGGCAAAAATTTTTCGGGCAATTGCATCCTGCTTTGCACATAGGGGCGAAACAGGCGCGCGGCCTCCGGCCAATCGGGATGGCCCAGGAGCTTGGGAACATTTTCAAAGCGCGTGCGCGGAAGCTTAAAGAGGATTCTGCGCGCGCCGTTGGAAATGCGCGGGGCATTGGAGGGGCAGGAAAGGCAGACCGTTCCGCCGAGGCGCTCGTCAAACCGCGCGTCCGCCTCGATGGGCTTTCCGCACAGAACGCAGGCATTTGCGCGCGGCGGGTATCCCATGCGGGCCATAAAATGCAACTCGAAAGCCAGGGTGAGCATCTCCGGAGGCAGATCCGAATAGGCGAGGTGGGCAAGCGCAGTCAGAGAGAGGAGAAACAGCTCCTCATAGGGAAGGTCGCGCATCACGCCGGTATCGAGGAGCTTGAGCCAGTATACGCCGTGGGTCAGGCGGTCGTAATCCGTTCGCAGGGGAAGAAAGCTTTCACGGATCTGACATTGTTCGATCGCGTTGCGTTCTCCCGAACGGAAGATCTGGTATTCGCCGCTGGTAAATAGTTCGACCGCGTTGACAAGCGGCGATTTCGGCCTGCGGCAACCGCGCGCGACGCACTCGACGCGCCCGCTTCCGGGCGTAAACAGCGTGACCATCCGATCATAATCCGACCAATCCGACCGCCGCAAAACCAGCGCGGGCGTCGAAAACGAGGACATGGCGGTTCCTCCTTCCTGCCGGATCGGAGCTATTCCTCCTCGTATCCGAGCGCGCGCAAATCGCCCAGGCGATTGCGCCAGTCTTCCCGAACCTTGACCCAGAGCCGCAGATTGACGCGGGCGCCCAACAGGCGCTCGATATCCTGCCGGGCCTGGGTGCCGATCGTTTGCAACATGCGGCCCTGCTTTCCGATGATCACGGGCTTGTGCGAGGCCTTTTCGCAATAGATATTGGCATGGATTTCGATCATTCCGGGGCGTTCCTCGCGCATGGAGAGCATCTCCACGCCCACGCCGTGCGGGATTTCCTCCCGCAAATGCCAAAGCGCCTTTTCCCGGATGATTTCCGCGCACATGACCCGTTCCGGCTGATCGGTGATCATGTCGTCGGGGAAATACTTGGGGCCTTCCGGCATGGCGGCGACAAGCAGAGAAAGCAGCTTGTCCATATTGTCCCCGCGCGTGGCGGAGACGGTCACGATCTGATCAAACGGCAGTGCTCCGAGCTTTTGCAACTCAGGGAGGAATTTTTCCGGATGAACCAGGTCGATCTTGTTGACCGCGAGAAACTTCGGGCACTGCATGTTCGCCACGTCCCGGAGAATCTCCCAATCCCCATGACCGATGAACTGGCCGTCCACCACGGCCAGGACCGCGTCGATGCCTTCTTTGGCCTCATCGACGCTCTTCATCATGTATTCTCCCAATTTGGTGCGCGGCTTGTGCATTCCCGGTGTGTCCACAAAGACGATCTGCCAATCCGGATGCGTCGCAACGCCGAGGAGCTTGTTGCGGGTGGTCTGCGGATGATTGGAGACGATGGCCACCTTTTCTCCGACAAAGCGATTGAGAATGCTCGATTTTCCCACGTTGGGACGGCCGAGAATCGCCACGAATCCCGAACGAAACGGATTATTCGCCATGCGCGTTTCCTCCTGCCAATTCATTGGGCCCGAATGAGCGCGGCAACAGTTCCGAGAGCTTGACGACTTCAAAGCCCTTGCCCGCCTGGCCGCAAATGACCCGCATGTCCTCGGAAAACTCATTGAGAACCTGGCGGCAGATACCGCAGGGCCAGGCCTGCGCGCTTTCTCCGACCACCGCGATGGCGGAAAAGCGGCGCGCGCCTTCCGCAA
>DVMU01000102.1 GCA_018714825.1 Candidatus Pullichristensenella excrementigallinarum
AAGAAGGTACCCAAAGCGTTTGCCTTATTCTTGCCTGCCAGGGACACGCCAATAAACGTTGCAGAAACTGCGGGCATTTGATACCCGACGCCGGATCCAATCTGTGCTCCGCCCGTGCGCGCGCAAATGACCAGTCCGGCCACGCCTCCGAAAAACGAACACATCATAAATGCAAGCGTCTTATAGCGGCCCACAGAAATTCCCGATAGTTTGGCCACCGTCGGATTATCTCCGACGATATAGAGATATCGCCCGTATTTTGTGCGTTCGAAAAAGATGTAGACAAATATGACGCACACGATCATCAGGATAAAGATCCAAGGTTGCACGCCCAACTGCTTGAAACTCGCCGGAATTCTTCCGACAGCCTGCCTGCCGCCAGGAATCTGCATGGTTTCGCTGATGGCGCCGCCCCCGGACATCGTGAGATACACGCCCTCAAATAAAAACGACATCGACAGCGTCGCCAGCATCGGCGGAACCTTTACCTTGACAATCAGGAAGGCGTTGCACAGGCCAATGAACAATACCGCCAACAGCGTGAGCAGGATTGCAAACGGCGCAGGCAATTCATACCACACGAACAAAATCGTAACCGTTGTACAGGCGAATGTAGCTGTGATTCCCAGCGATAGATCGATGCCGTTTACGGCAATGGCAAACGTCTTGCCCATCGCCATGATGGTAACGATGCAGATGCTGCGGATAATGGTGGTAAAATTCGCGATGGTCGGGAACGTTCGCGGCATTAAAATCGAGAAGAGCGCGAGCAGCAGAACGATGACCACGACAGTTCCCCAGTCGCTCATGAACTTCAGTGTTCTACCTTTCGAGGCCTTGCTCATTGTTCGGTGCCTCCTATCGAGTAGTAAAGGATTTCATTCTCCGTGGTTTTTGCAGTTTCCAATTCCTTGACAATGGATCCGTCATACATCACATAGATTCTGTCGGTGATCCCCAGCAGTTCAGCATTTTCACAGGAAGCGTAGATCACGCATTTTCCGTTTTCGACGAGTTTCCCGATCAATTCAAATACATCGCTCTTTGCGCCGACGTCGATACCCTTGGTCGGTTCGTCAAATATGTACACATCGGCATCGGCCAAGAGCCATTTGCCAATCGCTACCTTCTGCTGATTGCCGCCGGAAAGATAGCCCACCAAGCGATTCTCGTCCGGCGTCTTGATTCCTATGTCTGCGATCGCCTTGCGGCTGGCAATCCGCTCCTCCTTTTTGCGAATGAAGGGAATCTTTCCGCAAAATTTTCCTAAGCTCGCCGCCGTAAGATTCCAATAAACGGATTCTTGCACGAGGATTCCCTCTTTTCGCCGTTCCTCCGGAACAAGCGCGAAACCATACTTCACCGCCCGATAGGAATTCTTTAAGCGGATCTCCTTACCTTTGAGAAGGATCTTCCCGGTCGCAATTCGAAGATCTCCAAAAAGCGCCTTGCAAAGTTCGCTTTTCCCAGCTCCCACAAGGCCTGCGATTCCCACGATTTCGCCTTTGCGAACATGAAAAGAAACATCATGGATCGCATGGTCAACTGCCGTCAGCTGTTCTACACGGAGGACATCCCCGCCGATCTGCACCATGCTTTTAGGCAGTTTTTCATCAAATTTCCGTCCCAATAGCAGTTCTACTATCTGCGGCATCGTGAGTTGCTCCAGCTTTCCCACATGTACAACCCGGCCATCCCGCATAATCGTGATATCCTGACAAATTTCGAACAACTCCGGCAAGCGATGGGAAATAAAAATCACGGCGATTCCCTGTTTGCCGGTCAAATCGCGGACAATGCGGAACAATTCGTCCGTTTCCTTTTTGCTCAAAGGAGCCGTCGGTTCATCCAATACCAAAATCCTGCATTTTTCCACGATCGCGCGGGCAATCAATACCATTTGCCGTTGCGCGAGGGGAATTTCGCTTGCTCTTTTATTGACGTCAATATCCAGATCCATGCGCGCTAGCGTTTCGCGGGCAATCCTTTTAACCTCCCGCCAATTCATAAAGGGTTTTCCCTTAGAATGTGCGACAGTGGAACTGAGCAAAATATTCTCTGCAACGCTCATATTCAGCGCCAGCGCCATATCCACTTCCTGATATACGATTTCGATTCCAAGCGCCTTGGCATCCTGTGGATTCCGGATGTTTACCCGTTCTCCGTTGATCAGAATTTCGCCCGTCCAAGTAGTTTCGACCCCGCCAAGCACCTTCATCAGCGTCGATTTGCCCGCTCCGTTTGCTCCTACAATTGCATGTACCCTGCCCGAAGACGTCGAAAAATTCACGTTGGAAAGAGCTTTAACACCGGGAAATTCTATGGAGATGTCCTTCATTTCCAGTTTTGTTTCATATCCCATGTGATACTCACCCCGCTTCCTGCGGAATTCTTTTATAAAAGGGTAACCCTGTCAGAGCGGGACACCTGAACACAATCGCCATGGTGCGCCTGACATCCGACACGGTTACCCATAGGATTCATCCTTTTTTAATCGAATTTCAGCTTATTCGGCTGCAACATACGCCTCGAGCGCGTCCATCCAGGGCTCCCAGAAATCTTCGGATACGCCCCAGCCCTCCACAACATTGCCGAGGTTGGTGATGTTGGTATCCTCCTGCAGATCACCCTGCCAGAAGGTCTGGCACGCGAAATCGTAGGTTTCGGGGGTCTCTTCTCCCGCCAGCTTCTTGGCAAGAATACGCACACCCACGTCTCCAATCAGCGCGGCATCCACGGCGGAGCAGGTCATCCACGGCGAATTCTCGCGCCGCATGTACTCAATATCCGTGGTGGAAGCGTCGATGCTGAAGAAGGGGAACTCTCCCAGACGGCCGACATCTTCCGCAGCAAGATAGCAGCCCTGGCAATACACGTCCGCCACGCTCCAGAACGCATCGAAGGAACCGGTCGGATACTTGTTGAGCATCGCGGCAAACTTGGCCTGGAAGTCGCCGATGTAGTTGGTGGGATCGGTCGCAACGACGGTATCGATCAATTCGACCTTACCCGCCTCGACATACTCGGTCAGGATCTCGTTGCGCCTGTCCAGCGGGGGAACGCCGGGGCCGTAGAAGTTGGTGATGATCTTCGGCGTGGTGACGCCAAGCTCTTCCTGGCAGTACTGAATCAGCGCGTCCAGCGAATCCCGCGCGAGGCTGTAGTCGTCCTGCTGCATGACGGTGACGCCTTCGGGAGCATTGCCGTCCGCATCATAGGGCAACGTGTCGAAAGTCACGACCGGAATCCCCGCCTCAACGACTTTCTGCACCAAATCATAGGAATATTCCTGCTTGCCGTGGCTCAGGAAAAGAGCATCATAATCCGATTCAATGCACTGCTGCACAAGATCCTGGAACCGGACGTCATCCGAATTGGTAATCATGGTATCGACTTGGAAGCCGAAACTTTCGCCGCGCATCACAGCGCCCTGGAACATCTGGGAGCAGTGATCGGAGCTTCCGTCGTTGCGAATTACAGCGATTTTGATATCCGCATCCTTAAATACCTCGGGGAAATCCGCCGTCTCGCCGTCGGCAGCCTCACCCAGGCAACTGCCGCAGCTCAGAATCAAGAACGTCACGAGTAGAAGCGCCAAAAGTTTCTTCATGGTTTTGTTCCTCCCTTACCTTGTTTGGATTTGGACGCCCATTAAGCACCTGCAGGTGCATAATTCCATACAACCCATCAATGCAGTAAGTCGCAAATATTTAGATTCTCTCCCTCAAGGCCAACGCACGCGCCGTCCGAAGCTTCGGGCGCATCCGGATGCGCGATGACCCAGGTTCCCCTGCCGCGAAGCGCCTTGTCTTCCTCATAGCGGGAATGGATTTTGGGCGCAGGATCGTTCACGCCGCGGGGAAGGATGCACACCGAGCGATAGCCGGTATCCCGATGCGCGGAACAGGGGCCGTAATGCAACGTCGTCTGGTACATCTCCACGGCCATTCCCGCCGGCAAAACGAACAGCTCGGTTCGCGAAGTATCGTAGCGCAACTTGCCGCCTTCTCTTTTGACGTCCCGCAGATCGCCGAGCATCAGCAGCATATCGTCCGCCGCGACAATTACCTCCGAACAGCGGTGATATTCCCGCGCATTCATCGTGAAATTGTGGCCGTTGAGAATTCCGAACTGGCAGGGCATTCCCGCCCAGTAATGATTGGTCATCGCTCCAAAGACCGCCGTTTCCTCATAGGGAGCAAAGGACGCCATATAATCCACGCCGAGGTCTTCCCCCTTGCGAACGTCGGGGAATTCCCGCAATACTGTTGCAATCAATTCGCTAAAATCATAATCTTCAATGATTTGTCCGTATTTCGCAAATCGGCTGTCTCGCACATTATATATTTCCATCATTTATCATCTCCTCAATAAATTCGCTTTCTTTT
>DVMU01000103.1 GCA_018714825.1 Candidatus Pullichristensenella excrementigallinarum
GCCGCGTGACCATCCCTTCGGCCTATCGCGAAGCGCTCGGCGAAAACTTCACCATCGGGCTAAACAACGAGTTCAACGCCGTTGCTCTCTATCCGCAGGAGAAATGGGAGAGCATCGGGGAGATGCTCGATCGCATTCCCGACAGCGATCAGCGCGGCCGCGCCTATGTTCGCCTGATCAAGGCGTTTTCCTTCCCGGGGCAAAAGCTCGATCAGCAGGGAAGGATTCTGCTTCCGCAGGCGTTGCGCCAAAAAGCGGGGATGGACAAGGCGATCCGCTTTGTGGGCGCAGGAAGGTATTTGGAGATTTGGGACGAGAATCGCTTTGCCGCCACGATCGCCGCGAGCGAACAGGATATCGAGAGCTTGCTTGCCTACGTCAACGATCGCTACTACAGCCCGCATACCTGACCCCCTTTTGCGGGCGGAGCCTGGGAAAGCGAGAAGGCGCAACTGTGGGACAAAGCGGAATAACATGGAAAGCGAGGGAATAGATATGAGAACGCGAAGGAAGCACCGCTTTACTCGGGCAATGCGGTTGATCCTGGTGGGAATGCTCTTTGCGGGTCTGTTCTTACAGATTGGAATGCTTTCCAGGATCTCCGGAAAATCCAAGGAAATCGCGAAGGTCTCCCAGGAGATTGTGGATCTGGATGCGCGCTCGGAGAATTTGCAATGGGCGCTCTCCCAGCTGCAAAATCCGGAAAAGATTTCCGCGCGAGCCCAGGAGATGGGGATGGTACACCCCGAAGCGGACGCGATACGGGTGGTAAAGCTGCCCGCATCCGATTCTGAAGCCCTTACGCAGACCGCCGACATGTCCGGCGGAGAAGGATTGGTGCAATAATCTGCTTGGCGGGGAGGGATGCGCTTGGTTCTGACCGGACCGATCATCCGTCGCCGCCTTGCGCTTTGTATGGCCGCTTTTTTCCTGCTGTTCTGCGCTCTGACGGCCAGGCTTTTTTATCTCCAGGTTGTTCAGGCGGAGGATTTGCAAAGGCGCGCGCAGGCACAGTGGACTTCCCAGAGCGTGATCGCGCCGACCCGCGGCAAGATCCTCGACCGGAACGGCACGGTGCTTGCCATGTCCGCGACGGCGTACACCGTTTCGGCAAGTCCCCGGCAGGTCGTCGATCCGCTGGCGCTTGCCCGGATTCTTGCTCCCGTGCTGGACATGGAAGAAGAGGAGATTGTCCGGCGCGTGTCGGATACCTCTAAGGGCGGCGTGACCATCAAGCGCCAATTGGACCGCGAAATCGCGCAGCAGATCAAAACCATGATGGCGGAGCACACGGCCAGAGGTTCCAAGGCGCTTTCCGGTCTGTATCTGGAGGAGGAAAGCCGCCGCTATTATCCGATGGGGGAATTTGCCGCGCAGCTGCTGGGGCTGACGACCATCGACGGCGTGGGCCAGGCGGGATTGGAAAGCTCGCTGGACAGCTATCTTTCCGGCAAGGCCGGGCGGATTCTTGAGGAGATCGACGGGAAGGGCCGCGAACTCAGCTATGGGGCGAGCGAATATGTGCCCGCCGTGGATGGGGGAAGCGTGACGCTGACCATCGACGCCTCAATTCAGTCCTTTGCGGAGAAGGCGGCGCGCGAGGCCATGACGATCAACAACGCCAAGGCCGTGCGCGTGTTGGTGATGAATCCCCAGACCGGCGAAATCCTCGCGATGGTTTCCAAGCCGGATTACGATTTGAACGATCCGCCGCGCGACGACGTGGAGCTGTTGACCGATCGGATGCGCAATCGCGTGATCTCCGACGCCTATGAGCCGGGATCGACATTCAAGATCCTCACCGCAGCGGCCGCGCTGGATTGCGGGGTCACGAACGTAAACGAGGGCTTTTACTGTTCCGGATCGATCTACGTTGAGGGCGGAAAGATCAAATGCTGGGGCAATCCTCACGGCGCCGAGAGCATGGCCCAGGCATTCGCGAATTCCTGCAATCCGGTCTTTGTCGAATTGGGGCTTCGGCTGGGAATCGACAGGTTTTACGATTATCTCGAGGCCTTCGGCATCGGATCGCCCACGGGCGTGGATATTCCGGGCGAGGCGAGCGGCATTGTGATTTCCCGGAATGTGGTCAAGCGCGTGGATCTGGCGCGCATCGGCTTCGGGCAGTCCATCGCGGTGACGCCGATTCAGCTTTTGACCGCGGCCTGCGCAGTGGTCAACGGCGGGAAGCTGCTCAAGCCCTATGTGGTCAAGGAAATCCTCTCCGGGGACGGGAAAGTGATCGAGCGGGGGGAGACCGTAGTGGTTTCCCAGCCGATTTCAGAAAAGACTTCCGATACCATGCGGGCGCTGCTGGAGAATGTCGTGGCCAACGGAGGCGGACGCAACGCCTATCTGGAAGGGTACCGCGTGGGCGGAAAGACCGGAACCGCGCAGGTATATGTGGACGGCGTGATTTCTTCGGACACGCACATCGGTTCCTTCATCGGCTTCGCGCCGATGGATGATCCGCAGATCGCGGTGATGGTGATCGTGGACGAGGCGGACGTGGCCGTGGATTTCGGTTCCGTCACCGCCGCGCCGTATGCAAAGGACATTTTGCAGCAATCGCTGAATTATCTCGGCGTTGCGCCCGAGACGGATGAAGAACCGCTGCCGGAGGTCGAGGTTCCCGATGTCGGCGGCATGGAAGTTTCGGACGCGATACAGACCCTCAAGGAGAGCGGATTGCAATATGTGCTCTCCGGTTCCGGAGCCAAGGTTCTCTCGCAATTGCCCGCGCCCGGCGCAGGAATGCCGGAAGGATCGCTGGTCATGCTATATGTCGATGGCGAAATTCCCGCCTTTGAAAACGCATGGACCACGGCGCCGGACGTTCGGGGGCTTTCCGTCGCAGAGGCCAACCGGTTGATTCGCTCCTATGGATTGGAAATGTCCGTTCAGGGAAGCGGGATCGCCGTTTCACAATCGCCTTTGGCGGGCGAACAAGTGGTACCCAGTTCGAAGATAACGGTTGTGTTCGAGCCGCCATGAACGAAGTAGGGGGATACGCATATGTTGCTCAGCGAGCTTATCGGGAGAATTCCGGGCAAGGTGGAAATTTGCGGCAATCCGGAAACGGAGGTTTCCTGCTTGTGCTCGGATTCCCGGCTGGTGCGTCCCGGCGCCGTGTTTTTCTGCATTCGCGGCCTGCGTGTGGATGCGCACGATCTCGCGCCCGAGGTGGTCGCCAACGGCGCGGTGGCGCTGGTGGTGGAGAGGAAATTGCCGTTGGATTGCCCGCAGGTCGTGGTGGAAGATGTGCGGGTGGCGATCTCATACATGGCGCAGGATTTTTATGGCAATCCCGCAAAGAAGCTCAAGCTCATCGGCATCACCGGAACCAAGGGAAAGACCACGGCGAGCTTTTTGGTCAAGTCCATCCTGGAAGAGGCGGGACATAAGGCGGGATTGATCGGAACCGTGTGTTCCATGATCGGCGAGGAAGTGCTCCCTTCCAGGCTTACGACGCCCGATCCTATCGAGGTGCAGCAACTTCTCAGCAAGATGGTTGAGGGTGGCGTGGAATATGTCGTGATGGAAGTATCCGCGCACGCGCTGGCGATGCATCGATTGGCGGGACTGCGGTTCAGCTGCGCTGCGTTCAGCAATTTCTCTCAGGACCATCTGGATTTCTTCAAGGATATGGATCGGTATTTCCAGGCCAAGGTTCGTCTGTTTGAGGAGGACATGTCCGAAAGGATCGTCTACAATGTGGACGACGAGCGCGTAGGAGAGTTCATGCGGCATATCGGAAGGACGGCTCTGCGCGTCGGCATCCGCGAGGCCAGCGACGTCTACGCCAACGATATCGAGGTCGGAGAGTATGGCGTGAGCTTCCTGTTGACGCATCACAAGCGCTTCCGCGTGGCCATCGCGCTGCGGCTTTCGGGAATTTTCAATGTCTACAATTCTCTTCTGGCCGCGGGGATCTGCGTCAGCCTCGGCATCGGGCCGGAGGCAATCCGCCGAGGCTTGGAGGAAGTGCGCGCCATTCCCGGCCGAATCGAGCTTTTGGAAACCGAGACGCCCTATCGCGTGATCCTCGACTACGCCCATTCGCCCGACAGCCTGGAAAACATTCTCAAAACCGTCCGGCAGACGACCAAGGGCCGCCTCATCGCGCTCTTCGGCTGCGGCGGCGATCGCGATCACGGCAAGCGCCCGATCATGGGCGAGATCGCGGGAGAATTGGCGGATTTCTGCATCCTCACCAGCGACAATCCGCGCAACGAAAATCCTTTCGACATTCTCAACGCAATTGAGGAAGGAATTCGCCCCACCGGATGCGAATATATCGTCATTGAAAACCGCAGGGACGCCATTCGCTTCGCGCTTTCCAGAGCAAAGGCGGGCGATGTGGTGGTGCTGGCGGGGAAGGGGCATGAAACGTATCAGGAGATTCGGGGCGTAAAGCATCCCTTTGATGAAAAAATCGTGGTCAAAGAGTTGCTGGCCGAATTAAAGGGCTGATGCGTGCCCATCAGGAGGGCAACAGAAGATGCAACGAGTGATTTGGACGATCCTGGCGGCGTTTGTGATGGCCATTGCCTTTGGGCCGGTCGTGATTCCCTGGCTCAAGCGGATGAAATTCGGGCAGACGATCTATGATCTCGGCCCGGAATCGCATAAGAAGAAGCAAGGGATCCCGACAATGGGCGGGATCATCTTTGCCGTTCCCGCTTTGATCGCGGCGTTCGCTTTTTCCGGAGAGGGAAGAACGGACTTTTTGCTCATGGCCGTTGTGTGCGCGTTGGGATTCGGCCTGATCGGCTTTGTGGACGATTTCATCAAGGTCAAGCTCAAGCGGTCTTTGGGATTGACGCCCAAGCAGAAATTGGTTCCGCAGATCATCCTTTCGGCAGGATTGGCCTTTTGGGCCTACAAGCATTCGCTCATCGGCGATTCTCTGATCGTGCCCTTCTTCGGCTCCGAATGGAATTTGGGATGGGCATATATTCCGGTGATGATGTTTATCCTTGTGGGCGTGGTCAATTCGGCCAACCTGCTGGACGGCCTGGACGGATTGTGCGGCGGCTGTTCGATGATTGATTTTGCGTCCATGTCGCTGATCTGCCTGCTCATGGCGCGCGCCTATCCGGAAAATTCGGCCAATCTGCTGAACATCGCGATCTTCTGCGCGGCCATGGCGGGAGCGCTTCTGGGATTTTTGCGGTTTAACTTCTATCCTGCCGGCGTGTTTATGGGAGACGTGGGTTCGTTTTTCATCGGCGGCGCGCTGGCGGGCGCTTGTCTGACCACGCGGCTTTCGCTGCTTTTGCCGGTGATCGCGTTCGCGATGCTGGTTTCCAGCCTGTCGGACATCATCCAGATTTCCTATTTTAAGATTACGCATGGCAAGCGTGTGTTCCGCATGGCGCCGTTGCACCATCATTTTGAACTGAGCGGAATGCCGGAGACGCGCGTGGTGATCATGTATTATATCGTGACGTTGCTTCTTTGCCTGGTAGCACTTTTGGGGTTTGTCGCCTGAAAAGGGCAAACGCGGCGTCCAAAGGAGGACATATGCATTTTAAAAAGGCTCTGGTATTCGGCCTCGCGCGCAGCGGCGCGGCGGCCGCGCGTCTTCTTCGGTTGCGCGGCGCAGAGGTCACCCTGGTAGACGCAAAAACAAAGGAAGCATTTGGGGGCGCGCTGGACGATTTAAACGTCGAGGGCGTCCATTGGCATTTGGGGGAATCCCCCGAGAATCTGCTGGAAGGGATGGAGGCGATGATCCTCAGCCCCGGCATTCCCGATACGCATCCCGCGGTTTTGAAGGCGCGCGAGATGGGCGTGGAGGTGCTGGGAGAATTGGAGTACGCCTATCGGGAATCCACCGGCACGCTCCTGGCCATTACCGGCACCAACGGCAAAACCACGACCACGACGCTGTTGGGCGAAATCTTTAAAAATGCCGGAAGACGCGCCTGGGTGGTGGGGAATATCGGTTCTCCCTATGCCGCGGCAGTGCCGCAAATGCGCGCGGGAGACGTGACCGTGTGCGAGGTTTCTTCCTTCCAATTGGAAACGGTCAGCCAATTCCATCCTTCCGTAGCAGCGGTTCTGAACGTGACCGAAGATCATCTCAACCGACACGGCACGATGGAAAAATACATTGCCCTGAAAGAGCGTGTATTTGCCAACTGCCGGGAGAAGGATTTTGTGGTACTCAATTATGATGATCCGATCACCCGTAAGATGGCGGAAGATGTAAAGGCCAGGGTAGTCTGGTTTTCCCGGACCGGGAATCCGCCTTACGGGGCGTTTGTCCGGGAAGGAGCTCTGTGTTTCGGGACGCAGGAGAACAACCGGACGGTGCTCTCCCTCGAGGAGATCGCCCTTCCCGGGCCACACAATCTCGAAAATTGCCTGGCGGCAACGGCCATGGCCCTGGTTGCGGGCATTCCCTCGGCAGTGGTGCGGCACACGCTTAAGACCTTCCGGGGCGTCGAGCACCGGTTGGAGTTTGTGCGGGTGCTGGACGATGTGCGTTACATAAACGATTCCAAGGCGACCAATGTGGATTCTTCGATTTGGGCCGTGCGTTCCATGACTACTCCCACGGTCATTCTCCTGGGAGGCAGTTACAAGAAGGCGGATTACCATCCTCTGGCCCGAGAGATGCGGAAAAATACAAATATCAGGCAGGCGGTGCTGATCGGCCTGACGGCGGACGCGATCGAGCAGGCGCTGCGCGACGAGGGTTTTTCGGAGATTGCGCGCGCGGGGACGGATTTTGAAAAGGCGATTTCCATGGCGCGCGCGCTGGCCGTTCCGGGTGGTACGGTGTTGCTTTCGCCCGCGTGCGCGAGTTTCGACATGTTCCAGGATTATGAGGCGCGGGGGCGCGAATTTAAGAGGATCGTAAAGGATCTGGAGCCTCAGGGAGCTTGATCCGCCTGGCCCTGCGGGGGCCAAGGCGGCCGGTGGATCGGGGCGTGCTCTTTTCATTTGTGTTTCTGTTGCTGATGGGGCTGGTGGTGCTCTACGCGGCCAGTTACTACAACGCGCAGGACAAGGGAAACGCGCTTTCCGAGGTCTATTCGCAATTGATGGGAATCGGCGTGGGCGCTGTGGGAATGGGAATCCTTCTCAAAATCGATTACCGGCTGCTGAATCGTCCGGCGGTGGTCAACGCGCTGGTGGCGCTGAGCGTGGTGCTGCTGGTGTTGGTGGCGATTCCCGGGATCGGGAAAATGCTCAACGGTTCCCGGCGCTGGCTTCGGTTGGGACCGATCAGCTTTCAGCCCTCGGAATTGGGAAAATACGCGATGATCCTCTTCCTTGCCCGGGCGCTGAGCGCGCCCAACCGGGATGTGTCGCGATTTTTCAAGGGCCTGTTGCCGCTGTTTGTCATTCCCGGAGGAATGTTTCTGCTGATTCTGGCGCAGCCCAATCTTTCGACCGCCGGAAGCATTTTGATCGTGACCGCGGTTATGGTGACGATGGCGGGCGCGAAGTGGCGGCACCTTTCCCTGGTGGGGGCGGGAGGACTCGCGCTGGGCACGTTCTATGCCTTGAGCGAGGAGTATCGCCGCGCGAGGCTGATGTCCTTTCGCAATCCCTTTGAATATTTGACCAACGAGGGCTATCAGCTTTCCCAATCGCTGATCGCCTTTGGATCGGGCGGTCTGTTCGGGATGGGGCTGGGGCAGGGACGGCAAAAATATGCCTTTTTGCCGTATCCGGAGAGCGATTTTATCTTTGCCGTAGTGGGCGAAGACATGGGATTTCTGGGCTGTGTGCTCGTGTTGGCGGGGTTCGCGGCGTTTGTATTTTTCGGGTTGCGGGTTGCCATGCGCTGTCAGGATCGATTCGGAAGCCTGCTTGCCGGAGGGATTACGGCCATGATCGGCGTGCAATGCGTGCTCAATGTCGCGGTGGTCATTGGGCTGATGCCCACGACCGGTCTGCCGCTTCCCTTTTTCAGCGCGGGCGGGACTTCCATCTCCATCATCATGGGCGCGGTCGCGATACTTCTGAATATCTCGCGAAACGCGGATCCAATTTGAGCATGGGACTGGCACCTTTTTCCCTCCAACCCCATAAGCATAGAGAGGAGCCGATTTTTTCGGCCGCGATTGCTATGGAAGGTGGCATGGGTATGTATCGCGTGATTGGAGGAAGGAGAATCGCCGGAGAAGTGCGGGTGGGCTGTGCCAAAAACGCGGTGCTGCCGATTTTGGCGGCGACCATTCTCACGCGGGAACCGGTAACGATCGAGGATTGCCCCGAGCTTTCGGATGTGAAAAACATGCTCGCTATCCTCGAGACCCTCGGTTGCCACATCCAAGCAACGCCCGAAGGCGTGCGGATTGACGCGGGTTGCGCGGGACGCTATGAAATGCCCGAGCACCTCAGCAAACAGCTGCGCTCCTCGATTTTTATGCTGGGTCCCCTGATCGGACGATTTCGCAGGGCTAAGGTTACTTATCCCGGGGGATGCGAGATCGGCCAAAGGCCGATCGACCTGCATTTGAAGGGCCTCAGGGCATTGGGGGTCACCATTCGTGAAGAACACGGCATGATTTATTGCGATGGACAAAAGCTGCGCGGTGCGGAGGTCTATTTGGATTTTCCCAGTGTCGGCGCCACGGAAAACGTGATGATGGCGGCGGTATTGGCGCGGGGGGAAACCACAATACATAATGCCGCCAGAGAGCCGGAGATTCGCGACTTGCAGGATTTTATCAATTGTCTGGGAGGATGCGTGCGCGGCGGCGGGACGGACTGTGTCCGCATTCGGGGAGTGAGTACGCTCTCAGGAGCGCATTATCGTCCTCTGTCGGATCGTATCGTAGCGGGGACTTTGCTCGCCGCGGCTGCCGCTACGCGCGGTGAGTTGACGCTCAGAGATGTGGTCAGCTCGGATCTGGGCGCGGTTACGGACAAATTGCGCCAAGCGGGATGTGATTTGCAGGTCGAAGAGGATAAGATTGTCCTGTCTGCACAGGGAAAGCTTAAGCCCTTTGAGATTTCAACGCAGCCCTTTCCGGGATTTCCTACGGATCTGCAGGCGCAGTTTATGGCGCTGGCCTGCGCCATCGAGGGCGCGAGCGTGATCGTAGAGAATGTGTTTGAAAATCGTTTTGCCCATGCCGCGCAATTGCGGCGCATGGGTGCGGATATCTTTCTTTCGAATCGTCTGGCGGTAGTGCGTGGAGGAAGATTGCAGGGGGCGCAGGTACAAGCGGGCGACTTGCGCGGCGGGGCGGCGTTAGTCATCGCAGCGCTGGCCGCGGAGGGAGAGAGCGTGATTGAAAATGTGGAGTTGATCGATCGCGGCTATGCCTCGCTTGAAAAAACGCTCAGCCGGCTCGGCGCGCAGATCAGGAGGATCGGATGAGAAGACGGAGAAAAGCGCTGTTCTTTGTTGTATTAGCAGCAGTTCTGTGCCTGGCGGTGTGGCTGGGGCTGGAGAACTGGGCGTTTCGCATTCGCGATGTGCAGGTGGTGGGGAATGCATCGGTCGCGGCGGAGGATGTCATTCGCGCCTCGAAATTGACCCTGGGAGGAAAATTGCGCTCGGTGGACCAGGAAGATGTGCGCACAGCCATCAATTCCACCGGCACGCTCGAATTCGTATCCCTGAAGCGCAAGTATCCCTCCACGGTGATTCTGGAAATCCGGGAACGCACGCGTGATGCCGTGGTAAAGCACGCGGGCATCGTCCTGACGCTGGATCGGGACGGATATGTGGTGGAAAAGGGAGACAGCGCGCCCGATGGGAATTGGGTGTATGTCACGGGATTGGATATCGGCTCTTACCACGTGGGAGAACAGGTCGCCGTAAGCAAGGACAAGCTCGCCGCATTGCGCGCTGTGATCGACGCTTTGGACGAACACCAGGCAAGAACCTATGTTTCGGAACTCAATTTAGAGAATACGCGTTCGATCTATCTCTATACGCGCACGGCGATGCGCGTGGATCTTGGAGACGCGCAAAACATGAACAACAAGATCATGTGGATGACCGCAGCGCTCCAGGATCTGGAAGCACGGGGGCAAACGACAGGAAAACTCGACGCGTCCAGCGGTACGAAGGCCGATTACAGCCCGAATCTGTGACAGCTTCGCGCCGAGAATTTGAAACCTTTTTGACTTATCTTGAAATCGGGGGATTTTTGCCCAAAGTCATTTGC
>DVMU01000104.1 GCA_018714825.1 Candidatus Pullichristensenella excrementigallinarum
CCAACCGTCTGCCGCGTTTTTAAAATGCTGGATGATTCTGACTGCGCCGTAGATCAGCATGATCGCGCCGAAGACCCGGCAGATCAGAAGCATACTGATTTCCGGCCAAATCAAAAGCCCCAATCCGAGCAGTATGTACGCGATCGATATCCAGGTAAATACGGATTTAATCTTGGAACCCATTTGCCTTTCCCCCTCCTTTGCAGCAAAAAGACAGCTGCTCTCTCCATTCGAGTTCTATCTCCTGCTTTTCAATCTTCCCAAAAGGGCGGAACTTCTCCTTTCCGGACTTCTGCCGACGCTCGCCGAAATCCCTTGCCCCTTCAGAACTTCACGCTTTTGGGCGTTCCCGCCCCTGGCACCTCTATTGTATCGCAATTGTCCCTGCAAGACAATGGTTTTTGAAAAAAGATGCCTTTTACAACGCGCTGCCCGGCGGCTGCAGGCGACTGGAAGAAATGGTCTTATTCCCCGTCGTTGACAAATTTTCCCGTATTCGATAAAATAATTAAAATAGCAAGACACAATCGAGGCGGTCGGAAAAGAACATCGCGCCCCCTGCGTTTATCCGGGAGGCTCTGTCGTTCGGGAAAGCTTCTTTTCCGAAGGAATGCTATGCGTCCCGCCGCACAGACATGCGCAGGTTTGTTCCTGCGCGTTTGGCGTTGCCGCAAGTTTTCGGCTTCTACGGAGACGAACCCGCGTTGCGCCGCAAATCGCCGCGACTTCTCCGGGAGAAGCGCCGGATTCCATGAAAGAGGCTTTGTGATGCTGAAATATGTGAAGCGATACTGGCTTTTTGCCCTGCTTGCCCCGCTTTTCATGATTGGCGAGGTGCTGATGGATCTCGTGCAGCCGAGCCTGATGCGCACGATTGTCGATGAGGGCGTCTTGGGGCTTTCTTCCGGCGGACAGGGCAATTTGCGCCTGGTCGTGGAGACGGGCCTCAAGATGATCGGCCTGGTCGCGATCGGCGGGATTTGCGGCGTTCTTTCCGGCGTATTCGCCAATTTGTGCAGCCAAAATTTCGGCAACGACGTGCGCAAGGATTGCTTTTCGCGCATCCTCTCCCTTTCCTTTGAGCAGGTGGATCGCTTTTCTACCGGCTCGCTGATCACGCGCGTGACCAACGACATCACCCAGGTGCAAAACCTCGTGACGCAATCGATCCGGGGCTTTGTGCGCACGTTCATGCTCTTCGCGGGCGGGATTGTTTCCATGACGGCGTTGGATCTGCGCTTCGGCGCGATCGTGGCCTGCTCGCTTCCCTTCGTACTGGGCTGCGTGATCTTCTTCCTTCGCCGGGCCAATCCGGTTTTCGGCAAACTGCAGCAAAAGCTCGATCGCGTCAACAGCGTGATGCAGGAAAACGTCTCCGGCGCGCGGGTGGTCAAGGCCTATGTGCAGGAGGAGCGCGAAGGAAAGCGCTTTTCCCGGGCCAATCAGGATTTGATCGACACGCAGCTACATGTGCTGTTGCTGTTTTCCTACATGATGCCCCTGATGAACATCGCAATGAACGCCGTGGTCGTAGCGATATTGTATTTCGGGGCGATTCGCGTGCAGGCGGGCGCTCTCACGCCGGGCAGCGTAATGGCGGCCATTACCTACACTTCCCTGATTCTGCACAGCGTGATCATGCTGGTCAACATCTTTCAGACCATCTCCCGCGGCTCGGCGTCCGCCAGGCGCCTCAAGGAGGTTCTTTCTTGCGCCCCTTCCATTGCGGACGGCGACAATCGCGATCAGCCCGTAGCCAAAGGAAAGATTGAATTTCGCGACGTCTCCTTTTCCTATCCCGGCGCGGCAGGCGAACCGGTCCTCAAGCATATCGATTTGACCGTCTCTCCAGGAGAAACGCTGGGCATTCTCGGCTCGACCGGCAGCGGAAAGAGCACGCTTGTCAGCCTGCTTCCCCGCTTCTATGACGTCAGCGAGGGGCAAATTTTGATCGACGATGTAGACGTGCGCGAATATCCCCTGGAAACGCTCCGCGCAAAGATCGCCATCGCCCTGCAAAAGAGCGAGCTGTTCAATCGCTCGATCCGGGAAAACATCCTCTGGGGAAGGGCTGAAGCCTCCGAAGAGGAAGTGCGCCGCGCGGCGAAGATCGCGCAGGCGGAGGAGTTTATCCTCTCCCGCCCGGAAGGATACGACACTCTCGTCGCGGAAAAGGGCGCGAGCCTTTCCGGCGGACAAAAGCAGCGCATCGCCATCAGCCGCGCGATCCTCAAAAACGCGGAAATCCTGATCCTGGACGACGCGACCAGCGCCCTGGATTTGGCGACGGAGGCGCGCTTCTATCAGGCTTTGCGGGAAAGCGGCGCGCAATCGACCAAGATCCTCATCGCGCAGCGCGTGGCTTCCATCAAAAACGCGGATCGCATCGCGGTCCTGGAAAACGGACGCATCGTCGGCCTGGGAAGCCATGAGGAACTTTGGGAAACCTGCGAAATCTATCGCGATATCTGCCGGTCGCAATTGGGAAACGGAGGGATGGAAAATGCCTGAAAAATCCGCTGCTTCCAATCCCAATTTCCGCATTCCCGGGCAGCGCGGCCCGCGCTTTGCGACAGTTGAAAAGCCTGCGGAGGGAAAAAAGACGCTGTTGCGCCTCACGCGCTATTTCAAGCGGGAAAAGCGCGTGCTGATCCTGCTGTTGTGCGTGGTCACGGCGGTGGTGATCTGTTCCGTACTCGCGCCCGCCATGCAGAGCCAATCCATCGATCACATCGCGCAGGGGGAGTTTGATCAATTGCCCCGCGCGCTCGCCGTTCTGATGGGGATCTATCTGCTCTACGGCCTGGGAACCCTGTTCCAAAGCCGCCTGAGCGCGCATCTGAGCCAGCGCATTGTGCGCAGAATGCGCCTGGATCTCTTTAACAAGATTCTCACCCTGCCCATCCGCTATCTCGATCGGCATCCGCACGGCGACGTGATGAGCCGCATGACCAACGATGTCGAGAACATCTCCAACACCATCTCGCAATCTCTGAGTTCCCTGATCTCCGGCGTATTGACGATTTTGGGCACCGTGATCATGATGATGTACTACTGTTGGCAACTCGCGCTGCTGAGCTGCCTGACCGTTATTTTGACCCTTCTCGCCACCAAGTTTCTTTCCAGGGCCATGCGCCGCTTCTTCCGCAGGCGGCAGGAACTCTTGGGGGAAATCAACAGTTCGGTGGAGGAAATGGTCACGGGATTCCGGACGGTCGTCGCCAACAACAAGCAGCGGGATGTGATGGAGGAATTCAATTCCGCCTCGGACGAACTCAAGCGCGTGGGCATTTTCGCGGAAATTCTCGGCGGTTCCATGGGGCCGATCATGAACGTCATCAACAACATCGGCTTTGTGATTATCGCCGCCGTGGGCGGGTATTTTGCCCTGCGCGGTTGGATTTCCATCGGCCTGATTTCCGCCTTTATCGTCTATGCCAAGCAGTTCGGCCGCCCGATCAACGAAATCGCGCAACTCTACGGCCAGATTCAGACCGCTGTGGCCGGTGCGGAACGCGTGTTTGCCCTGTTGGATGAAGCGAGCGAGGATACCGGCAGCGGCTGCACGCTGCCCGAGGCAGGAGGCGTGATTTCGTTCCGAGATGTGGATTTTTCCTATTTCCCCGGCAAGCAGGTATTGGATTGCTTTGATTTTGAGGTGTATGCGGGCCATAAAGTCGCCCTGGTCGGGGCGACGGGCAGCGGCAAGACCACCGTGGTCAACCTCCTGATGCGCTTTTACGATATCGATCGCGGAGAAATCCGCATTGACGGCGTGAATATCCGCGATCTCCCGCTGGACACGCTCCGCAAAAACATCGCCATCGTCCTGCAGGACACGGTGCTCTTTTCCGATACCATCCGCAACAACCTCAAATACGGCAACCCTTCCGCCACGGATGCGGAGATGGTGCAGGCTGCGAAAATGAGCAATTGTCACGAGATGATTTCCCGGATGCCGCAGGGGTATGACACGGTGCTCGCCGAATCCGGCGCAAATCTCTCCCAGGGGCAGCGCCAACTTCTCTCCATCTGTCGCGCTTTTCTTGCCGGATCGCGCATTCTGATCCTGGACGAAGCGACCTCGAGCGTGGACACGCGCACCGAAAAGAACATTCAGGACGCCATGGTGCGCCTGATGAAGGATCGCACGAGCATCATCATCGCACACCGCCTGTCCACCATTCGCGATGCGGACGTCATCGTCGTTCTGGATCACGGGCACATCGTGGAAAGCGGCAATCACGAGCAGTTGCTCGCGCGGCAGGGACGGTATTACCAGCTCTATATGACGCAGTTTGCCGGGCAGGCGACCTGACTGCGCGCAAAGGGGGAAATGGATATGTGCGGCCGATACTGCATCGATTGGGAAGATCATCCGGAAGAGCTTTTGCGGATTGTGGCCGCGTTGGATGGAAAAATGTCTCCGGAAGATCGCGCAAAGGTCAAGACCTCGGGCGAGATTTTTCCCACGGATATCGTCCCCGTTCTCGCGGGAAAACAAGTGGTTCCCATGCAATGGGGCTTCTCTCTCGACGGATCGCGGCGCGTGATCAATGCCCGCGCAGAGACCGTCGGTCAAAAGAGCCTGTTTCGCGGCGCTCTGAATGCGGCGCGCTGCCTGATCCCCGCGAGCGGCTATTACGAATGGCGCAAGCATACGGACGGCCACGCCTCCGGTACGGGACAAAAATACCTGCTCCGCGATCGCGAACCGACGCTCTACATGGCTGCACTCTATCGCAGAGAACCGGGAAACCCCTTCCCCACTTTCGTCATCCTCACGCGCTCTGCCGCCTCCTCCGTGGCCTTTCTGCACGACAGGATGCCGGTTCTTTTCCGGAAAGAGGCGCGGCGGGAATGGCTGCTGGGAACAGATCCCGAAGCCCTTCTGCGTAAGGCCCAAGCCGTCGATCCCGCGCTGCAATCGCGTCCGGTGTAAGCCCAACGGTCGTATCGTCTTTCAAAAGACTGCGCCCTTTCTTCCGATGCGGCGCGGTTCTTTTCTTATGTCTTTCAAATCGCCAAAATCGAACATCAGTTTAAATTGTCCGTTCCCGGCGCGTATCTTCCCCATTTCTGCGCAGAATATGCTATAATACAGCTTGTCGGCAATTCCCGTTTGCCTGCCGGCGACTTTTTCAAAATCAACGGCGTACGGAAGGGCGCAAAGGAGGGCCTGCATGTTTCATCTGAAATCGGATTATCAACCAACAGGCGATCAGCCGCAGGCCATCGACGCCCTGGTGGAAGGCGTGGAGCGCGGCTTTCAGCATCAGGTTTTGCTGGGCGTGACCGGTTCGGGCAAGACCTTTACCATGGCAAACGTCATCCAGCGCCTGAATCGTCCCACGCTTGTCATCGCGCACAATAAGACGCTGGCCGCGCAGCTCGCGGCCGAGTTCCGCGAATTTTTTCCGGACAATGCGGTGGGATATTTCGTCAGCTATTACGACTATTATCAGCCCGAGGCGTATATTCCCTCCACCGATACCTTTATCGAGAAAGATTCCTCCATCAACGACGAAATCGATCGGATGCGCCACAGCGCGACGGCCTGGCTGTCTGAACGCCGCGACGTCATCATCGTGGCCTCCGTCAGCTGCATCTACGGCCTGGGCGATCCCGCGGAATACGAGGATCTGTCTGTCTCAATCCGCGAAGGAATGCGCATCGACCGCGACGAATTGTTGCGCCGGCTGGTTGAAATCCAGTATACTCGCAACGATTTTGAACAGGAACGCGGCTCCTTTCGCGTGCGGGGAGACGTTGTGGAAATTCTTCCCGCGGCGCAAAACGAAAAAGCCCTGCGCATCGAGTTCTTCGGCGATGAAATCGATCGCATCAGCGAGGTGGAGGTCGTCTCCGGAGCGGTTCTCCGGCACCTGGCGCATGTGATGATCTTTCCCGCCTCCCATTACGCGATCGCGCGCGACAAGCTCGAATTGTGCATCCAGCACATCGAAGACGATTTGCGCGAGCGCATACAGCAATTTCGGGACGAGGGAAAGCTCCTGGAAGCGCAGAGGCTCGAGCAGCGCACGCGCTACGATATTGAAATGCTGCGCGAAATCGGCTATTGTTCCGGCATCGAGAACTATTCGCGCTATTTTGACGGACGTATGCCCGGTGAAGCGCCGTTTACGCTGCTGGATTATTTCCCGAAGGATTTCCTCGTATTTATCGATGAATCCCATCAGACGCTTCCGCAATTGCGCGCCATGTACAACGGCGATGCGGCGCGCAAGCAATCCCTGGTGGAATACGGGTTCCGCCTGCCCGCAGCCTTCGACAACCGTCCCCTCAAATTCCATGAATTTGAGGCCAAGACCGGCCAGCGCATCTATGTCTCGGCCACGCCCGGCCCGTATGAAATGGAGAACGCCTCGCAGGTTGTGGAGCAGATTATCCGACCGACCGGGCTTCTCGATCCCGAAATCGTGGTTCGTCCCGCCACGGGACAGGTGGACGACCTGGTCGGCGAGATTCGGCAGGTCGTCGAGGGAGGACAGCGCGTATTGGTCACGACGCTGACCAAGCGCATGGCCGAAAGCCTGACCAGTTACCTGCGCGAATTGGAAATCCGCGTCGAATATCTGCATTCGGATGTGGAAACCCTGGAACGCATCAAGCTGATTCGCGGCCTGAGAACCGGAGAATTCGATGTGCTGGTGGGCATCAACCTCCTCCGCGAGGGCCTGGATATGCCCGAAGTCTCCCTGGTCGCCATTCTCGATGCGGACAAGGAGGGCTTCCTGCGCTCGGAGACATCGCTGATTCAGACCATCGGCCGCGCGGCGCGCAATGTGGACGGTCGGGTCATCATGTACGCGGACAATCTCACCGATTCGATGCTGCGCGCCATTCAGGAGACGAACCGCCGCCGGGCCATCCAGAATCAATATAACGAAGAGCACGGCATCACGCCCCAAACCGTGCGCGCCGCGATTCGTGAATTGATGGAGATCACCCGCGCGCCCGATCGGGACGGCGGCAAGGGCATGAGCGAAGAAGAGCGCCTCATGGCCATCGATCGTTTGGAAGAGCAAATGCTCGCCGCGGCCGGCAACCTGGATTTTGAAAAGGCGGCCAAATTGCGCGATCAGATGCTCGAATTGCGCGGCGAAAAACCCATGAAAACCGGCGAGAAATCCAGACCTTCTCGCAGGAGGCATAAGAAATGAACGACAAAATCATCATTCGGGGAGCGCGGGAACACAATTTAAAGAACATCGATCTCGAGCTTCCCCGCGACAGTCTCATCGTCATGACCGGGCTCTCCGGTTCCGGCAAGAGTTCTCTTGCCTTTGACACCATCTATGCTGAAGGACAGAGGCGCTATGTGGAATCGCTCTCCAGCTATGCCCGCCAGTTCCTCGGCCAAATGGAGAAGCCCGATGTGGATTCCATCGACGGACTCTCGCCCGCCATCTCCATCGACCAGAAGACCACTTCGAAAAACCCCCGTTCCACGGTCGGCACCGTGACGGAAATTCACGACTATCTACGCCTGATGTACGCGCGCATCGGCATTCCCCACTGCCCCATTTGCGGCCGCGAAATTCGCC
>DVMU01000105.1 GCA_018714825.1 Candidatus Pullichristensenella excrementigallinarum
CACAAACACAATCCAGCTTATCAGCCGCAAAAGGCGAATCCATCCGCGGCCCCTTGACCTCTTCCCCGCCATGCTTCTCTCCCCTCTCCAAATCTCTTCAACCCGCCTGATCGCGCTCCGCGATCATATCCTTGACCTTCATCAATCTCGTAAGCGAACCTCTCTCATTCTCATCGAGCTTCATGGTAATATAGCGGATCGTCTCTTCCAGATCCGGAATCATGACGTATTCCAACGCATTGACGCGACGACGCGTCTTTTCGATTTCGTCCGCAAGCATGTTGCAGGTCTTTTCGATCTCCGCAAGCCGGATCATTTCGGGCATGATTTCCGCCAGCCGCGCGATTGCGCCGTCCAATTGCGCGGAGGTCTGGGCAAAACCATAGGAGAGCACCGGCTCGCCGGCCTGCGCGTCGATCTTCGGCACATCCACAGACATGATGTTGCGCCTTCCCACTTCCAGGGAAATCGTGCGCGCAGGATACATCACGGCCTGTTCGAGCGCCTCCGGTTCCATAAATCCCCGGCACAGCGCGAACTCGCCCAGCGCCCGGGAAAGTTCCTTTTCCACCGCCTCGCGCAACTTGGCGTTTTCCCGAATCAATTGGACAAAGCGGCGCATCATCTCATCCCGCTTGTCCTTGAGCAGCTTGTGCCCGCGCACGGCGGTCTTCAGGCGCTTTTTGAGCCGGGTCAATTCCATGCGCGTGGGGTTGACGTTCATCAGGGCCATGGCTTACTTCCCCTCCGCGGGCCAATACTTGTCGATCATGTCGTCGCGAATGCGCTTGTGCTCCGAACGCGGCAGGATCGAAAGCAGCTTCCAGCCCAGATCCAGCGTGTCCTCGATCGAGCGGTTGGTATCGTATCCCTGCGAGACGTAGTTTTTCTCAAATTCATCGGCAAACTTGGCATACAGCTTGTCCATATCGGAAAGCGCCGCATCGCCCAGGATGACCGCCAATTCCTTGGCATCCTTTCCGCGCGAATAGGCGGAGAAGAGCTGGTTCATGGTCGGCGCATGGTCCTCGCGGGTCTTGCCCTTGCCGATGCCCTTGTCCTTAAGGCGCGAAAGCGAGGGCAAGACGTCGATCGGCGGCTGAATGCCCTTGCGGTACAATTCGCGCGAAAGGATGATCTGTCCTTCGGTGATGTACCCGGTCAAGTCCGGAATGGGGTGCGTCTTATCGTCCTCCGGCATGGTGAGGATCGGAATCTGCGTGACCGATCCGGGCTTTCCCTTGATCCGGCCCGCGCGCTCATAGAGCGAAGCCAAGTCCGTATACAGATATCCGGGATATCCGCGACGGCCGGGAACCTCCTTGCGTGCAGCGGAAACCTCGCGCAGGGCCTCGGCATAGTTGGTAATATCGGTGAGAATGACCAACACATGCATTCCCTTTTCAAACGCCAGGTATTCCGCGGCGGTCAGCGCCATGCGCGGGGTGGCGATGCGCTCGATGGCCGGGTCGTTGGCCAGGTTCATAAACAGCACCGCGCGCTCGATGGCGCCCGTGCGCCGGAAGTCGGAAATGAAGAAATCCGCTTCCTCAAACGTAATGCCGATCGCGCCGAACACCACGGCGAAGTTATCGCTTCCGCCCGTGAGCACGCGCGCCTGTCGCGCGATCTGCGCGGCGAGGTTGGCATGGGGAAGGCCGCTTCCGGAAAACACCGGCAGCTTCTGGCCGCGAACGAGCGTATTCAGGCCGTCGATCGCGGAGATACCGGTTTGGATAAACTCATCGGGATAGTCGCGGCTGGCCGGATTGATCGGCGAACCGTTCATATCCAGGCGCATCTCGGGAATGATTTCCGGCCCGTTATCCCGGGGCCGTCCCAATCCGTCGAACACGCGGCCGAGCATATCCATGGAAACCGAAAGTTCGATCGACCTGCCCAAAAACCGCGCCTTGGCGGTATCGATCTTCAGGCCCTGCGAACTTTCAAACAGCTGCAACATGGCGCGATCGCCGTTGACCTCCAGCACGCGGCCCATGCGCGTCTCGCCGTTGGCCTGTTCGATCTCCACCAATTCGTCGTACTTGACGCCGCTCACGCCCTCGACCACCATCAGCGGGCCCACGACCTCCCGGATCGTCGAATACTCCTTGAGCATTTTAGCGGCCTCCTTCCGTCAGCGCGCCCATCTGTTCGTTGAGCTCCGCCTCGATCTTGTCGAACTCCTGCAGCGCGTCCTCGTGAATGTACTTGGCGCGGCCGATGCGCTCGCGCACGGGCAGCGAGGAAACCCTGGAAAGCTCCGCGCCCGCGTTCAGCGCCGCCTGGCCCTTCTCATAGTAATCGAGGATCAGCGCCATCATGCGATATTGCTTGTTCAGAGAGGTATAGGTATCCACCTCGTCGAACGCGTTCTGGTGCAAATAGTCTTCGCGAATCATGCGCGTGACTTCCAGCGTCAGGCGATCCTTCCAGGAAAGCGCGTCCACGCCGACCAGGCGGACGATCTCGTTCAATTCCGCCTCCTGCTGCAAAAGGCTCATGGCCTTCTGGCGCATCTCGTTCCATTCGGGCGCGATCTCATCGTTAAACCATTTTTCCAGGCGATCCACATACAGCGAATAGCTCTGCAGCCAATCGATCGCCGGGAAATGGCGCTGATACGCCAGCTGCGCCGAAAGGCCCCAGAAGACCTTGACGATGCGCAGCGTCGCCTGCGAAACCGGCTCGGAAATATCGCCGCCCGGCGGGGAAACCGCGCCGATGGCGGAAATGGCGCCCATGCGGCCCTCTTCGCCCAGGCACTTGACCCAGCCCGCGCGCTCATAGAATTCCGCGATGCGGCTGGAGAGGTACGCCGGATAGCCTTCCTCGCCCGGCATCTCTTCCAGACGGCCGGACATCTCGCGCAGCGCCTCGGCCCAACGGGAAGTGGAATCCGCCATGATGGCGACCTTGTATCCCATATCGCGATAGTATTCGGCGATGGTGATGCCCGTATAGATGGAGGCCTCGCGCGCCGCCACCGGCATGTCGGACGTATTGGCGATGAGCACCGTGCGCTTCATCAGGGTTTCTCCCGTGCGCGGATCGTGCAATTCGGGGAACTCCATCAGCACGTCGGTCATCTCGTTGCCGCGCTCGCCGCAGCCGACGTACACGATGATATCCGCATCCGCCCATTTGGCCAACTGATGCTGCACGACGGTCTTGCCGCTGCCGAACGGGCCGGGAACCGCCGCCACGCCGCCGCGGGCGATGGGGAAAAACGTGTCGATGACGCGCTGCCCGGTGACCATCGGCTCATTGGGCGCGAGTTTCTCGACATACGGGCGGCCCTTGCGAACCGGCCATTTCTGCATCATGCTCAATTCCCGAATTCCCTCGGCCGTCTTGACCTTGGCAATGGTCTGATCCACGGTGAAACTCCCGGGTTGAATCTCCACAACTTCGCCCGCCACTCCCGGCGGAACCATGATCTTGTGCAGCACCACGGAAGTCTCTTCCACCGTGCCCAGCACCGTGCCTCCCTCGACGCGATCTCCGACTTTGGCCACAGGCCGGAACGCCCATTTCTTTTCGCGGTTGAGCGCGTTGACTTCAATGCCGCGCGTGATGCGGTCGCCCGCCTTTTCACGAATGACCGTCAGCGGCCTCTGAATGCCGTCAAAGATCGATTCGATCAGGCCCGGCCCCAATTCCACGGAAAGCGCCGCGCCCGTGGAAACCACCGGTTCGCCCGGTCCCAGGCCCGAAGTCTCCTCATATACCTGAATGGAGGCGCGGTCGCCGCGCAGCTCGATGATCTCTCCGACCAGTCGCCTGTCGGAGACGCGAACCACGTCGTACATCGTCGCATCGCCCATGTTTTCCGCGACGATCAACGGCCCCGCAACCTTCACAATTGTGCCCTGCTGCATCGGTCCATCTCTCCTTTTTTGTCGCGCCGCGCCTCGCGAAAGGCCGCTGTGCCCGGCGCCGTATCGCCCCAATTCCCGGCCAAGCCGCTACTGGGCGTCTCCACCAATATTCAGAATATCCGCGCCCACGGCTTTTTCCACATTCGCCCGCACGGCCCGCATTCCAAAGCCCGTGGCGCCCGTCGCGCCCGGGATGGGAATGATGGCGGGGGTCGGAGAAGTCTTGTAACGCGAAATGGTTTCCGGAATCTTTTCCGCTTCCCGCTCGGTGATAAAAATCACCTGGCATCCGGCTTCGGCCAAATCAAATACCGCCTTGGAAGCCTGCTCCGCGGTTTCCACGCTCACGACTTCCAGCCCAAGCGCCTTGAACGCGAGCACCGCGTCCTTCGGCCCCACAGCCGCAATCTTGGTCATAAGCGCCCTCCTAATCGTCCAGACGCGCCGCCAGCGCGTCCATGGATATGCCTACCGCCTTGGCCACCGCGATCAGGCGCACGTTCCGCGCTTCTCTCTCGCAATGCGCCAGATATTCGATCACCGGAAGAATTCCCAGAATCTGCCTTCTGCCCTTCTTGAGCAGATCTTTCCGGTAGCGCTCCATTTCGCCTTCGATCGCCGAAAGGCCCGCGCCTTTATCCATCTGCTCGATCGCCCGTCCGATCGCCTGCGTGTAAGGCGTTCCCTCCGCGATCTTGCGCAGCTTGTCGGGATCTTTGGCAAGCGCAGCAAGCGTCTTAAGGGAAATCTTTCCGCCCGGCACAAACAGATCCTCGGCAAATTCCGCCGGACGCCCCATGCGCCGAACGCGCAGGGCAATCAGCAGATTGACCGAATCGGCCTCGCAGGCGAAGTACTCCCGCACTTCAGGCAGCGCGTGCTTGACCCGCTGCTCGATGATCTGATAGAGCAATTTGTCCAACCGCGAATCCACATACAGGGGATCCGGGTCTGCGGCCACGCGCTCTTCGATCTGTTCCAGCGTCTCGCGAAATTCTTCCGGAAGTTCCTTATAGCTGCGCTCGCTGACCGCGTGGCGCAATTTCTGCGGATCCAGCAGCCCGTTTTCGGAAAGCGCCGGATCGGCCTGATCGGTCATGCGCGCCTTGAGAAGCGCCTTGAGGTTGATGATGTCGTATTTGAGAAAGAAGCAATCCGTAATCTCCGGCTCGGGCGTGATGGCTCTGATAAGCTCGCACGCTTCCAGAACGTGCCGATCGCACAGCCTGTCCACCCCCGCCTGATCCTGCGCTTCTCCCCAGCCGCTTTCGGCCAGAGCCTTGGTCAGTTCCGGGATGTCCCGGCAGGCGACAAACCTTTCCCAATGCTGCGGGGAAAGGAATCTCTTCTCCAGCGTGCGCACGCGGCCGATGGCGTAGCCATGGCTGATCTGCGGCATTCCGGTCACCTCCCAAACAGCATTTCGGCTGCTTCTGCCTCCAAAGCCTGGCGCGCCTGGGAAACGATCGCCCGGCTGGTCAGGTTGATCTCCATGCCCTCTCGCCGGAGCACCAGGCCGCCGCCCATCTCGCGCGATTCCTTGGAAAGGCGCATCTCTTTCCCGGTTTCCTTTTTCACCTTGGCGACAAAATCCTGATCAAAGATCTCCCGGTGATTCCGATCCGGCACGATCTCCTCGCCGCCCTGCGCGGCCTGCGCCACCAATTTTCCAAAGAATTCCTGCGCCTTTTCCCGGGGCATTGCGTTCAGGCGACGGAGCGCATCCTCAAACGCAAGATCGATCACCTCGCGCTTCATCGCGAGCAATTCCTTTTTTTGTTCCAGCTCCGCCATGCGCATGGCGCGATCGCTATATTCCGCCGCCTGGCGCTCGGCTTCTTCCATGGCGTGCACCCTGCGCACCTCCAGCGCGTCCGCGTTTTCCGCGCGCAGTTTTTCCACCCGCGCCTCCGCGTCGCGCATGGCGTTGGCGGCGCTTTCGCGCGCGTCGGCCAGAATTCGATTGATAATAGCGTCTGCGTTCAAGTTAAAGCCTCCCGTTCTGGCGTATTCCGGATAGCAATCAGATGCCGTTGACCATCAGGAACGAAGCCAGCAGCGCCAGAACCGCGTAGGTTTCGACCATAACCGTCATGACGATGCCCTGGCCGGCAGCCTCGCTGCGCTTGCCCAGCAGGTAGATGGCAGAGCACGCGACGCGCGCCTGCAAAATCGCGGAAGCCAAGCCCACGATCGCAATGGGCAAGCAGGCGATGAGAATCTGAACGCCCTGGGAGATGGTCAGCATTTCACCGCCCATGAGCGGGGTCTTAAGCAGTACAATGAATCCTACCAGGAAGCCGTAGATGCCCTGCGTGCCCGGCAAAAGCTGAATGACCAACGCCTTACCGAAGACTTCGGGGCTCTCGCTGACGACGCCCGCGGCGGCCTCGCCCGCCATGCCCACGCCGCGCGCGGAACCATAGCCCGCCAGAAGTACGGAAAGCGCCGCGCCCACCAGAGCCAGAATCACACCAAGGTTTTCCATCAACATAGTCCATTCCTCCTGCTATTGTGTTGGGTTTGCCTTTTATCTTCACCCGTGGTCACGGTTGACCAAACTGTCCCTCTTCCCTAGGCGTCCGGACGGTTCAAGTCGGATTCGAAATCCACATACTTGCCCTCGGTCGTCAGGGGCTTAAACGGCGTGCCGCCGTCCTCGTAGAATTTCCCGAAGAATTCGATGTACTGCAACCTACACGCGTGCACATACGCGCCGAGCACGTTGATGCCCAGATTAAACACATGTCCGATGATGAGGATGATCACGGCCACCACGGTTCCAATCACTCCGCCCATGAACATGTTGGCCACGTTGTTAAACACCATCGCGATGACGCCGGTCGCCAGGCCCATGCCGAACAGGCGCGCATAGGAGAGAAGATCCGAAATATAGCTGCTGATTCCGTACAGGGAACCCAAGCCACCGGTAATCTTGCCGAATCCCTTCTTGGAGCGCCCGCCCGTCACCACGATTCCGCCCGCGCCGACAATCGCCATGACCATGGCCACCTGCGAATTGAGCAGGAACATTCCAAGCCCAATCAACAGCAACAGCCAGAATCCCTGGTCGCAAATCGCATCGACCACTTTGTGCCGCTTGAGGTTCATGTACATGGCCACGCACAGACCCGTCAGCAGCTGCACCGCGCCCAGCGCCAGGCAGAGAATCATCATCTTGATCGGATCGCTCATCGGGGTAAAGCCGATCAGCGGCCTGATATCCTCTATGCCGAACCAGCTCCCCAACATCGCGCCCCAGAACACCGTGGCAATCGCGCCGAAGACCATCACGCCCGCGATCGCGCCCGTGCCGCCCTTGCCCTTGAGCTTGTACACCGCAAACGCCGCCAGCACGCCCAGGATGATTCCATACGCCGCGTCCGAGAGCATCAGCCCGAAGAAGCAGGCATAGAACGGCATCATCACCGCCGTGGGGTCGATTCCCCGGGGATCGGGGTAGGAATAGAGCTTGACAATCGATTCAAACGGCCGAATCGCCTTGCGATTGTGCAGCTCCGTGGGGGGCTTTTCCTCTTCCAGCGGATCGCGGAATTCCAGCGAATAATCCTGGATCAAATGACGAATCGCCTTTTCCACGGCTTCGCGGCGCTCCTTGGGCACCCATGCGGTCAGCACAAACGCGCTGTCCGTTTCCAAAAAGCGCCCTGCGGCCTCGATCTGGTTGGCTTCCAACTGCAGCGCATCCCGCAAAAGGCGCAGTTCCTGCGATCGCTTGCCCAGGCTCTCCACTTCGCGGGCAAGCTGCCTGCGCACCTCCTCGATGCGCGCAAGCCGCCCGGCAAACTGATCAATCGCCGCTTCCGCCGTGCCTTGGAATTCGGAAAAATTCTCCTCGGAAATCGCGTTTTCCCGCACAATTTCCCGGAATTTCTCCAAATCCAGATTGTGCACAATCACAAAAAAGTACTCCGCGCCGTTCCAGGAAGTGATCTTCTCCAGCACAGGCTCCACCTGGAACTGGGCGACCCCCTCTTCCAGCGCCTTCATTCCCTTGCCGGGCACCACGATCAGCGTGGAAAAATGTTTCTCTCCCTGGCCCAGCTTTTCCAGGGGCACATCCAAAGTTTCCCAAGGGGCGAGCCTCCGGATCTGCTGAAGCTCCTTGGTTTCCCGGGCCCGCAATTCGATTACGGATCTGTCGATTTCCTCCAGGCGCCGGACGATTTCCAAAACGTCGCTTTTGGACGCCTGCACGGCGAGAAGGTCGTCATCCGACATCACGGGCTTGGGCGCGAGCAGGGGCTTTTTGATCGGGTCAAACGCCTTGATCTTCTGAATAGCCCATTCCAAACGTTCTATCTGCTTGCTGATTTCTTCGAGCTTGCCCGACTCCCTGGGGCGAAACTCTTCCGCCTCTTCGCCGGACTCCTCAACCACCTGTACGCATCCCATCTTCTGCAGGCGGTTAAGGATGCGCACCCGATCGCGCTTCATCGCGAGCAGGCGCATCTTTTGCATTTCAACGATCGCCATTGGCCACAATCCTTTCAAACAGGATTTCTCCCGCCTGGCTTACGCGCTTTTCCGCCTCTTCGCGAACCTTGCGGCGTTCCGCGGCCCTGCGCACCTCAAGCGCGCGGATTTCGTCCTGAGTCTTGATCTTCTGCGCGTCCGCGAGTTTCTGCGCGGCCTCGCGGATGAAGGCCATCGACTGACGATTCTCGGCAACCATGGCTTCCTTGACCCCGTTGACAATGTCCCTGGCTTCTCTCTGCGCCTTTTGGCGGATCTCCTCAGCCTCTTTTTCAGCGGCCTTTATCTGATTCAACGCCTCCATGGACAACGAGCGTCTCCTCCCTTCTTCCGATTCGCGCCTTTCCTCTTACTTGGTTCCAAACAGCCGGTCGCCGGCGTCACCCAGGCCCGGCACAATATACTTATTTTCATTGAGGTGATCGTCAATGGCCGCGATGTACAGATCCACGTCCGGATGCGCCTTCTGCAGCGCCTCCACGCCTTCGGGACATCCCACCAGGCACAAAAGCTTGATCGACGTACATCCGCGTTTTTTCAGAAAATCGATCGCCGCGATCGAGGATCCACCCGTCGCCAGCATGGGATCAAGCACGATCAGTTCCCGATCCTGCGCATCCGCGGGCAACTTACAATAATATTCCACAGGCTTGTGCGTTTCCGGATCGCGATACAGGCCGATGTGTCCCACCTTGGCCGTGGGAACCAGGCGCGTCACGCCGTCCACCATGCCCAGGCCCGCGCGCAAGATCGGCACCACGCCCAATTTCTTTCCCGCGATGACCTTGCTTGTACATTTGGCCACGGGGGTTTCAATCTCGATTTCCTTGAGCGGAAGCGTGCGCGTGACTTCATAGGCCATCAAAAGCGCCACCTCTTCCAAGAGTTGCCGGAAATCCTTTGTTCCACAATTTTTATCGCGCATCAGCGTCAACTTATGCTGCACCAGCGGATGATCGATCACAAATACATTGCCCATGGCTCTTCCTCCATCTCTCAGAATGCCCAAATCGGACCAGTATGATTATACCGAATTTTCGCACAAATAGCAAGAGACGAAATGCAATATTTCGTCTCAGCCTGTCAAAGAAGCCACTTTGCCTCGGTGCAAGGTAGCTTCTTTCAGCAGGAGAAAGCAGAAAAGCAGAAAAAGTCGCCACTTGTGGAGGGGGAGTTTCTTGAGATTCATCGCAGCAAACTTGAGCTTGACCCATGCGGTGACCGCGGCCAGCCCTCGATATGGCGT
>DVMU01000008.1 GCA_018714825.1 Candidatus Pullichristensenella excrementigallinarum
GGGTGGTTGTGACAAAATTATGAATTCTGCCCAGAAACTATATTTTGTGGTTGACAGCGGGGGGTAAACCACAATATAATGTGTCTGCACGCATTTTGGAGCGTACACACAAAATACATGTCGGAGGCACCGAAAATGATAGACAGCATCATCAAGCGAGACGGACGCCAGGTTCCCTTTGACTCGCAAAAAATCTCGGACGCCATTATGAAGGCCTTCCAGGCCAGCAAAAGCGCCAAGACCTATGCGACGGTGGAAAACCTGACCCATCGCGTCCTGGAGGAATTGGAAAAGAACGAGGACATTGGTATCCCAACCGTAGAAGAGGTGCAGGATACCGTCGAGCGCGTGCTGATTGAAAATGGTTTTGTGCGCACGGCCAAGAGCTACATCCTTTATCGCGCGGAGCGCAGCCGTGTCCGCGAGATGAATACACGTCTGATGCGGATCTATGATGATATCACCAACAAAGCCGCCATCGATTCGGATATCAAGCGCGAGAATGCCAATATCAACGGCGATACCGCCATGGGCGCAATGCTCAAATACGGCTCCGAAGGCGCCAAGCAGTTTAACCTGATGAATATTCTCAAGCCCGAGCACGCGGAAGCGCATAGCAGCGGAGATATTCACATTCACGATATGGACTTTTTGACACTGACGACCACCTGCTGTCAAATTGATTTGATTTCGCTGTTTCACAACGGGTTTTCTACGGGGCACGGATATTTGCGCGAACCCAATGATATTTATTCCTATTCGGCCCTGGCCTGCATCGCGATTCAGGCCAATCAGAACGATCAGCATGGCGGGCAATCCATCGTCAATTTCGATTACTCCATGGCGGAAGGCGTCAAAAAGACGTTCCGCAAGCGCTATCGCGATAACCTCATCCGCGCTCTGGAGCTTACACAGGGTATGGAAAACGCGGAAGAAATTTGCCGCACGCTGGTCGATGAATTGCGCGACGAGGGGTTGAACCCGACCCTTGTGCAGAACGAAGCCTATCAGAATGCGGAGGCTGAGCGGTTGTCTGCCATGGGACTCTCTCCCGAAGACGTAGAGCGCGTGCAGAATTTTACGCACAAAAAGGCCGTGCAGGAGACTGATCGCGCCACCTATCAAGCCATGGAAGCGTTGATTCACAACCTCAACACCATGAACTCCCGCGCCGGCGCGCAGGTTCCCTTCTCTTCCATCAATTATGGCATGGACACCTCTCCGGAAGCGCGGATGGTGATGAAGAACCTGTTGCTTACCACCGAGGCCGGCCTGGGCAACGGGGAAACCCCCATCTTCCCCATTCAGATTTTCCGCGTCAAGGAGGGCGTCAACTACAATCCGGGAGATCCCAATTACGATCTGTTTAAATTGGCGATCCGCTGCTCGGCCAAGCGGCTCTTCCCGAATTTCTCCTTCCAGGACGCGCCGTTCAACTTGCAGTACTACAAGGAAGGACATCCGGAGACGGAAATCGCCTACATGGGTTGCCGCACGCGCGTGATCGGCAATGTCTACGATCCCGAAAAGCAAATTTCCAACGGCCGGGGCAATCTCAGCTTTACCTCCATCAATCTCCCCCGTTTGGCGATCAAGGCCAATCACAGCGCCGAACAGTTCTTTGAGGGATTGGATCATATGATCGATCTGGTCATCGATCAGCTCAAGGAGCGATTCGAGATTCAGGCGCGCAAACGCGTGCGCAATTTCCCCTTCCTGATGGGACAGGGTGTATGGCTGGACAGCGAGAAGCTCGATTGGAACGATGAAATCCGCGAGGTCATTAAGCATGGAACCCTTTCGATTGGCTTTATCGGCCTGGCGGAAGCTCTCAAGGCTCTATTGGGTGTTCATCACGGAGAAAGCGAGATGGCGCAGAATCTGGGGCTGGAGATCATCACACACATGCGCCGCCGCTGCGATGACGAAAGCCAGAAAACCGGTCTCAACTTCACCTTGCTGGCGACGCCTGCCGAAGGTCTGTCCGGCCGATTTGTAAAAATTGACCGCAAGCGTTTCGGCCTGATTCCCGGAGTTACCGATCGGGATTATTACACCAACAGCTTCCATGTGCCGGTGTATTATGAAATCAGTGCGGTCGATAAAATCCGCATCGAGGCGCCCTATCATGCCCTGACCAACGCGGGTCACATCTCCTATGTGGAACTGGACGGTGATACCACGCAAAACCTTGAAGCGTTCGAAAAGATCGTCCGCGTAATGAAGGAGTACGGAATCGGCTACGGATCGATCAACCATCCGGTGGATCGTGACCCGGTTTGCGGCTACAACGGCATCATCGGCGATACCTGCCCCAACTGCGGCCGTTCGGAAGAAGATCACCCCTTTGAGCGTATTCGCCGCATCACAGGCTATTTGGTCGGGACGCTTGATCGCTTCAACAACGCCAAGCGCAGCGAGGAGCACGACCGCGTCAAGCACAGCTTTCAGTCCTGATTTTTAGGGAAACGGAGGAGGCCCCGCGCATTTGCGGGGCCTCTTTTTTAAACCGATTCTTCCTTTTTCAGGGCGCGGGCGCGATATTCGCGCGGCGTCATGTTGAAATAGCGCTTAAAGATCTGTCCAAAGTGGCTTTGGCTGTTGAATCCGACATTAAAGCAGATCTCGGCAATGGACTGATCCGTATCGAGGAGCATTTGCGCCGCGATGGACGCGCGATAGCGCAGAAGGCAGTTCAGCGGCGTCATCCCCAGCGTCTTTTGAAACGCGCGCAGGCACTCGCGCTCCCCTATGCTTGCGGCGGCAGCGATTTCCGAAAGTTGAATCGGCTCGGCAAAGTGCAGATGGATGTAATCCAGCATGTTCTTGACGCGTTCCTCCGCCAAGCTCGGCGTATGAACGGAATCCCGTATCGCCAGGCGCGCGTTGCGGACGATATGCCAGAGGCATTCCGTCAGCCGTGCGCGCACGATCAGTTCAAAACCGTATTTCCCCTCATCATAGGAAAGGAATGCCTCTCGCAGGCAACGCAGGACTTCCTGCTGCCATTCCGAGCCCGGATGGAGCGGAATCAGGCGAATTTCGTGAGAATCGATAAGCGGCTGCACATAGCGCCTGGCAAAGACGCTCTCATCGCTTCCCGAAAGCATGGAATGATCCAAAACCAGCGCGATCATGCGGCAACCCTCGTCTCCGACAATCTTGAAATCATGCAGGGCCTCGGAATTGATGAAAACCCCTTCCCCTGCGCGCAGGATCAGTTCTTCATCGACGGTACGGATGCGCGCCGCGCCGCCGACTACCATCCCCAGCTCGATTTCTTCATGCCAATGCCAGGAAACAGAGCGTGCGGGAAGCAGCGCGAGATCGGAAAAATACGCCGCGCAGGGAAAACTCGGGGTCCCATGGACAACGGCTTCCCGGCGGTCTGGCGTCAGTTTGAGCGAGGTCAATTGCTGCATTTTCTCCCTCCTTTGTCGGGATTTTGATAATTATGGGCGATATCCGAATAGACTTCCCCAAGGGAATGCGATATGATATGAGCACAGGGACAAATGCTTTTCCAAGGAGGGATTGTTCCATGAAACTGTTCAATATCCATGATACCGAGAGCTTCTACAAGGCCGTTGATTCTTGTACCGGCCCCGTGCTGGTGACTTCTTCGGACGGACGTACCGAGGATTTCCGCCACAATGAGCTTCTGCGGGGAATTTTGGAAAATGCCGCGACGGACGGGGTGATTTCCTCGATCGAGCTGCGCCTCAGCCGTCCTGAAGATGTAAACCGTATGATCTCTTTTATGGCGGGATTCTACACTTCCCCCATGATGGAAAAGAAGTCTGCCTAATGGACTTCCAAACACATTACTAAAGCGCCCGGGCAAGTCCCTGCCGGGCGCGGCTTTTTTTCGGACAGCTTGACCGGCGTTTCCCCAAGGGAAGCGCCGGTTAACGCGTTGATAAAGTCCTCGTTTTTCCAAAGTTGGAAAAATTTCCGCTTTCCCGGCTTTTCGTTCTATTTACGCAAAGACCGCAAGTTTATCCAGGACATAGATCAGGAGCAGATGCGCCGGGTAAAACAGGTAGAAGACCCACTTGTTGAGCTTAATGCGCGAGTTGGTGCGAATGTAGATGAGAAAAAGCGCAAAAATCGCAAACATCTGGCTGCTAAACCGAATGCCGAATGCGCTATATCCTGCCCCCTGCAATCCCCACCAGAGCATGTATCCGCCCACGACCAACAGAGAAACCCAGCGTGTCTGTGCAAACAGGAAGAACAAAAGCATCAATACAATGCCGCGAATTCCGTAATCCAGAATGCCGCACAACTCCCGATAAAACAGTGCCGCAAAGATCACCATGGCGGCAGTCAGGACGAGGTGCCGGTCGCGCAGCGTCCAGAGAAAGATCAGCCCGCAGAACAGCGAAAGCAGGATGCTCGGGTCTCCCCAGCTATTCAGATAAAACTGCACGGCCGCGCCCACCGGATCCGTAGAAAAGGACAATTCCGAAAGCCGCAACACGTTCGGATGCAGCGCCAGCGCATAGATGGGCTGGGAGATCAAGGCGATCAGGGCGACGCGCTTGACATACTTCAGCATATCGTGCGTATAGATGCATCCGACCGCAAGGCAATACGCATAGATCGGAAACGCCAGGCGACCGATAATGCGCATGATCCGATATTGCGGAAAAATGGCCGCGCCCATATGATCGATCAGCATCGACAGCATCGCGATCATTTTAAGAAGGTTGGTGTCCGTATTGGAGGCAACCTCCATCTTCTCAAACGGCCATGGAATGCTGAGGTTGCCCTGCTTGCTCTTGCTCATCGAACTTCACCTTGCCGCTTCCAATGCGCGTTTGGCCAGCAAAAGAGATCCCACAGCCCCGCTGTTGTTGCCCAATCCCGGCGGCACAATGTAGGTATCGATATGCTCCAGAATCACCGGATGCGCGACGTAGCCGTTCAACAGCTCCCGCGTGCGCTTGTGAATGCGCGGGAACAGATGCTTCTGCTGCATCACGCCTCCGCCCAGCACAATCCGCTTGGGAGACAGCGTCAGAATCGTAGACATACACATCTGCGAGAGGTATTCCGCCTCCAGGGTCCAGGCAAGGTGATCCTCCGGAAGCTCCTTGGCGGAAATCCCCCATCGCTTCTCGATTGCCGGGCCGTTGGCAAGCCCCTCGAGGCAGGAAACGTGGAACGGGCAGAAGCCGTTGGGCGCCGGATCGTCCGGATGCGGCCGGAGCGGAATGTGCCCCATCTCCGGATGAACCAGGCCATGATGCAGATGGCCTTCGTAGTAGATGCCGCCGCCGATTCCGGTGCCGACCGTGTAGTAGACCAGGCTATCCACATCCTTGCCCGCGCCAAGCAATGCCTCCCCCAGCGCCGCGCCGTTGACGTCCGTATCGATATCCACGGGTACGCGCAGTTCCTCTTCCAGCATCTTTTTCAGCGGAACATTCTGCCAACCCGGCTTGGGGGTGGTCGTAATGGAACCGAAAGCAGGCGAATTTCTGTCCAGATCCAGGGGGCCAAAACAGCTGATCCCCAGCGCCGCGATCCCTTTCCCACGGAAAAATTCCACTATATCGCGAACCGTCTCTTCCGGCTTGCGAGTAGGAAAACTTGCCCG
>DVMU01000106.1 GCA_018714825.1 Candidatus Pullichristensenella excrementigallinarum
GACGGCTGTGATGCTTCTGTGCGTACCGGGCGCGGTTGCGGATACAGTGGTTGTGGTACGAGATACACGCGCATATGCGGCCCCGGACGCCTCTTCGTTTTCGGTTCCGGTTTCGGCAGGCACGATTTTGACATTGGTTGCACAGCAGGATGGAGTCGCCGCGGTTCGGAGCGGTTCTATCACCGCCTTTATGCCCTCGGGTGCACTGGAAGAAGTGGTGGAATACGCGGGCGAAACCGTGTATGCGGCGGAGGATTGCGCGATTCGGAGCGGGGCCTCGAATTCGTCGAAGGCGCTGCAGCGGCTTGCTTCGGGAAAGGGCGTGTCCCTGCTGGCTACGGTGGCGGACTGGGCCTACGTCCGTTCCGGCTCGGTGATGGGATTTGTGCCCATATCGAGCCTGACGACGCAACCTTCGGAAGAGAACATCGGCGCATGGGAGACGGAGGCCGAGGAGGTACGCACGATCACGGCCTACGTCGTTCAGGACGGCGCGCCGGTATACGCCTCCTATTCTACGGGCAGCAAGGTGCTCAGGACGCTTGCGCAAAACGATACGGTGCAGGTTTCCCTGGTCAAGAACGGCTGGTGTCAGGTGCGGGACGGCTCCACGGTCGCGTACATGCTCCAGGCGCATCTTTCCGCGCAGCCCAAGGCAATCACGGCCTATGTAAAAACGGACGGGGCGCGGGCCTATGCCAAACCTTCCTTGGGAAGCTATTCGGTGGAAGTGTCTTGCAACACGCAGCTGACGGTCACGGCCTGCGATACAACCTGGGCGCAGGTCAGAAGCGGCGGCGTTACGGCCTATATGCTTCTGGCGGATCTCTCGGAGACAAAAGTGGAGCCGACAAAGGCGGCGCTGCAATACGGAGACAAGGGCGAGGAAGTCAAGGCGCTGCAATCGCGCCTGAAGGAACTGGGCTATTTCAGCGGCACGATCGGCGGGAATTACCTGCAATTGACGCAGGCGGCGGTCGCGGCCTTCCAGAGCGCGGCCAAGATCGACGTCACGGGAATCGCGGATTCGAAGACGGTTGCTGCTCTGTTGCGGGAAGATGCCCCCAAATACACCCCGAGCGCAACGGGCGGTTCGTCCGCCGTACCCGCGACCGGAACGGCCAAGGAGATGGATTGGTGGGACAGCGGCATCCAACAGATCTTCGCGCGCGGCACGGTAGCCAAAATTACCGATGTGGAAACGGGGATTTCCTGGTATGAGATTCGCAAGGGCGGAACCAACCATGCGGATGTACAGCCGCTCACCGCGGCGGACACCAAGGCCATGAAAAAGGCTTGCGGAGGCTGGTCCTGGGATCGGCGTGCCATTTTTGTCACGATCAACGGCGTCAATTATGCGGCGAGCATGAATTGTATGCCGCATGGATCCGGATCCATCCAGGACAATGATTTTGATGGCCATCATTGCATTCACTTTACCAACAGCCGCACGCACGGCACCAATCGCGTTTGCTCCCTGCATCAGGGCGCCATTCGAAAGGCGCTTGCCGCGAAGCTGTAAGGATTGTGCTGAGGGATATTCTTTCGGGAGGGACGACAAGCGTCCGTCCCGATTTTTTGCGCAGAAGCGCGCGTTGCGGCGATGGGCAGGGAGGAGAAACGTCCTCCGCATCCTTGCGAAGAATTGCATTCTCCCGGGGGATGTGATACACTGTGCATAGCCAAATTTTCCCGGGGAAGGCTTTGCGAGGAAGGATGCAGCATGAAGACCCAAAGAAAAGATGCCCGTCAAATTTATCGGAAAATCTATGCGCTGCTGGAAAAAAAACAGAGGCGGGGATTCCTCCTGATCCTGCTGATTCTGGGGATTTCCGCCGTCTTGAGCCAACTTACCCCCCTGGCGATCGGATACTTGACGGATGATATACTCGCAGAGCAGCATGTGAATTTTGCCTCTATCTGGCCGGTTCTTCTGCTGATCCTGATCGTCAATGTCGTCAACGAGGTGATCAAGGTCGTTCGGCGGCTGATCGTGGAAGATACTGCCACGCAAGTGGAAAAGACCGCCCGGCAAAAAGCCGCGCAGGCATTGCTGATGGCGCCGCTGTCGTATTTTCGCGAACACATGACCGGCAACATCCATGGGAGGCTCAACCGAAGCCTGGAAGGAACGGTCAAATGGATCAAGCTGGTTTTTATGGATTTTGCGCCCGCCGTCGCCACGGGCGTCGCCGCGATCGTCATCATCTTTCTCAAATTGCCGGTGCTGGTCGCGTGCCTGATTATCCTGGTCATTCCCGTGGGAACCTTTATCGTCTTCCGGCAGATCACCACGCAAAAGGGGATCCGCGTGACGCTGATGGAAACCAAGGCCGATATGGATGGAACCATGGTCGAGCTGCTGGGGGGAATCGAGACCATTCGAACCCTCGACAGCGCGCAGGTGGAAAGCAACCGCATTTTGCAGCGATCGGAAGAACTGCGGGCAAAGGAAATGCGGCATCACAAGGCCATGGCCCTGTACGATTGTCTGAAATTTGTCAACGAGGCGATCTTCAGCGTTCTGGTAATTGCCATTTCCGTGATTCTGGCCTCGCAGAAGATCATCACGGTCGGAACTGTGCTTACGGCCTATCTGTGCTTTACGCAATTGACCGGCCCCTTGCGGGAACTGCATCGAATCCTGGATGAGTTTTCGGAATGCACGGTCCTCGCGGACGATTATTTCCAGATGGTGGAAATTCCCGTCGATTTCTCCTATCGCGAAGGCGATGCGGCGCCTTCCCCCAAGGTCGAGGGAAACGATATTCGCCTCGAAGAGATTTCCTTTGCGTATCCGGAAAAACCGGAGACAAGAATCTTGGAAAATCTGCGGCTCTCTGTCGGAGCCGGAGAGTTTTTGGGCATTGCCGGGCCGAGCGGTTGCGGAAAGTCCACGCTGATCAAAGCCATCGACAAATTGGAACCGGCGCAGGGCCGCATCTATCTGGGAGGAGTGGAAATTTCTGCGCTTTCCCGCGCGGCTTTGGCGGAAATCGTCGCTCTGGTTCCTCAGACGCCCTTCCTCGTTGCCGATACGGTGTTCCACAATATCTGTTACGGGATGCGCCGGGAAGTCACGCTCGAAGAGGTGCAGGACGCCGCCAAGAAGGCGTGTATGGACGAAGTGATCGATCAATTGCCCGGGAAATATCAGTTCCGCCTTTCCGAGGGAGGCCGCAATCTCTCCGGCGGCCAGCGGCAGAGAATCGCCCTGGCGCGCATCTTCTTGCGCAAGCCCAGAATCCTGATCCTGGACGAAGCGACCTCGGCCTTGGACAATACCTCCGAAAAGAGCATTCAGTGCGAAATTGAAAAGATGAAAGAAGAATACGGAACAACCGTCCTCTCCATCGCCCACAGGCTTTCCACCCTGCGCAATTGCGATGAAATCATCGTCATGGACGAAGGAAAAATCGTCCAGCGGGGGACTTTCGATGCCTTGAAGAATACGCCCGGGATCTTTCAGGATATGGAAAGAGGCGTCATGAAATAACCTCGTGGCCCCAACGCCTCGATTGGCTCTGGGTTTCCTGCGTTCAGTGCAATCCGTTCAGGCCCGGCGCAAGGTTCAGGGAGCATCTTTTTCCAGGCTTGTCATAATATTTTTGCAGGAGCGTGATGCAATGAATATTATTGACAGGAAGTTTGCGGCGCTGGTCAAGGAGATCAAGGGACTGACCGAGAAGGAACTGTATTACCGGATCCGCAGGAGCTTTGATCAAGTACCGCCTGCGACCCAAAAGAGTTGTATGAACTTCTTCAATCAGTTCGGCTTTTGGGGGGAACTGGATCTGGACAAGGGCATCTATGATCAGATAGA
>DVMU01000107.1 GCA_018714825.1 Candidatus Pullichristensenella excrementigallinarum
CTCATCATAAAGGATTTCATCCAAACGCTTTTTAATCCTCTTTTGCTTGACATCAATTTTCATCTATACACACTCCACACAAAACCATCTGGATTTTATTATACATAATTTGAATTTTTTGTCAATATAAAATATAAAATTTTTTATTTAATATGTTTTGCATTCATCTTGGTTCCGTAAATGTTCTCGCAGTTGTGTTCATGATCCTGATTCCTTCTCAAAATATTTCTGTCTCTCCCTTTGAAAGCCGAAATGCATAACTTCCTCCATCTTCTTCCTTTCAATACCGGCGAATTCCTCCATATCCAGGCTATTGTTCCATCATTTTTAAAACATCGCAATAAACGATCGCGCATAGGTAGTGTCAACAGGTTCCTTATTATACCGCACACACTCCCCTTTTGCGCAAAAATGTCGCAAGCAATAAAATGCCTGCGACAAGCTGGCACGCCCGGCGCGATTCGAACGCGCGACCTTCCGCTTAGGAGGCGGACGCTCTATCCTGCTGAGCTACGGGCGCCTATAGGATCCTGAGCCCGCTCCCGCCGGCAAACCACGCAAAGCGCTTTGCATGACTGCGGGTGCAAGCAAAAACATTATACGGATTTCAGGGAAAAATGTCAAGCGCGGGCGGGAAGTTTCCCCGGAAACGGGGCGAGGGAATCCGCATTCGTGGGGATGGTCGCGGTGCCTTCCGGGGCAATCTCCTCACGCAGAAATCGCCGAGGGCATTGGGCAGGGCATGCATTGTCATGCCGACGGCATTCACCCATGCGCGCCGAGTTCCGGATGCAGGAAATGGAAATCCAAAAATGTTCGGGATTTCTTCTCGACAAATTCTGCATCTCCAGGCGTCAAGCGCAGAAAATTCTGGTTTTTTCGCGTTTTTTACCGGCATATAGCCCTCTCTTCCTTGACCATGTTGTCGAAAAGCTCTACAATGATCTTGTATTTGGTGAGAATGTTCGCTTTATGAATCTGTCCCAATCCGGCACGCATCCGGAGGATTCCCGGCGATACGCTCGCCATTTGTCTTCACTTTTCGGACCGATTTGTTTGTCACCCATTTCATGCAGACCAATTACAGTGGAGGGAATTACGGATGAAGAAGTTGTTTTGTCTGGTTCTGACCCTGGCGCTCGCGTTTGCGATCTCCTCCTCCGCGCTGGCCTTCGAGCCGGTTCCCGCGGACGAGATCAAGGTGGGCTTTGTCTACATCGGCGATCCCAGCGATAAGGGCTACACGCTGGCGCATCACGAGGGCACGCTGGCCATGCAGGAGGCGTTGGGCCTTCGCGACGACCAGATCCTGATCAAGACCTTTGTCACCGAAGACAGTGCCTGTGAGACCGCCATTCGCGAGCTGATCGAGCAGGGCTGCAGCGTAATCTTCGGCAACAGCTTCGGCTTTGGAACCTACATGGCGGAATTGGCTGAGGAGTATCCGGAAGTGATCTTCCTGCATTGCTCGGGCAACCTGTCCAACGACGTCAACTTCTCCAATTACTTCGGCCGCATCTGGGAAGCGCGGTATCTTGCCGGTATCGCCGCGGGCCTGCGCACCGAGAACAATCACCTGGGCTATGTGGCTGCGATGCAGATTCCCGAGTGCATCTACTCCATGAACGCGTACTTCCTGGGCGCCAAGAGCGTCAACCCGGACGTGACGATGGACGTGCTGTTCACCAACACCTGGTATGATCCCACCATCGAAGGCCAGGCCGCCAAGGCCCTGATCGACAAGGGCTGCGACGTGATCGCCCAGCATCAGGATACCACCATGCCCGTGGCCGCCGCGGAAGAGGCCGGCGTTTGGGCCTGCGGCTATAACTGCGACATGACCGAAGACGGCCCCCACGCGCATCTGACCGCGCCCATCTGGAACTGGGGCATCTATGTGACCGAGCAGGTGCAGGCCGTGATCGACGGCACTTGGGCTCCTGAGAATCAGCTCAAGGGCATGGCCGACGGTTGGGTTGACATTTCTCCGCTGACCGAGAACTGCGCCGAGGGCACCGAAGAGGCCGTCGAGGCTGCCAAGGAAGCGATCATGTCCGGCGAGCTGCAGATCTTCACGGGCGAGATCGTAGACAACGCGGGCAATGTGGTCGTGGCCGAGGGCCAGACCCTGACCGACGAGGAAATCCTTCAGATCACTTGGTTCTGCGAGGGCATTACCATCAACTAATCCCTCTTGGAATACCATCGGGACCACCGGTCGGTCCCCATCCAAAATGGGGCGGCGTGCTGTACAAGCGCGCCGCTTTGTTGTATTCTTCCTGCGAGAAAAACCCACGCACGGCATATCCAACGCGCGCGCGGCAAAAAAGTGCGCAAGCGATCGAATTTGCGCGGCGGACGGGATGTACTTGCACTTTTTTCCCGTGCGGCGAATAGATAGCTTTGGAGCCGTCAAGAATTGTGGCGGGGGTGATAGAGATGCTGTGTGGTTTCTGTGAGCGCGAATTGGAAGGGGATTTTGCCGGGTGGTTCGCCCTTTGTCCCCAATGCGAGCAGCGCCTGATCCTGGTCAATCCGCACCGCCCCGAATATCCCTGGTTTGTCGGGGCCATGCGCCGCGCGCTTTTCGGGGAAAATTCCTGCGAAGAATCCGCTTTCCCCTTGGGAGAAGGCGCGAACGAGAAAATGGAGCCGCGGCTTTTCTTCCTCGGCGAAAGTGCGGAACCCAAGCCCGTCTGATGCCGCGCGAATCGGCCAGGCAAACGCCCCCGGAAAATTCCGAGGGCGTGCGCGTCAAAAAGGATTTTGACACGCTCCATGAAAATCTGCGGATTTTCATGGAAGGGGAAGAGGACTGCGGAAATCTGAAAATCCCCGGATTTTCCGGGCGATTTCCTGACCGAAGGAATTGTTTTTCCTCCGCTTGTGCTCCGGAAAAACCGAGCGCGACGTATACGCCGCCGCGCCCTGCGTGTCAAAACCCTTTGACACGCTCCATGAAAATCCTTGGATTTTCATGGAAGAGGAAAAAC
>DVMU01000108.1 GCA_018714825.1 Candidatus Pullichristensenella excrementigallinarum
GTTCCATCTCGGGATTGGCGAGCCTTTTGCAGTCGGAAGGATACCTGGTTTCCGGTTCGGATCGGACGCGTTCGCACAAGACCGATCATTTGGAAGAGCAGGGTGTGAAAATTCTGATCGGCCACGCGCCGGAAAACGTGCACGGCGCAAACCTTCTGATTTATTCCGCGGCCATCTCCCCGGACAATCCCGAGCGGCGGGAAGCGCGGCGATTGGGAATTCCCGAAATGGAGCGCTGTGACCTGATCGGGCAATTGATGCGTGGCTATCCGTTTGCCGTGGGCGTGAGTGGAACGCACGGAAAAACCACCACCACTTCCATGCTCGCGCAGGTCTTTGTCGCCTGCGGCGCGGATCCCACGGTGCATATCGGAGGGGAATTGGATTATATCGGCGGCTCCACCCGGCGCGGAAGCGGCGGCGATTTCCTCTTGGAGGCGTGCGAGTTCCACCGTAGCTTTCTGCATTTCTTTCCCACCGTCGCGGTGATTTTGAATATTGACGAGGATCACCTCGATTGCTATCGGGATTTGGATGACATCGAAAGCGCCTTTCTCGAATACGCTCTTCTGCTCCCGGCGGACGGGCATGTCGTCGGTTGGGGAGACGATCCCCGCGTGCTGCGCGTGATGCGCAATTCTTCCAGAAATTTCCTTTCCTACGGCCTTGGTCCGGACAATCGCCTGCGTGCGGAAAACGTGACCTATGACGAACACGGCCGCGCCCGCTTCCGCGCGTTTCTAGACGGAACGCTCCTGGGCGAATTTTTCCTGGGCGTGGCGGGAGAAGCCAACATGCTGGATGCCCTGGCGGTGATTGCGGTGGCGCAGCTGCGAGGATTGGAGATGTCCAAAGTTGCGCAAGCGCTTCGGGAATTCCGCGGCGCCCATCGGCGCAACGAACTGACCAGCGTGACCGACGGCGTGCGCGTTTTTACCGATTACGGGCACAACCCGGCCGAGATCAAAAACGCCCTCTGGATTGCCTCCAAGCAGCCGCACGATCGCCTAATCGCGGTCTGGCAGCCGCACACCTATTCGCGCACCAAGGCGCTCTTTGAGGGATTCCTTTCGACTTTTGACTTGGCAGATATCGTGCTGGTCACCGATATCTGTGCGGCCCGCGAACAGGATCCGGGCGACATCTCCTCGCAGATGTTGATCGGGCCGCTCCGGGAACATGGCGTGAATGCCATACTCACTCCCACTTTTGACGATGCGGAAACCTGGTTGCGCGCGCATTGGCGTGCGGGCGACGTGGTCATCACGCACGGCTGCGGGGATATCGATCTGCTCAACGAGCAGATCGCCCTGCACGGCGATACGCCCAAATTCCCTTCCCTTCCCATGTAGCAAACCGCCCTGCGGTTTTGCCTATCGGCGCTCCGGTCGCTTCTCGATCCCGTGCGCCGAAAAATAGACAAAGGAGGCTTCCCCCATGATGAACAAGAATATCCGGGATATTGCTATTCGAATATGCGACTTGCGTGAAATTGCGGGCGTGACCCAGCAGGAAGTCGCCGAGCGTTCGGGCGTGCCGCTGGAGGATTACATTGCCTATGAAACCGGCGAATCGGATTTTTCCTTCAGCCATCTGTTTAACATTGCAAGCACGCTGGGGGTAGATATTTCCGATCTGCTCACCGGGGAAAGCCCCAAACTCAAGGGCTATATTCTCACCCGTTCGGGCAAGGGCCTGGCCTTTGACCGCCGTAAAGCGTACCACTACGAGCATTTGGCGTATAATTTCCGCGATAAGAAGGCCGAACCCTTCATTGTCACCGTGGAATATGATCCGACAAACGCTCCCAAGGCCGCGCATGATCACGAGGGCCAGGAATTCGACTATGTGCTCACCGGGCATCTCAAAATCGTGCTCGCGGGTAACGAAGTCTATCTGGGGCCCGGGGATTCGATCTATTACGATTCCAGCATTCCCCATGCCATGTACGCCATGGAAAAGGATTGCCGCTTCATCGCGGTAGTCATCAAGTAACTGACTCGGAGGAATGAAATATGGCGCTTTACACCCGCTTTTTGCGCAAGCCGAAATTCGGCTCCTATGAGGATTATCTGCATAATTTCAAAATCTTGGTTCCGGAAAACTTCAATTTCGCCTATGACGTACTGGACGTGATTGCCCAGGAAGAGCCGGACAAGCCGGCGCTCCAGTGGGCGCACATGGACGGTCGGGAAAGGGCGTTCACCTTTTCGCAGATCGCCCGTCAGTCCGCGCAGGCCGCCAATCTGCTCACCAAATTGGGGATTCGCCGCGGAGATAAGGTCATGTTGGTGCTTCGTCGGCATTATACCTTCTGGATTGCGATCATGGCGCTGCATCGCATCGGCGCGACCGCCGTTCCCGCCACGCATCTGCTGACCAAAAAGGACATCATTTATCGCGTCCAATCTGCGGATATCAAGATGATCATCACTTCCGCGGAGGGCGGCTTCAAGGAGCAGGCCGAAGCCGCGCTGAGCGAATGCCCGACCATCGAACGCCTTTTGATGGTGGATGGCAAGCGCGAGGGTTGGCTGGATTTTGAAGAACTATACGCGCAGGAATCCGATGTATTTCCCCGCCCCGAAGAGCCGATGCGCAAAGATGAGATGATGCTTCTCTACTTTACCTCCGGCACCTCCGGAATGCCCAAGATGGTGGCCCACAATTTCGATTATCCCCTGGGGCACATCCAGACCGCCGTGTTCTGGCATCAGTGCGAGGACGGCGGACTGCATCTGACCGTCTCGGAAACCGGCTGGGCCAAATCCGTCTGGGGCAAACTCTATGGGCAGTGGCTCGCGGGATCGGCCATCATGGTCTATGATTTTGAAAAATTTGTTCCCCGCGACTTGCTCAAGATCCTGGAAAAATACAGGGTGACCACGTTCTGCGCGCCGCCGACCATCTATCGCTTTATGATTCAGGAGGATCTCTCCCAATACGATCTCTCCTCCATCAAGCATTGCACCACCGCCGGCGAGCCGCTCAATCCCGAGGTGTTCAATAAGTGGAAGGAAATGACCGGCCACGAGCTGCGCGAAATCTTCGGACAGACAGAGTTGTGCGTCACGATCGGAACCTTCCCCTGGATGAAAATTTGCCCCGGTTCCATGGGCAAACCCTCGCCGCAGTTCGATATCGATTTGGTGGATGAAGACGGCAATTCCTGCCCCGCCGGTCAGGTGGGCGAAATCGTTGTGCGCACTCAGTACGAAATGCCCGTGGGCATGTTCCTGGGCTATTATCGCGATCCCGAGCGCACCGCCTCTGTCTGGCATGACGGCGTGTATCATACCTTGGATCTTGCCTGGCGCGACGAGTGGGGCTACTATTGGTATGTCGGCCGCGCGGACGATGTGATCAAATCCTCCGGCTACCGCATCGGGCCGTTTGAAGTCGAAAGCGCCCTGATGGAGCATCCGGCCGTGGTGGAAACCGCCATCACCGGCGTTCCCGATCCCGTGCGCGGACAAATCGTCAAGGCCACGGTGGTTCTCGCCAAGGGCTATGAGCCGACCGAGGAGCTCAAAAAGGAACTCCAAAATCATGTCAAGAAGCTCACCGCTCCGTATAAATATCCGCGCATCGTGGAATTTGTCCAGGAGCTTCCCAAGACCATCTCCGGCAAAATCCGCCGCGTAGAATTGCGCGAGCGCGATCAGAAATAGTTTTTCAGGGGCCCGCCGCCGTTTCTCCGAGGCCGAGATTCGGCTGTGGGTTTTCCTTTTTGTTTTTTAGAAAGCGTTTTGCGGATACCGTCTTTTCCCATCCTCCTATAGCCCAACAAAAACGTTCGTCATAACCCGCCTGTCTTCTCCTGTCTATAGCATCTATATTTAACTTTCTCCCGCGCACGAAAAAAAGGATCTTTTTCGCCCGCAGAACGCAATCGATCCTTTTTATCGTTTCATGCCTGTTTTTGTCTTAGGATTTTTATTGGGCAGCGCGCTTCCCTACCAATGATTTAAGCGTTGCCAAGTCCCGTTTGGCCAGTTCCACATAGCTTCCCTCGTCGCGCATCGTCGGCAAATAATATGCGTTTTCGACAATTAACCAGCCTTTCCATCCATAATCGCATATAATTTCGACCTGCTCCGCAGTGTGCGCCTCTCCGGTTCCCAAAAGGCGTCCGCCATTTCCGCCTTCCATCATCTGCCCCCAACCGTCGCAGACATGCATTTCCAAACCATTCACCGGCATCAACGCCGGCAATTCTTTTGCTGCATCCAGGCCATCGTACCAGTATAGATTTTGGAAATCATAAAAATTCACCAGGTTGGGCATATTCACTGCCGCCAGCAACTCTATTTGCTTCCGTGCCGGAATGCTTGTTTCCACCTGCACCTCTATTCCTGCATTCCCCGCATATTCACAACTATGCCGCAGAACTTCTACTGCGCGCTCAAAGGTTTCCGGGTGATCCATATGGATCTGACTGCGGAAGAACATCGGCAACATAATCCTCTTGCATCCCAAATCAACTGCCGTGTCCACGGTCATCTCAATGGCACGAATCGATTTTTTGTATTCTGCATCCTCCCGATTCCCCTGACATCCCACATGCATCAAATCATTATCGACAACTGAAATGATCTCTTGCCCATGCCGTTTTGCGGCTTCCTGATACGCTCTTTGCATTCCTTTATCCCGCAAATAGTATCCATTAGAATCCAGCCCGGTCTCAACCTGTACTCCATCATAGCCTGCCTCTTGTGCCAACGCAAAGGCATACTGCCCATTGGGGAAACACCATTGTGCAATTCCATACTTCATCATACACATCTTCGATTTCCCTTCCTGTCGCATCCCCGGATCCTTCCATCCATGAGTTCTGCGACCATCGTCAGATTTCGCGCGATCTGCGGCTCTTATATGTGTCAAACCAAATTGTCAAGATGATGATAATCCCCAAAATCACTTGTTGCCAAAACGCATTGATTCCATTCAAATTCAATCCATTGCGCAAAATAGCGACGATAAACGCCCCAATCAACGCTCCAAGAATGGATCCTTCGCCGCCGGCCAATGAAGTCCCTCCAATAACCGTCGCAAAAATGCCTTCAAATTCATATCCCTCGCCGGCATTCACCTGCATGGAGACAAGCCGCCCTGCCAACAAAATTCCCGCAATTGCCGCCATCATATCCGTAATAATGTAGCAACCGAAGGTTATTTTGCTAATATTAATTCCGGACATGCGCGCCGCTTCGGCATTGCTGCCGACAGCATAGATGTACCTTCCAAAAACCGTCTTCTTCAATACAAACCACAGGACCGCCGCCAATGCCGCCCAAATAAATACCGGTGTAGGGATTTCAAAGATCCGCCCGCTTCCGATGAAGTAAAATGCATCTATTGTCTCTTTATCCACAAAAGTTCGTAGCGACACCGTCGCGCCATCCGCGACAAGTTTAACTGTTCCCCTGTAAATCCATTGCGTTCCCAAGGTCGCAATAAAAGGCATCAAATGCATCTTGGTAACCATCAGACCATTGAAAAAGCCGCAAAGAGCGCCCGTTGCCAGGCCGACCAGCAACGCCCCCACCAACGAAAACTGCCAATCCCGCATTGCAATACAGGTCATGCAACCGGCAAGCCCTACAACAGAACCCGCAGAAAGATCGCTGCACCCGCAGATCAAGACGAAGGAGATCCCCATTGCCAATACGACATAGATGGATGCGGACAGCATAATCTGGAGCGCGTTTTGCGCCGATCGAAACGTAGGCGTTGTGATCAATAGAAGCGCAATAATGACCAGAAACACAGTGATTGGCGCCGCGATCCTCTTGCTGTACATATTTTTGATCTTTTGGCTCATTGTACGTTCCTCTCCTTCGCTTTTTTCGCACCTGTCGCATATGCCATGATTAATTCCGAGTTCATTTCCTCTTTATTGAGCTCTGCAACGACATTGCCGTCCCGAAAAACCAGCACGCGATCGCTCATCCCAAGAATTTCCGGCAACTCTGAAGAAATCATGATGATTCCAACGCCGCTGTCCGAAAGCATATTCATCAAATTGTAGATTTCAAATTTCGCACCGACATCGATCC
>DVMU01000109.1 GCA_018714825.1 Candidatus Pullichristensenella excrementigallinarum
AGCAGAAAGATTACTGGAGTACATGGAAGAAGTGGAGAGCGAACGGGAGTACGACGGGTATTATTACAGCTTGGGAGAAGCACTGAGCATTGTAGTATTGGGAAGCCTGTGTGGGCTAAAAAACGTCAGCCAGATACACCAATGGGCGGAAAGCGAGAGGACGCGCGAATGGTTGAAGGAGAAATTCGCAATTGAGCGCATACCGTGCTACTATTGGCTGCTGAGCCTGCTGAAAATGGTAAAGCCGGAATCCCTGAACCAGTGCCTGAGCCGATGGGTCAGGCAGATGCTCCCGGAAGAGAGGGAAGGGCTCACTCTTGCCGTGGACGGAAAGACCGTGCGTTCCACGGAAGGAAAGAAGGGCTACCAGAGGCCGCTGCATATCATCAGTGCGCAGCTGTCCGAACTTGGGGTGACCCTTGCCAGCAAAAGCGTAGATGGGAAGAGCAATGAAATCCCGGCGGTGCAGGAATTGCTGCAGCAGATGGATATTGCTGGATGTCTGGTTGTGGCAGATGCTCTGAATTGCCAAAGAGAGACTGCAAAGGTCATAGTTGCCGGCAAAGGTGACTATCTGCTCAGCGTCAAGGAGAATCAACCTTCTCTTATGCAGGATATCCGGGATTATATTCAGGATGACGCTCTGCGAGGGGGCATGTCTGCGCAAAGCATTCAGGAGAAAAACCGCGAGCGAATCGAAAAGAGGACGGCTTTTGTCACGCAGGATATTGACTGGTTACCGCAAAAGTCCCAATGGGATCATCTTGCCTGTATAGGAGCGATTCATACGGAATTTCAAACAAAGGCGGGCAAAAGTTCGCAATGGCATTATTATATTTCCAGCCGACTGCTTTCTGCGCAGAGCCTGCTTCACCATGCCCGGATGGAATGGGCCGTGGAATCCATGCACTGGCTGCTGGATGTTCACTTTGAAGAAGATTATCTGCGCGTTGCGAACAAAACCATTCAGGAAAACATGAACCAGCTGCGCAAATTCGCCCTGGGAATGATCAAGCAGTATAAATCCAGAACCGCTTCCAAACGGCCACTATCCAAACTTATGTTTGATTGTTTACTTGATCCGAATATGATCCTTCGGGTGCTTGCTCAAAATTGATTTCCGTGACCTGCGGCTTTGCCGTATTGCAATTCCGAGCAATTTGGTGTAAAATGAGATTTTAGAAAGGTATGAGGAGGAATCCATCATGATTGATAAGACGATGACCATCGGCGAAGTGCTCAACATGGATCGGGAAACGGCGCCCATCTTCATGGCGCATGGGATGCATTGCCTGACCTGCCCCTGCTCCGTGGGAGAATCGATTGAAATGGCCTGCGCCGTGCATGGAACGGATGCGGACAAGCTGGTCGCGGATTTGAACAAGTTTTTTGCGCAGAAGAAGTAACCGTCTCTTTTGAAAGGGGAGCGCGGATGAATCACATATTCAACGATTTGGAGGGTTTACGCATTGCCGCGGAGATGGAACGGCGCGGCGAAGCGTTTTATCGATCCGCGGCAAAGCTGAGCAAGAATGCGGAAGCCATTGCGATGCTTCAATCACTTGCGGAAGATGAAAGGAATCATCTGCTGGAATTTCAACGGTTGTACGATATGGCCTCCGCCAGGCGCGAAGAAGGCGATTCCTACGGGGATGAAGTCAACGCTTATCTCTCTGCCGTGGCGGCGGACATCGTGTTTCCCGGAGGGCTGATGGAGTTTCGCAGCACGGGATTCGACAGCATTGAAGCCGTGCTCGCCTATGCCATTGCCTCGGAGAAGGATTCTATTCTGTTTTACTCGGAGCTTTCCCAGCACGCTTCCGACCCGGAGGCGCGGGACATGTTTTTGGAAATCGTTCGCCAGGAGAAGGCGCATTTGCATCTCCTGTGCCGCAAGCTACATGGATTGGAAAGCGAGGAAGAAGCATGAATTACAGGGAGCAGTATCAGGCATGGCTGACCATGTTCCGCGATGATGCGGCGACGTACCGGGAACTGGAGAACCTTACCGACGAAAAGGAAATCGAGGATCGCTTCTACCGGGATTTGGAATTCGGAACCGCGGGAATGCGCGGGGTGATCGGGGCGGGTACGAATCGTATGAATTTTTATACGGTTCGGCGCGTGACGCTTGCGCTGGCTCACTTTCTCAAGACATTTCCCGAAGGCGCAGAGCGCGGCGTGGCCATTGGCTATGATTCCCGCCGCTTCTCCACGGAGTTTGCGCGCGAAGCCGCGCTGGTTCTGGCAAACGAGGGCGTGAAGGCGTTTTTGTTCGACGCGTTGCGACCCGTTGCGCTTCTTTCGTTCGCGGTGCGTTCACTGCACTGCCTGGCGGGTATCGTCATCACGGCCAGCCACAATCCGCCCGAGTACAATGGCTATAAGGTCTACTGGGAAGACGGAGGGCAGCTTCCGCCCGACCGCGCGAAGGAGATCACCTGCCTTTTGCCCGATATCGCCTTTGACCAGGCCAAGCCCATGGAAGAGAACGAGGCGCGGGAAAAGGGCCTTCTAAAGACCATCGGCAAGGAGATTGACGATGCGTACATCGCGCGCGTAAAGACATTGCAGGTTAATCCCGCGCTGGCACAGGAGATGGGCAAGACCCTCAAAATCGTCTATACGCCGCTCAACGGCTCCGGCAACGTGCCGGTTCGCCGCATTCTCCGGGAGATTGGCATGGAAAACGTCTATGTCGTGCCCGAGCAGGAATTGCCCAACGGCGATTTTCCCACGGTGCGCGTGCCCAATCCTGAAGAAAAGGACGCTTTCCGCCTGGCGGTGGAATTGCAAAAGAAGCTCGGGGCCGACCTGTGCGTGGGTACGGACCCGGATTGCGACCGCGTGGGCGTCGCCTGCCTGACGGCTGATGGCGAAGTTCGCCTGCTCAATGGCAACCAGATCGGCGTGGTTCTGCTGCATTACATCCTGTCCCAGAAGCAAAAACTGGGTACGCTTCCGCAAAACGCGGCGGCAGTCAAATCGTTTGTATCCTCGGAAATGGCCCGTGCCATCTGTGAGCATTACGGGGTGAAGCTGTTTGACGTGTTGACCGGCTTTAAGTTTATCGCCGAGAAAATTCACGAATTTGAAGTCGATCACAGCTATGCGTTCCAATTCGGCTTTGAGGAAAGCTACGGCTATCTTTCGGGAACCGACGTGCGCGACAAGGACGGCGTAAACGCCTGTATGCTGATTGCTGAAGCCGCGTGCTTCTACAAGCAGAAGGGCCTGACGCTGGTGGACGCGGTGGAAGAACTGTATCGCGAGTATGGATACTTTGAGGAAAAGACTATCTCGGTCACGCTTTCGGGCAAGGACGGCATGGAAAAGATTCAGAATCTGATGACAGCGCTGCGGAAGAATCCGCCTTCCGTGATCGGAGGACAGGGCGTCCTGGAGGTTCGCGATTACATGGCGCGTCCGGAGAAATCCAATGCGATCTATTTCCGGATGGAGAACGGGTGGGCGTGCGTGCGTCCCTCGGGAACCGAGCCGAAGCTCAAATTGTACGCGGGCGCAAAGGGAAACAGCCATGCCCAGGCGGGAGAAATGCTCCGGGGGATCGAAGCTTCCCTGAGAGAAACGCTCGGATTGTAAGGAAAAATGCGCCCGCAAAGAGCGGGCAGTGGAGGAACCGAGATGAAATTAGGCGTTGTGGGATTGCCAAACGTCGGGAAGAGCACGCTGTTTAACGCCATTACCTGCGCCGGAGCGCAGGCGGCGAATTATCCGTTCTGCACGATCGAGCCAAACACGGGGGTGGTCAGCGTGCCCGACCCCCGGCTCGACGTGTTGGCGGAGATGTATCACCCGGAAAAATATACCCCGGCCACGCTGGAATTTGTGGACATCGCCGGCTTGGTCAAGGGCGCCAGCCGCGGCGAAGGTTTGGGCAACAAGTTCCTCTCGCACATTCGCGAGGTGGACGCCATCGTGCATGTGGTGCGCTGCTTTGAGGATGACAATGTGATTCATGTGGACGGCAGCGTCGACCCCGCGCGCGATATCGAAACCATCCAGACCGAGCTTGTGCTCGCGGATATCGAGACGGTTTCCAAGCGCCGGGAGAAGGCGCAGCATCTGGTGCGCAACGGCGAAAAGAAATTCCGCGACGAATTGGATTGCGCCGACGCTTTGCTCGAACACATGAACCAGGGCCTTCCTGCGCGCACGGCGAATCTCTCGGAAGAGTTGCGCAAGGTGGCCGAGGGATGGTTTTTGCTGACCATGAAGAAGGTCGTGTATGCGGCGAATATCGGCGAGGACGAAATCGGCAAGGAGGAAAGTGAGCTTCCGCTGGTGCGTGTGGTGCGCGAAATTGCCGATCGGGAGGGAAGCGAGGTGCTCGTGATTTCCGCCAAGGCCGAAGAGGAAATCGCGCAGCTCGATCCGGAGGACAAACAGATGTTCCTGGAAGATCTGGGACTTGCGCATTCGGGCCTGGACCGGCTGGTGGTGTTGGGATACAAGTTGCTCGGGCTGATCAGCTTTTTGACCGCCGGCCCCAAGGAGGTTCGCGCCTGGACCATCGAGGAAGGTACCAAGGCGCCGCAGGCCGCGGGGAAAATCCATTCTGATTTTGAACGGGGGTTTATTCGCGCGGAGATCGTGGCGTATGACGATCTGGTGCGCGAAGGCTCGATGAACGCCTGCAAGGAAAAGGGATTGGTGCGCAGCGAGGGCAAGGACTATGTGATGAAAGACGGCGACGTGACGCTGTTCCGCTTCAATGTCTGATTTGCGTACGAAAGGCGGCTGCGTGCCGCTTTGGCAGGCAAATTCCCTGTATTGCCTTGCGGTTGTGGGGCTGGCGGCTTTCGGGCTATGGCTGTCGGCCCCGATTGTGCGCTTGTTGCAGGGAATGTTCCCGGGAATGGGATCGGAAGCACTTTCCCTGGCCGTAAACGCTCTGTTCTATGGGGCGGTGTTTTTTCTTCCTGCGGCGTGGTTGACGCGCCGCTGCGGTGCGAAGGAGAGAATGCGGCTGAAGGGGCTTTCGCCTGTCGGCGCGCTGATCATCGCGGCGCTCGCTCTGTTCGGCGTGTTGTTGGCCAACGACGTGGCTTCTCTATGGTCGATTTTGCTGGAGGAATTGGGATTGGCCCTTCCCGATACGGGCATAGAGGTCGCTTCCGGCAGGGGTGGTTTGGTTTTGCAGGCCGTCACCATGGGCATGTTGCCCGGCATATGCGAGGAGCTGTTGTGCCGAGGCGTGCTTTTAAGCGCCTGGGAAGAAGCGCGGGGAACGCGCCGTGCCGTGTGCGTCAGCGCCTTTCTGTTTATGACCATGCACGCCTCCATTACCGGTGCGCCGTCGCAATTCTTGTTGGGATGGATCCTGGGCTGGTTGGTCGTGGCCGCCGATTCGCTCTTTGCGGGCATGATCTTTCACACAACCTACAATGTATGGGTGTTGGTTTTGGCTGGCTGGCTTTCCAGTATGCCGGTTTCCCCGGAGGAAGAGGCGCTTGCGGCCCAAAGCCTGTTTGTACAGTGCGGCGGCTGGGAGGGCGTGATTACGATTCTGATCGAGGCCGCCATGCTGGGTTGGATTTGCCGGATGCTGCTTCGAATCGCGCTTCGGCGCAAGGCGGCAGTGGAGGGATGGAAACCCTTGCCCGGCCGCGCGGAAGGGATTCGGATGCGGGAAGTCTCCTTTGTAATCGCGGGACTTGCAATTTGCGCGCTGCTGTATGCGGCCGATCTTTGGAGCATGTTGGGAGGCGGGGCATGAACGCGACGGTCCTGTGCGTGGGCAAGCTGCGAGAAACCTGGCAGGCCGAGGGCGTGCGCGAGTATTTAAAGCGCCTCTCGCGCTATGGGAAATATGCGGTGGAGCAGGTCGAGGATGCGCCGGATAGCCTACCGCGCGCCATGGAGAAGGAAGCGGAAGCGCTGCTTAAGCGCATTCGGCCGGAGGATTACGTCATTGCGCTGTGCATACGGGCTGCGGCTCCGGATTCGCCGGGCCTTGCCGAGCACATGCGCCGTTGGGCGCAAACCGGGCGGAGGGTGGTGCTCCTTATCGGCGGTTCCAACGGATTGGCGCCGGAGGTGCTCGCCCGCGCGGACGAGAAGATTTCCTTTTCGAATTTGACCTTTCCGCACGGACTGATGCGCGTGATTTTGTTGGAACAAATTTATCGCGGAGAAAAGATCCTCGCGGGTGAAAAATACCACAAGTAATCGCATTTCCAGAAAATTGAAATTTTCGTGAATCCCGTTTACAAAGCGTTTCCGGTATGATACAATGGTTTTTGTGGCAGAATGACGTTATGCCGCGCAGAACCGCGGGCTCGGTTTGCCGAAGACTCCGACGGCATACGGGGCCGGTGGCAATATGAATTAGGAGGAAGACCCATGACCATCAACAAGCAGGAAATTATGGAAACCTATGGCCGGCACGAGGGAGATACCGGTTCTCCGGAAGTGCAGATCGCGCTGCTCACCGCGCGCATCAATCACTTGAATGACCACCTGAAGATGCACAAGAAGGATCACCATTCCCGCCGTGGTCTGCTTCTGATGGTCGGTCAGCGCCGCGGCCTGCTCGACTATCTCAAGAAGACCGATATTGACAGCTACCGCGAATTGATCGCCAAACTCGGCCTGCGCAAGTAATTCCCGGAAGGTCGAGTACAGCCCGAATCCGGTAAGCCGTACGCGCCGTCGCCCGGAGTTGCCGAGCGGCGGCGCTGGCATGTGTCCCGATTGCCGCGCAGAGCGCGGAAAGTTTGCTTTCATTTGTTTACCCGCCGCCCTTTGCGTATGGACGCTAGGATGCGAAATGCCTTTCGCAGGCGTGCGTCTGTATGCAGAGGGGGGAAAACGACCGTTCCCAAGGAGGAAAAATCATGTTCAAATCCTATTCCATGGAGCTGGGCGGACGCACGCTCACGCTCGAATTCGGCAAGTACGCGGAGCAGGCCTCCGGCTCGTGCTTCGTGCGCTACGGCGATACATGCGTTTTGACTACCGCGACTGTCGCCAAGACCCCCCGCCCCGGCATCGACTTTTTCCCGCTGAGCGTGGATTTTGAAGAAAAGCTCTACTCGGTGGGCCACATCCCGGGATCCTGGAACCGCCGCGAAGGCCGTCCTGCGGAGAAGGCCATCCTGACTTCCCGCCTGATCGACCGCCCGCTTCGGCCGCTGTTCCCCAAGGGAATGCGCCATGACGTATCCGTGATCGCCACGGTCATGTCCGTGGATACCAACAACATTCCCGATATTCCCGCGATGATCGGCGCGTCCGCCTCCATCGCCACTTCCGAGATTCCGTGGGCCGGACCGATCGGAGCAGTCAATGTGGGGTATATTGACGGCGAGTATATCGTCAACCCCAATGACGAGCAGCGCGCCGTGTCCGAGATGAATTTGACCGTCGCCGGAACGGAAGAGGCCGTGTTGATGGTTGAGGCGGGCGCCAAGGAAGTTTCCGAAGAAGTCATGCTCAACGGCATCCTCTTCGCGCACGAGGAAGTCAAGCGCATCGTTCGCTTCCTCAAGGACATCGTTGCCGAGATCGGCAAGGAAAAGGTGGAGTTCCCGCTGGTATTGCCGGGCGAGGACGTCAAGGAAGCCGTGCGCGCGTTTGCCTATGAGAAGGTTCAGTGGATGTTCGAGACCTTTGACCGCCATGAGCGCAATCTGCGCGAAGAGCAGGTCAAGGCAGAGGTCGCCGAGCATTTCAAAGAGCAGTTTGAAGGCCGCGAGATCGAAGTTGACGACGCGCTGTACGCCCTGCAGAAGGAGATTATGCGCCGTCACATCATCGATGAGGGCGTGCGCCCCGACGGCCGCAAATTGACCGAAGTTCGTCCGATCTGGTGCGAGGTGGGCGTTTTGCCGCGCACGCACGGAAGCGGCGTCTTTACCCGTGGGCAGACGCAGGTCATGACTACCTGCACGCTCGCACCGGTATCCGAAAAGCAGATTATCGATGGCATCGGCGTGGAGGATTCCAAACGCTACATGCACCATTACAATTTCCCCGGCTATTCCACGGGAGAGGCCAAGCCCATCCGCAGCCCGGGCCGCCGCGAGATCGGTCACGGGGCGTTGGCGGAGCGCGCGCTGGAGCCGATGATTCCGCCGGTCGAGGAGTTCCCCTATTGCCTGCGGTTGGTCAGCGAGGTCATGTCCTCCAACGGTTCGACTTCCCAGGCTTCGGTTTGCGGTTCCACGCTTTCGCTGATGGATGCGGGTGTGCCGATCAAGCGGCCGGTCGCGGGCGTGGCGATGGGGCTGATTAAAGATGTGGAAAACACGGGCAAGGTCGCCGTGCTCACCGATATCCAGGGGCTGGAGGATTTCCTGGGCGATATGGATTTCAAAGTCGCTGGAACGGCTAAGGGCATCACCGCCATTCAGATGGATATCAAGATCAAGGGAATCGACGAGCCCATCCTCAAACAGGCACTGGCGCAGGCCTATGATGGCCGGATGCACATCCTCGACAAGATGCTGGAAGTCCTGCCCGCGCCCAGAGAGCATCTTTCCAAGTACGCGCCCAAGATCATCCACTTCTCCATCAATCCCGAGAAGATCGGCGAAGTTGTCGGCCCGCGCGGAAAGATGATCAACAAGATCATCGAGGAGACGGGCGTAAAGATCGATATTGAAGACGACGGAAGCGTCTATATTGCCACGACGGACGACGAGGCCGCCAAGCGCGCCAAGTCCATCATCGAGGGCATTGTCCGCGAATTGCAGGTGGGCGACGTGTTTACCGGCAAGGTGGTGCGCATCATGTCCTTCGGCGCGTTCGTGGAATACGCCCCCGGCAAGGACGGCATGATCCACATCTCCAAGCTCGCCAACGAGCGGGTGGAGAAGGTGGAGGATGTGGTCAACATCGGTGATACGCTCGAATGCCGTGTGGCGGAAATCGACGCGCAGGGCCGGATCAATCTGGTGCGTAACGATATCAAGTACGACAATGAGGCGATGCCCGTGCGCCGTCCCCCGCGCAGGGATGGGGATCGCGGCGGACGTAGCGGCGATCGCGGTGGACGTCCGTTCCGCAGGTAAGGATCGTCGACAAGCTCCCGGCGAAAGCCGGGAGCTTTTCAAACAGAAAATTCGTGGGCCTGTATGGGAAAAATTTTCTGGGGACATACTTCCTAGGAATGGAGGTTATTCGCATGTTTGATCAGAAAACGCTCGCCAATGGTTTGAGAATTATCGGAGAAAAAATTGATCACTTTCGCTCGGTCGCCGTCGGATTATGGATCGGCGCGGGATCGCAATACGAAACGCCGCCCGAAGCGGGAGTGAGCCATTTCCTGGAACACATGGTGTTTAAGGGGACCCAGAAGCGTACGGCCCGGCAGATCGCCGAGGAAATGGATGCCGTGGGCGGGCAGCTCAATGCCTTTACCTCCAAGGAATGCACTTGCTTTTACGCCAAGGTGGTCGATGAGCACTTGGATTTGGCCATGGACGTGCTCAGCGACATGGCGACCGCGCCCAAATTTGATCCTACCGAAATGGAAAAGGAAAAGGGCGTGGTGATCGAGGAAATCGCCATGGCGGAGGACACGCCCGAAGACGTGGTGCATGAACTGATCATGCTGGCGCAATTCGGGGATCAGCCGGTCGCGCGGCCGATTCTGGGAAGCGAGAGAAGCGTTTCCTCGTTTGCGCGGGAAGATCTGCTTTCCTATTGGGGGGGAATGTATCATCCCCGGAACGCGGTCCTGGCCCTGGCGGGCAATTACGATTGGGAGCGCGTCGTGGACGCGGCGGAGCGGCTCCTGGGAAATTGGGGGGCGACGCCGCGCGCAGCGGCGGATTTCCACACGCACGCTGTGGAGCCTACCGCGCTGTTTAAGGAAAAGGATATCGAACAGGTGCAGATTTGCCTGGGCTATCCGGGAGTGACGATGGAGGATGAGCGCAACTATGCCTTTTCGCTGCTCAACAGCGTCTTGGGCGGTTCCATGAGTTCTCGCCTCTTTCAGAAGATCCGCGAGGAAAAGGGCATGGCGTATTCGATTTACAGCTATCCCAATTCCTATCTGGATTGCGGGATGCTTTCCATCTATGCCGCGACTCGGCCGGAACAGGCCGCGGAAGTGCTGCAGATGATTCGGGGAGAGATTGCCTCCATTGCGGAAAAGGGAATTCGCCGGGAAGAGTTCCAAATGGCGCGCGAGCAACTCAAGGCAGGATTCATTTTGGGATCGGAATCCACCTCCGCGCGCATGAATTCCCTGGGCCGCAGGCTCCTGCTGCTCAATCAGACACGCACGGAGACGGAGGTCATCGACCGGATCAACGCCATGCGCTTTGAGGAGGTCAACGCCCTTGCGCGCGAGATTCTCACCGCGCCCAGCGCGCTGGCCGTAGTGGGCCGGGACGCAGAGAAACTGTCCCGCCAAATGGGAACAGAAGCGTAGAAGAAATTTCAGAGCCGGGAAATCGCTTGAAAGGCCCGCAAACGCGGCATTGGCCTAGGCCATGCGCCGCGTTTGCGGGCCTTCTTCATCTTTGAAAAGGGGTTTCTATTTCCTGGGCGCTTGCAGCGCGCGCATGGCGTTCAAAATGGCGAGTACCGAAACGCCTACATCCGCGAACACCGCTTCCCACATATTGGCCATGCCCACCGCGCCCAGAAGCATGACCAGCAGCTTGATGCACAGGGCAAAGGCCACGTTTTGCCGAACAATGGAGCGCGTCTTGCGGGCGATGCGGATGGCGTCGGAGAGCTTGGAAGGCTTATCGTCCATAAACACGACGTCGGCGGCTTCAATGGCCGCATCCGAACCCATACCGCCCATGGCCACGCCGACATCCGCTCGCGAGAGAACGGGCGCGTCGTTGATGCCGTCACCCACAAAGACCAGCGCGCCTCCAGGAGATTTCTTTTGCAGAAGCTGTTCCACTTGATCGACTTTGTCCGCGGGCAGGAGTTCCGCGTGGACTTCGTCCAAGCCCAGATCGCGGCCCACCTTTTCCCCCACGGCGCGCATGTCGCCGGTCAACATGACGGTCTTCTGAATTCCCAGCGCCTTGAGGCCGAAGATCGCCTCCTTGGCGTCGGGCTTGAGCTCGTCGGAAATCACCAGATGGCCGGCATATAGGCCGTCCACTTCCACATGCACGGTGGTGCCGATATGGTGGCAGGGATGCCATTGTACGCCCAATTCGTCCATAAACCGGGAATTGCCCACGCAGACGACCTTTCCATCGATTACCGCGCGCACGCCGCGCCCGGCGACTTCCTCCACCTCGCCGACGCGGGCCACGTCGATGGGACGATCATAGGCCTGCTGGATGGAATGAGAAATCGGATGATCCGAATAGTTTTCCGCATAAGCCGCGAGTTCCAGAAGTTCGGCTTCGGAGATTTTGTCGGGATGAATGGCAGTAACGTTGAACACGCCCTTTGTGAGCGTTCCGGTCTTGTCAAAGACCACGATTTCCGCCCTAGCAAGCGTCTCCAAATAGCTGCCGCCCTTGACCAGGATGCCGTCGCGCGAGGCGCCGCCGATGCCGCCGAAAAAGCTCAACGGGACGGAGATCACCAGCGCGCAGGGGCAGGAGACCACCAGAAAGATCAGCGCGCGCTTCCATTCCGACCAGTTACCCGTGAACAGCGGGGGAACCACTGCCAGAAGGATTGCTGCGATGACGACCAGCGGCGTATAAACACGGGAAAATTTGGTGATAAAATTTTCGGCGCGCGCCTTCTTGCTGCCGGCGTTTTCCACCAGATCCAGAATTTTGGCTACAGTCGATTCGCCGAAAAGCCGGGTCACGCGCACGCGGAGCAGGCCGCTTTGATTCACGCAGCCGCTGACCACGTCGTCGCCCTCTTCGACCGTTCGCGGGAGGGATTCGCCGGTGAGAGCCATCGTATCCAGAGAAGAACGACCCTCTAATACTACGCCGTCCAGCGGTACGCGTTCTCCGGGCTTAATCACGATTACATCGCCGATTTGCACTTTCTCCGGATCGACCTTCTCCAGATCCGCGCCCTTTTCAAGATTCGCATAGTCGGGGCGGATTTCCAGAAGTTTGGAAATCGATTGCCGGGAACGACCCACGGCATAGGATTGAAACAGTTCGCCTACCTGGTAAAACAGCATCACGAACACGGCTTCGGAATACTCCTCCGTCGCCAGCGCGCCCACGGTCGCCAGCGCCATGAGGAAGTTTTCGTCAAACACCTGGCCGTGGGCGATGTTGCGCGCGGCCTTCCACAAGACATCCCAACCGATCCACACATAAGGTACGAGAAATGCCAAAAGCCGCCAAATTCCGTGGAGAGGTGCGAGCACGCAGGCGATCAGCAGGGCCGCGCTGATCGCGATGCGGACAAGCATCCGCTTCTGCCTCCTGGTCATAAGCCTTATCCTCCTCGATTTTCGAAAACTCGCCGGATTGCGGCGCTAACGGAGAAGTTCGCAATCCGGGTCCACCCGGCGGCAGACCTTGATCGCCTTTTCCAGAATCCCCTCAAAGAGCGCGTCGCTTGCCGAAAGGGACAGCTTCTGCGTCAAAAAATTGACCTGAACCTCGTCTACGCCCTCGATTTTGCGGATGCCGTCTTCCATTTTCCGCGCGCAGTTCGCGCAATCCAATCCCTGCAATTTGTAAGTTTTTTTCATGAGAATCCCTCCCGCTCCTTTGTCGCAATTTCCCTATTCGCGCACATGCTCCATGCCTTGGTTGATGATGGAAGTCACATGATTGTCCGCCAGGGAATAAAATACGTTCTTTCCATCGCGCCGCGATTTGACCAGTTTGTTTCCCTTGAGGATTCGCAACTGGTGGGAAACCGCGGTAGAGGTCATGTTGAGAAGCTGCGCGATGTCGCAGACGCACAATTCCGCCTCAAACAGCGCGT
>DVMU01000110.1 GCA_018714825.1 Candidatus Pullichristensenella excrementigallinarum
TGCGGAGCCCACCGCCACTGCGGAGCCCACTCCCACTGCGGAGCCCACTCCCACTGCGGAGCCCACTCCCACTGCGGAGCCCACTCCCACTGCAGAGCCCACTCCCACTGCAGAGCCCACTCCCACTGCGGAGCCCACTCCCACTGCGGAGCCCACTCCCACTGCAGAGCCCACTCCCACTGCAGAGCCCACTCCCACTGCGAAACCCACTCCCACTGCAGAGCCCACTCCTGCTCAGGCGATCACCAACGAGCAGTTGAACGCCTTCGCAAATCTTCTCAACAATGCGCTGGGAACTTCGAAGAGTGCTGGAGAGTGCGTCAATTGGCTTCAGTCCAAATTGGCAATCACGGTAAATGGCATCTATGATGCAGCCACTCAGACAGCGGTGGCGAACTATCAGACCGCCAATTCTCTGCCTTCCACGGGCCTGGTGGATGATGCCACCCTGACCCTGTTGCTCGCGGCGTAGCCGACCGCATCTTCTAGGAGACAGCGAAATCGGCGTTAGCGCGGCCGGACATCCGCAACGGGCGTGTCCGGCCGCGCGTTTTTTGCTATAATCAGAGTATCCCTGTATAGAAACGACGGTTTTGCTCCGTATTCCGCTTCGTTTTCGGACATATTTTCACAAGGAGGCGCTTGCATGAACCTACGGGAACCGGAACTGTCCGAGGCGCTCTCTCCGCGCCGCCTCGAGGGGGCCGTCTGCCAAGCCCTGGCCGAAGACGGCGATCTGGCGGAAATGGAATTTCATGGCGGAATGCTGGAATGTCTCCGGGGAACGCGGTTGGAATTCTCCCGATGCCGCTTTGAAAACATCCGCTTTTCTCCATGCGAAATTGGGCAATGGTTCTTCACCGATTGCGTTTTTTCGCACTGCGATTTTTCCAATTTCCTGCTGGAAAACGCCTGTTTTTCCCGCGCGCGCCTGGAAGACTGCCGCCTGCTGGGCGCAAGTTTGGACCATTGTGTATTGCGGCATGTATTGTTCTCGGATTGTTCCATGTCCTATTTGGCGCTGGGGCAATGCAAGCTCCAATGGGTCGAATTTCAGGATTGCGAGATGCGCCGACTGGCGCTGACCGCGGTCACGTTCAAGGATGTTGCCTTTTCCCGCTGCGACCTGACCCAATGCGAAATTACCAACACGTCCCTTAAGGGCCTGGATCTGCGCAGCTGCTCGCTCTCGGGAATGGCTGTTGTGCCCGAATGCCTGCGCGGGGCTGTGGTCACTCCCCTGCAAGCTGTAGAACTGGCCGGATTGCTGGGACTTATCATCCGCCCGGAAGACGCAAAGTAGCCCATTTCCTTCCAGTCCTTCGTAGAAAGCTCTCTATCGATAGCATCACGGAGGTTTAAATGAAAAAGCGCGTTCTGCTTGTCGCCCTGGGAATGATACTGCTTCTGGGAATCGGCAGCCTTTTGCTCTACAACGGCGTATTTTGGCTGAACAACCCTTCCAAAGCGGCTTATCCGGTTCGCGGCGTGGACGTCAGCGCGTATCAGGGTACAATCGACTGGCCTACGCTCCGCGCGCAGGATTTGGACTTTGCCTTTATCAAGGCCACCGAAGGAAGCTCCCATCGCGATCCGTTTTTCCTGGTCAACTGGGTAGAAGCGCGCAAAGCGGGGTTGCGCGCGGGCGCCTACCATTTTTTCAGCTTTGAGAGTTCGGGAACGACCCAGGCGGAAAATTTTCTGGCCGCGCTTTCCGAAGCGGAGGCGCAAAGCGATGAGAATTGGCCCGCCGCGCTGCCTCCCGTCGTGGATATGGAATTGTACGGGGAATTCCAAAAAAATCCTCCGCCCGCCGAAACGGTGCGGAGGGAATTGAATCGGCTCCTGCAGGCGATAGAAGAGCATTGCGGCGTCTGGCCGATCCTCTATGCCACGCAACGCGCGCGGGAAGAGTATCTCGGCACAGAATACACGCAGTACGACCTTTGGATTCGCAGCGTATATCTCGCCCCGCAAACAGACGATTGGACATTTTGGCAATACTCGCACAAGGGAAAACTTTCAGGCTACTCCGGCCCCGAACACTTTATCGACCTGAATGTATTCTCCGGATCGCAGGAGGCTTTCGCCGCCTACGGGTTGCCTGAATGAGCGGCTGCAACCGCCCCTTACCTTCCGGGACGAACGGGCTTTCCCAGATGCAAATGCTTTTTGAGCCATAGAACCGTATCGGCAATGGTTTCGCGCATATCGCGGGGCCGATACCCCAATTCGCTGGTCGCCTTGTCATGGGAAAAGCGATCGTTGGAGCCGAGCGTATACAGGGAATACTTGGTATAGAGCGGACGGCGGCGGCGAATTTTGGCCAGCCAGCCCATCATCGGCGCAAAGGCGCGCGCCATCCACAGGGGAAGCACCGGAAGCGGGCGGCCCCCGCCCTCCTTTTGCACCATGGAAAGAAGCTCACGAACCTCGTAATGGCGATTGGAGAGAATATAGCATTCTCCCGGTCGCCCCTTTTCCGCCGCCAGCAGGCATCCCTCCGCCACGTCGCGCACGTCCACAAAATCATATCCGCCCCGCACGCAGGCGGGAAGTTTTCCGGTCAGATAATCCCGAACCATCTGCACGATATGGTTGCGCGCCGCGTCATACGGCCCAATGATGCCCGAGGGATGCACGACGACCGCGTTGAGGCCTCGGGCGACCTGGTCGAGCACATACTGCGTGGCTTCCGCCTTGGTCTTGGCATATCCGCCCACCACCTGATCGGGCGAAAACGCGTCCACCTCGCTCAGGACATCCAATTTGTCCTTCTCCGGAATGGCGTGCACCGAGGAGACGTAGACCAGGCGCGATACCTTCTTTTCCAGGCAAATTTCGCACACCAGGCGCGTCCCGTTGACATTGACATCGTACAGCGCCGGGGTAAGATTTCCCGCAATGCTCACAATGCCCGCCGCATGAATAAACAGGATTTCGCGATCCTCCGCCCCTTCAAAGAGTTTGCAGATCGATTCGCGCGAGCGCACGTCTCCTTCATAATAAGTGACATGGGGATAGCTTTCCGCTTTTTCGCCCGGCAAAATCAGGCCGCGCGTCTCCAACCCCCGTTCGGACAATATGCGCATCAAGGCGCTGCCCAAATGGCCGTTTGCGCCGGTGACAATATACAATTTCATAGAATCCCTCCTTTGGCGCAATAGGCGACACTGTGTTGATTTTCTTCCTCAACTGTATTATAATGGCCAGGGATGCCTATTGGCAATCGACAGATTTTGTCCCGCAGGATAGTTTTTGAACAAATTGTACACCAACTGTTGATCCAAGGGAGTTTGCCATGAAAAAGAGCGGAACCGACCATCGGACGCGCCTGACCAAATTTCTCATCCGGCGGGCGCTGTTGGCCCTGATGCGCAAAAAGCCCATCCAGAGCATTTCGGTCAAGGAGCTGTGCGAGCTGGCGGGCATCAATCGAGGCACATTTTACGCGCACTATCGCGACGTATACGACCTGCTTGGCTCCATCGAAGAAGAGATGCTTCAGGATCTCAAAGCCGCCATGCAGCCCGTCCTGGAATCCGACCCGTCGTCTCTTGCGCCGGTCAAGGTCACCTCGGCGCTGTTTCGCTGCGTGCAGGAAAACGCGGATCTCTGCACGGTCACGCTGGGCGATTTCGGGGATAAGACTTTTTTGAACAAGCTGACCGCTCTCGGCCGCGATTTTTGCCTTTCCACTTACGCCAAGCATTACAAAAACGCCTCTCCGCGCAAAATCGCCATTTTCTATGCCTTTGCGAGTTCCGGTTGCATTGGCCTTTTGCAGAATTGGTTGGACGACGGAATGCCCGTTCCGGCGGAAGAAATCGCCCGGACTGCGGAGGAAATTATGGAAAAAGGCGCCGGATTTCTGGAATAAAGGGAGGAAGATCGAATGCGCTACGCCTGTCTGGTTCTCGATCACGACGACACGGTGGTTCAATCCACCCCCGCGATTCACTATCCTTCCTTTGTGGAGGCGTTACAAGTTCTGCGCCCGGAGAGGGCGGAGATGACGTTGGACGAATTTATCGGCTACGGCTTCGATCCGGGCATTTTGCCGCTTCTGCGGGACGTCCTCCAATTGAACGAAGAGGAAATGGCGATCGAGCAGCGCATCTGGCGCAAGTACACCACCACGGCGCTTCCCAAGCCCTACGACGGCTTTGACCGGCTCTTTGCCCGCTTTCGCGCGCGCGGGGGCAAAATTTGCGTGGTTTCGCATTCCGAGCGGGACGTCATCCTCCGGCATTATCGCGAGCTTTTCGGGTTTGATCCGGATCAAATCTTCGGATGGGAACTTCCGGAAGAAAAGCGCAAGCCCCATCCCTATCCGCTGGACGCGATCATGCGCGAATTCTCGCTCGCCCCAAGCGATCTTCTGATGGTGGACGACCTGAAGCCCGGCATGGACATGGCCAGGAAGCGCCAAGTGGATTTTGCCTGGGCGGGCTGGTCGCACACGGGGCCGTATGTGGGCAAGATCATGCTGGAACAGGCGAAGTATTGCCTGTATTCCCCCTCGGAACTTGAACAGTTCCTGGAAATCGACGATTGACGCGCGAAGAAGATCTGCAGATTTTCATGGAAGGGGAAGACGGAAATCCGAAAACCGCTCGATGTCCAAGGCCCTCCTGAGAGGGCCTTTTCGGCAGCATACATCGCGGCAGCCTGATACGACAGGCTGCCGCGATATTTCTTGATTTCTTACTCCACAAAGCAGGAGATTTCCTCGGTCTTTTTGCGCTTTTTCGGACGAATCGCATCCGTCTTGGCATATCCCACGGCGATCACCAGCCGCACGCGCCCACCCTTGAGCGGTACCATTTTTTTCAATTTCTCTTCCTGGAACCAACCGAGAATGCAGGTGGAAAGCCCCTGATCCGTCGCCTCCAGGCAAATCTGCATGACCGCCAGTCCCAGATCCAAATTGGTAAACTGTTGATTTTTGACGCCTCCGCCCAGTCGCGAGGTCAGGTTGGGTTTGCATTCCTCGCATACGATGAAGGCAGGCGCCGTATGGGCAAACTTATTCATGCCCATATGGGCGCAGCAATCCGCCACGCGGGCAACCGCCCCAGGCTCCCGCACGACGGTAAAAAACCAGGATTGACCGTTGCACGCCGACGGCGCAATCCGCGCGGCCTCGATCATTTTTTCGAGCTTTTCCCGCTCCACGGGCCGGTTCGAAAAATCGCGGCAGCTTTCCCGCCTCATCGCCAAATCGAGAAAATCCATCACGGCATTACCTCCTTGCGCGCTACCCCGCGCGCAACCCAATCCATCACGGCCTTCATCCGCCGGAAATTGCCCACGACGATCGCGCCGACGAGCTTGTCCTCTTCAAAGAAGAAGGTCGCTTCGCGATCCTGCGCGCGATCTTCGGTAATCCGTCCGCAGGAGAAGAGCATTGTGCCGAATCCCCGGAACAAAACCGGGTACGCCTTGGGTTGGAAGGTCTCGTCTTCCCCTGAAGCGTTCGCGCCCGCGACGCGCCCCTGTTCTTCCGCCTCGGCCCACAGCGCGAGATTGGTTCCGTTCCATTCCGCGCAGTCCCCGCAGGCATAGATTCCGGGAAGCGAGGTGCGCATTCCCGCGTCTACCTTCACCGCTCGGCCGATCTCGATGCCGGCGGTCCTGGCCACTTCGACGTTCGCGCGCACTCCGCAGGAGAACAGCACGAGATCCGCCGGAATCTCTCGCCCAGAAGCCAGCGCCACGCGCCCCGGTTCGACTTGCTGCGTCTGCGCGTTCAACACGATTTCCACGCCCGAAGCCCCGGCCGCCTCGAGGAGCAATTGCGACGCGGCCTCATCCAGCTGACGCGGCATCAGGCGGGAACCCGCCTCCAGCACCGTCACCGCAAGACCCCGCTGCCGCAGGGCCCAAGCCGCTTCCAACCCCAGCACGCCGCCGCCGACCACGGCCGCAGTCTTGGCCTCGGGAAGAAGCGTTTCCACGCGCTGCACATCTTCAATGCGGCGAACCGACACGCAATGGGGAAGATCGGCGCCGGGAATGGGCGGAACAAAGCTCTCCGCGCCCAAGGCGTAGATCAGTTTATCGTAATGAAAAGCATTCCCGTTTTCGAGGGAAACCTCCCGATTCTCGGGATCGATGGACGCCGCGCGCATCCCGGTATAAATCTGAATATTGTTTTCCTCATACCAATCCGCAGCGTTGATCAGATCCGGAACGCCGCCTTCCTGGAGCTTTTTGGTGAGCATCGGCCGATTGTAAGGGAGAAAGGCTTCTTCCGTCAGCAGCACCACGCTCCCCGTTCGATCGCGCGCGCGAATCGCCTCCGCCGCCCCGACAGCCGCCACACCGCCGCCCAAGATCAGATACATGTCCTCCGTGTTGTCGCGATACGCGACCACATCCCCCACGGGTTCAAAATTTTCCGGCCCCACGCCGCAAACCGGACAGGTTGCCGCTCCTTCCTCAAAGACCGCGCCACAAACCTTGCAACGCACCATCTTACGCATGTTCTCCATCTTTGCGTCTCCTTTCCAGCCGTGCCCGCCGGCGTTCTTCGCCCAGGCGCCATTCCCGTCTTTCTTCCTCCGTTTCCAGAATCAGCCCCGGCACGGGGACGGGCTTTTCCTCCTCGCCCATGGCGACCATCACCAGATACGCGCGATTCGCCAGCTCCCTAGAACCATTTAATTCCTCTACATAAGTATCCACGCGTACTTCCATCGAAGTATTGCCCACATACGTCACACGTCCGACAAGCAGCATCGTGCTATTGAGATACGCGGAACGCAGAAACTGCAAACTATCGACCGTAGCGGTCGTCACTTCATGGCCGGAGTGTCGGCGCGCGACCACTCCGGCCACGATGTCGATCCACTGCATCAATTGTCCGCCAAACAGCCGCATATTCCCGTTTACATCCGGCGAAAGCACGATCTGAATCTGCTCCGAATAGGAATCCCGAACCCGCTTCATGGGTCTTTCCATTCCGTTTCTCCCTTCCGACGCATTCCAATTCTTTGGTATGGCCAATCCTATCTGCCCATATAGGCACAGATTCCCTCCACCATGCCCTGCACGAGTTTTTCCTGATATTCGGGATCATTCAGTTTCAGATCCTCTTCCCGATTGGTCATAAATCCCATTTCCACCAGAATGCTGGGAACCTCCGACCAATTCAGGCCCGTATAGGTATCGCGGCGGAAAATGCCGTCTTCCCGCGCGCCGGTGGCCTCCAGCATTGCGGGCATAAGCGCCTCGGCTGCGCGCAGGCATTCTTCGGCGTTGGTCCCGGTCTTGCGCACATACAGGCCGATTCCGTTGGCCGAGGAATTGGTGGAACCGTTGCAGTGAATGCGCAGCACCAAATCCACGCCCAATTCGTTCATCATAATGGCGCGCTCCTGATTGGAAATGTCCACGTCCGCGCTCTCGCGCGTCATATAGACTTCGCACCCCTCTGCCTCGAGCGCCTCGCGCAATTGCAGCGAAACCTGAAGATTGACCACATGCTCCGCTACGCCCGAATACCGGCCGCTGGTTCCTGAAGAGACCTTGGCCTTCTTTTCGCTGCTTCCGGGCGCGACCGCCTCCAAATCTCCGTTGGCGCGCGCCTGATGGCCGGGATCAATGCCAATCTTTACGCCGCGCAGCCGCCCTGGTTCCTGCGTGGGAAGGGGCGGAACGGTGGGCATGTCCGCATAGGGCGATTGCGGCGATTCCTCCGCCGACAAATCGGACGCTGTTTCATTCGTGGCCTGAGGCGCTTCGGTCGGCAATTCGCTCAACTCCGAAACCGCCTCAGGCGCCGGGGTCCAGGCCGGAGGAACCGGGGTCTGCTGTTCCTCTACTTCCGTCAAGGCGCCTTCGGCCATGCCCATCGCGCCAAGCAGCACGATCAACGCCAACAAAAGGGCCATCCATCTCTTTTTCATCCTTCTTCTCCATTCTCGGATTCAAAATTTACGATTGCCTGCCGACACGCCTTTAAAACGCGATCCATGTCAAACAACCGGATCGACCCATATGGAGCGTTGAGCAGAATTTCCACCGAATCCCGATACACATTGAGCAGGTCAATCACGGAAATCACGCATTCCGGATTGCCCAGGCCCCGCACGAGGATTCGCGCAACCTCATCGTTGATATCGTTGGAGAGCATGAGCAAAAGCCTGCCCACATCTCCGGGATAGCGCGTATAGAACGCGCCCTCGCGCACGCCCTGAAATACGATTTCGTTGACCAGCGGCGTCAATTTGTCCAGCGTCACTTGCCGTTGGCGGGTCATCAGCGCCGTATCCCCCGCTTCATAGCATACCCGAAGCACCATCCTGACAAACTTCGGCTCCTCGCGTTCAAACAAATTGTTCGCGGAAAACAGGTGATTGAGCTTGTTCACCGCCGAAAGATTGGACAGCTTCATTTCCTGCGCCAGTTTTGCGTATTGCTTTTCCGCGCGCCGCTGGCTGATTTCCTCCAGCACCGATATTTTGGATTCAAAATGGTGATAAAATCCCCCTTTGGAAAGGCCCATCGCGTCCAAAATATCCTGCACGGAAGTCTCTTCATATCCACGCGCGAAAAACAATTCCTCTGCGGTATCGAGAATCGCCTGCTTGCGAAGATCTCCCTTCTTCATCCGCGTCACTCCTTTGTTGGAACCTCGTTTCCATTATAACAGAACAAACCGAAGTCCGTCAAGACGGGCGCTTCGGTTTGTTTCCCTTTGTTTGTTTGGAGGTACCTCGCGCGCGGGAGGGCGCTTGCGGGCGCTTTGCTTCGCCTTTTGTGCGCGCGGAGACGTTCTTGGTAGAGGCACGAATCGATTTCCCCGTTCCGGAATCCCTCGTCTTTCGGGCCTTTTCCATCCCAGGCCGCTTTTTCTCGGCTCCTCGGATGCCTGCGCGCGCGACGGGCGGGATCAGGCAATCGGCCCCATAGCCGATCAAATCCTCGCGTCCGGTCTTTTGGAGCGCCTCGAGAACCAGAGCGCGATTCTGCGGCCGATCAAATTGCAACAGCGCCCGCTGCATGGCCTTTTCATGCGCCTCGCGCGGGACATAGATCGCCTCCATATTCCGGGGATCGATGCCGGTATAGAACATGGCCGTGGAGAGCGTGCCCGGAGTGGGATAAAAATCCTGCACCTGTTCGGGCCGATGTCCGGTCTTTTTGAGATACACGGCCAGCGCCACCGCGTCCTCGAGCCGACACCCCGGATGGCTGGACATAAAATAGGGCACCAGATACTGCTTGAGTCCCAATTGCCGATTCATCTGCTGATAGCGGCGGACAAATTCTTCATACACCTCGCCGGAAGGCTTCCCCATCGAGCGCAGCGCGTTGGGACTGATGTGCTCGGGCGCAACCTTGAGTTGCCCGGACACATGATGCCGGACAAGTTCCCGCAAAAAATCCGGGGATTTGTCCGCCAGAACATAGTCGAACCGAATGCCCGAACGCACAAACACCTTCTTGATTCCCGGCAATTCCCGCAAGGAGCGCAGGATATCCACATATTCCCGATGATCGGCTTCGAGATTTTTGCACGGCCGGGGAAACAGGCATTGCCGCCCCTTGCACGCGCCGGACTGCAATTGTTTTTTGCAGGCGGGGCGGCGGAAATTGGCCGTGGGGCCGCCGACATCGTGGATATATCCCTTGAAATCCGGATCGCGCAAAAAGCCCCGCGCCTCTTTGAGAATCGAATCCTTGCTGCGGGAAGTGACGATGCGGCCCTGGTGAAAGGTCAGCGCGCAAAAATTGCACGCGCCGAAGCAGCCGCGCACCGAGGCGATGGAAAATTTGACTTCCGAAAGCGCGGGAATGCCGCCCATCTTGTCGTACATGGGATGCCACTTGCGCTCGTAGGGAAGCGCGTAAACCCGATCCAGTTCTTCTCTGGAAAGCGGCAGATCCGGCGGATTCTGCAAGAGCCAGCGCTTGCCGTGCTTCTGCGCGAGAGGCTTGCCGCGCACGGGGTCCTGTTCGTCATATTGCGTGCGAAACGCGCGCGCATAGGCGAATTTGTCCCGGGCCGTCTCTTCCATGGATTCGATCTCCACCGCGCCCTCGGGAACCTGCCCGACCATCACGCATGTGCCGGGCACGCGCATTTCGGAAAACGGACGCCCGGATTCCACCCAGCGCGCGGCCTGTACGATTGAGCGCTCCCCCATGCCGAAGAGCAATACGTCCGCGCCCGCATCCACCAGGCAGGAATTGCGCACGCGATCGTCCCAATAATCGTAATGCGCGAACCTGCGCAGGGACGCCTCCACGCCGCCGATGAGGATCGGCACGTTGCCGAAGGCCTCGCGAATGCGGTTGCAATAGACGATCGTCGCGCGATCGGGGCGCATTCCCGCCTTGCCGCCGGGCGAATAGGCGTCCTCATGGCGGGGCTTTTTGGCCACGGTATAGTGGTTGACCATGGAATCGATGACCCCGGCCGTAACCAGAAACCCCAGCCGCGGCCGACCAAACGCGCGGAAAGGTTCGCAGGAATGCCAATCCGGCTGCGGAAGCATGGCCACCTTGTACCCCTCCGCCTCCAGAACCCGCGAGATGATCGCCAGCCCAAAGGACGGGTGATCCACATAGGCATCCCCGGTGACATAGACAAAATCCGGCTGTTCCCAGCCCAGGCGGGCGACTTCCTTCGCGTTCACGGGCAAAAAGGCCACTACGCTTCCTCCTCTTTGCGGTACACATCCTCCACGACGCTCTCCATCACCCGCACCGCGCCGGGCAAGAGTTCCTCAGCGGTCTTGCTCTTTTCAAAATAGAGCAGGTTGGGCGGATTGCTGCCGGTAAATTTGAAACAGTCCTCATGCTTGTGAATGGCGGTCAGAAGACGAATCACATCCAGATCGGCGGCGATGGAAAAGCGCATGTTCAGGCTTCCCGCCTTGTAGGTCACCTGGTCGATGCCCAGCCGGCCGCACAGGGACTTGAGATGCGCGATCTCGATCAAATTCATGACCGGGCGATTCGGGTCGCCGAAGCGATCGACCAATTCCTCGATCAGATCCTCACGGGAATCGCGATCGCGAATGGAGGCAATTTTCTTGTACATCTCCACGCGCATCAGATCGTTGGAGACGTATTCCTGCGGCAAATACGCATCCACCTTGACGTCCACGCGGGTTTCGATATCGTTGAGCGAAACGTCCCCGCGCATCTCCTTGACCGTCTCCTCCACCATCTTCACATACAGATCGTATCCCACGCTCGCCATAAATCCCGATTGCTCCGCGCCGAGCAGATTGCCCGCGCCGCGAATCTCCAAATCGCGCATCGCCACGCGAAAGCCGGAACCGAATTCGGTGAATTCGCGGATGGCGTTGAGGCGCTTGTCGGCGGCCTCGGTGAGAATTTTGGAAGGGCTGACGGTCAGATAGGCGTACGCCAGGCGGTTGGACCTCCCCACGCGGCCGCGCAACTGATACAGCTGCGAAAGGCCGAAGCGGTCGGCATCGAGCACGATCAGCGTGTTGGCGCGCGGAACGTCCAGGCCCGCTTCGATGATGGTGGTACACAATAGCACATCGAACTTTCCCTCGTAGAAATCCAGCATCACGTCTTCCAGCGCGTGCTCGCGCATCTGCCCGTGGCCCACGGCGATGCGCGCCTCAGGCACGAGCTTTTTGAGGCGCTGATAGATCATGTCGATGGTCTGCACGCGGTTGTGCAGGACATACGCCTGCCCGCCGCGCGAAAGTTCGCGCAGCAGCGCGTCGCGCACCAGGCCGTCGGAATACTCGACCACATACGTCTGCACCGGATACCGCTCCTCCGGCGGGGATTGCAGCAGGCTCATATCGCGAATGCCGACCATGGACATGTGCAGCGTTCGGGGAATGGGCGTGGCGGTGAGGGTCAAAACGTCCACGCTCCGCTTGAGCTTTTTGATGCCTTCCTTGTGATTGACGCCGAATCGCTGCTCCTCATCGACCACCAGAAGCCCCAGATCCTTGAAGGCGACATCCTTGTTCAGCAGCCGGTGCGTGCCGATCACCACATCCAATTCGCCCGACTGGAGCTGGGCAATGACTTCCTTCTGTTCGGAAGGGCTCTTAAAGCGCGAAAGCGTATCCACCCGGATGGGAAATCCGTGAAAGCGATTCATCATGGTGGCATAGTGCTGCTGCACCAGGATGGTGGTCGGCGCCAGCAACGCCGCCTGTTTGCCGCCCATCACGCATTTGAAAATCGCGCGCAGGGCGACCTCGGTCTTTCCATACCCCACATCGCCGCACAGGAGGCGGTCCATGATCTTGGGCTTCTCCATATCGCGCTTGATATCCTCGATCGCGGCGAGCTGATCGGGGGTCTCCTCATAGGGAAAACTCTCCTCAAATTCCCGCTGCCAGGGGGTATCCGGATCGAACGCGTGGCCGGGAACGGATTCCCTGTGCGCGTACAATTTCAAAAGCTCGCCCGCGATTTCCTGAATCGAGGCCTTGACCTTGGCCTTCTGCTTCTGCCATTCCCCGCCCGAGAGCCGGTTGAGCTTGGGCGCCTCGCCCTCGGAACCGATATACTTCTGCACGCGATCGAGCTGATCGGTGGGCACATAGAGCTTATCCGAGCCCTGATAGCGAATGTGCAGAAAATCGCGATAGGTGCCTTCCGAAGCCAGGCGCACGGTGCCCATATACTGGCCGATGCCGTGATTTTCATGCACCACATAGTCGCCCACGGCCAGATCGGTAAACGCGGCCAGCTTTTCGCCCGTCTTTGCCCGCGAGCGCGCCTTCTGGCGATTGACGCCGTAAATGTCTCCCTCCGCCACGACCGCCAATTTCGCCGCGGGATAGAGAAACCCCCGATTGACTGTAAACGGCAGAATTACCGGCTGCGCGGGCGGAATCTCTTCGGGAATTTCCTCAAGATAGTCCGCGTAAATTTCCTGTTTTTCCAGGGCCTCTTTCAAGCGCTTGGAACGCGCCATGCCGCCGGCCAACAGGATAATTCTCCAGCCCTCCGCCCTCCATTTGGCAATGTCCCGCCCAAGCTCCGGGATATTTCCCATGTAGCCGGTGGCGTTGCGGCCCTCGAAGGAAAACACCGCCTGCGGCCGGAATTGCTCCTCCGTGCGCAAAAACGGATAGAGAATGATGGCGCGCATTCCTTCCATCCCTGCCCGGACGTATTCCCAGGAAAACAGGAGATCGGCCTGCATGGGCAGCGCCTCGTCATGCTCGAGCGCGGAGGCAAACTGTTCGTGGAATTCGAGCGTGCGATTCTGCGCGCGTTCCCTGAGGCGATCGGGCTGATCCAGGACGAGGATCGGCGCTTCCAGATACGAAAGCGCGGTATCCCGATAGCCCAGAAGAACGGGAAGCAGCGTATCCGCGCCATCCGGTTCGCGGCCGGTTTCCAATTGATCGAGCACGCGCGCAAAATTCTTTTCCACCGCCGAAATTTCGCGGGAAGGGGTGGATTCTTCGCCGGTCAGCCGCAAAAATTCCTCAAAGGGAATCAGCCCGAATTCCTTTTCGAGCTTTTTCTGCCGATCGTCCCCGCCCATGGCGCTCGCACGCGCGCGCAAAAGGTGCTTGAGCGCCTGCGCCGCGCGCAGCGCGTCGCTCCCGGCAAGGAGCGTCTCTCCGGCCGGATAGATCCGCGCCTTCTCCAGCATGGAAACCGATCGCTGGGTCATCACGTCGAACGTGCGCAAGGAATCGATCTCGTCGTCAAAGAACTCCAGGCGCAGCGCGTTGGGCATCCCCACGGGATACACATCCAGAATCCCGCCGCGCAGCGCGCATTGCCCCCGCGCTTCCACCAACTGTACCCGCTCGTATCCCGCCGAAACCAGGCGCGCGATCATCTCCGTGGGGTTCGCGCGCATTCCAGGGGCGATATCCAGCACATGTTTGAGAAACTCTTCTCTGGGCATCAGACGGTTTAAAAGCGCGTCCGCCGGAACGACCAGCGCCCGCGCCTCTCCCGTGGCCGCCTGGCCCAGCGCCTCCAGCCTGCGCATGGACAATTCGCGGCTGGAAGCCGCGGTGCGCAAAAAGGAGACATCCCGGGCGGGCAAAAACTTCGCCCCGCCGCCCAGAAGCACATTCAAATCTTCCGCGACGCGCTGCGCGGCCATGTCGTTGGCGGCCACAAACAGAAGCGGCCTGCCCGTCTCCCGCATGAGCGCGGCGAGCAGATGCAGCCTCTGCGTGTCATCCAGACCGGAAATCTGAAAGACGCCCGGCTCCTGCACCAGATTCGCCAGCTTTTGAAAATCTTCCAACGCCTTCAGGGGCGTAAACAGGCAGTTACGCATGGAACCTCCTTCCGGGAGAGAAAAAATCCGAACAAATCGCGCCGCTTATCCGCCGATTTCCTTGAGCGCCCGGCGGAATTGCCGGACAAACAGGAGCGCCGTCACGGTCACGGCGATTGTGTCGGCCACCGGTTCGGCCAGGTAGACCGCAGTCGTTTTATCCGCAATCAGCGTGGGCAAGAGGAAGATCAGCGGAATCAGCAAAATCACCTTGCGCAAAAGCGCCAGGAACAGGGAACACTTCGCATTGCCGATGGCGATAAAGGTCTGCTGGCAGGCAATCTGCACGCCGAAGATCAATTCCGCAGCCATGTAGATGCGCAAGGCCCGCGCGGTAAACGCGATCAATTCCTCGTCCGGCGTAAACAGGCGCGCAAACAGGCCCGGTGCGAGCATGACCGCCAGCCACAGCCCCACCGAATAGCATAGGCAGACCTTCAGCAATTTAAAAAACGCTTCCTTGACGCGCTGCGCGTTGCGCGCGCCGAAATTGAAGCTCACGATGGGCTGCGCGCCCTGGGTCAGACCCGTGAGCGGCAACATGGCGAACTGCATCACCGAGGAAAGAATGGTCATCGCGCCCACGGCAAGCGTTCCGCCATACGCGTCCAGGGAACGGTTGAAGCAGATAGAGATAGCGCTTTCCGTGGCCTGCATGATAAAGGGCGATACGCCCAGCGCCAAGCACGGAAGAATCCATTCGGACTTCAGGCGGAAATTCTTGATTTCCAGCTTCAACCCCGTCTTTTTTCCACGCAGAAACCAGATGACCCAGACCGCCGAAACCGCCTGGGAAAGAATGGTCGCCAACGCGGCGCCGCGCACGCCCATCCCAAACCCGAAAATCAGGAGCGGGTCCAGCGCGATATTGAGGACCGCGCCGATCAAAACCGTGAGCATACTGGTGGTGGCGAAGCCCTGGGCGGTGATAAACGCGTTCATTCCCAACGCGAGCTGAACAAACACCGTTCCGATGGCGTAGATGCGCATGTACTCGATCCCGTAGGGAAGCGTATCCGCGTTCGCCCCGAAGAACAGGAGAATCGGCCTTTGCCAGATCAGCACCGCCGCAGTCAAAAGCGCGGCCACGATCAAAAGCAGCGTACAGCAGTTTCCCATGATCTTTTCGGCCCGGTCGCGCTCCCCCGCGCCCATCGCGATGGAAGCGCGCGGCGCGCCGCCCATGCTGACAAGCGCCGCGAACGCGCTGACCAGCATGATCAGCGGAAAGCAAATTCCCACGCCCGCCAGGGCCATGGTTCCGATCTCAGGGATACGGCTGATATAGACGCGATCGACGAGATTGTACAGCATGTTGACCAATTGCGCCGTGACCGCGGGAAGCGCCAGCTTGAACAACAGCTTCCCGATCTTTTCCGTACCCAAAAACTGCGAATCCCTTTGCATATGCCTTCGCCTCGAATTAATTGTTGTTGTATTCCGCCACAGCTTTTCTCGCCGCGCCCACGCCGCCGGAGATCCACTGCTCC
>DVMU01000111.1 GCA_018714825.1 Candidatus Pullichristensenella excrementigallinarum
AGCCTTGGAAAAATGATCGGATTGTACATAGAAATGATGAAGATTGTTCACTATGCGTTCATATGGTTTTTAAGTATAGTATAGTTTGGCTGTCTACTGTTTTAATAACGCAAATTGCGAAAAAGGTAGAATGGAAGTGACAGTCAATGAATAGGAAAATGACGCGCGTACTGGCGCTGGTGTTGGCGTTGTTGGCGATGACCTCGGCGCTGGCCGAAGAACCCGCATCCGGGACGGAGGTTGTTCCGGCAGATCCATATGTGGAACTAAGTACGCCGTATCCTGCGATGACGGTAAACGCTGGAGATGAAATTACGCTGGATCTTGCCATTGACAATTACAGCGGCGCTTCTCAGGATTTTGCCTTGCGGGTTTTGGACATGCCGGAGGGATGGTCGGGCGACTTCAGCGCCGGCGGGCAACGCGTAGGGATCGTACATGCGCGCGATGGCGAGGTCGTGGATGCGGTGGCCTTTGAGATGGCGGTGCCGCTGGAGGCGGAGGCGGGCGAATATGAGATTACGCTCGAAGCCGCAGGCGAAGGGTTTTCAGATCAATTGACCATCCAGCTGACGGTCAGCGCCGAGGAACTCGGAAACAGCAGTTTTGAAGTGGAATATCCTTCGCAAGAAGGCGACGCGCAGACGGATTTTACCTTCTCGGCAACGCTGATCAACAATACGTTGACGGCGCAATCCTATTCTTTCGCGGCGAGCGCGCCTGCGGGATGGACGGTGAGTTTCATGCCCTCGGGCGAGACCACGCGCGTGGCGGCGCTGGAGCTGGAGGCGCGCACTACGCAGGGAGTGAGCATAAACGTCGTTCCTCCGCAGAACGTGTCCGCGGGCACCTATGAGATTCCCTGCACGGCCACCACAGTGTCGGAGCGATTGAGCTTCACACTGTCCGTGACAATCAATGGATCCTATGACCTGATGCTGAGTACGCCCAGCGGAGTTTTGAGCTTTGACGCCTATTCCAATCAGGAAAGCACCGTGCAACTGACGTTGACCAACCTCGGAAACACCGATTTGACCAACGTCAATCTCACTTCCAGCGCTCCCAGCGGATGGACCGTGCGCTTTGCGACCGAGACGATCGAGTTGATTGAGGCCGGAGCAACCGTGGAAACTACCGCCTACGTCACCCCCGGCGAGAACGCCATGTCCGGCGATTATCTGACCACCATCACCGCTGCGGACAGCAATACTTCAGACGCCGTGGAATTTCGCGTCACCGTCAAAACCGAGACAACCTGGGGCGTCGTCGGCGTGGCGGCCATTGTATTGCTCGCCATCATCATCTTTGCGGTTATGCGCAAATTCGGGAGGCGCTAGGCGTGGCAAGGACGATTATTGAAATGAACGCGCTGAGCAAGAGCTATGGGGACGTTGCCGCCGTAGACGCGCTGAATCTCCGGGTGGAGGAAGGCGAAGTGTTCGGCCTGCTGGGTCCCAACGGCGCGGGGAAGACCACGACAACGCTGATGCTGCTGGGTCTTACGGAACCAACGGCAGGCAAAGCCGCCATCGAGGGGATTGATTGCACGCGCGATCCCCTCCGCGTCAAGCGCGTAGTGGGCTATCTGCCCGACAATATGGGCTTTTACCAGGACATGACCGGTCGGGAAAACCTGCGCATGATTGGGCGCATGAACGGGCTGCGCGGGGAATTTCTCGAGGCGCGCATAGAGGAATTGCTTAAGCGCATGGGCATGATCGAGGCCGCCGATCGCCGCGCCGGCACATATTCCAAGGGAATGAAACAGCGCCTGGGCATCGCCGACATTCTCCTGAAGGATCCGGATGTGCTGATCCTTGATGAGCCGACCAACGGCGTTGACCCCGAGGGAATTCGCGAACTGACGCATCTCATTCGCGAACTGGCGGATAAGGACGGGCGCACCATCCTCATCTCCTCGCACCAGCTGCACCAGATCCAGCAGATCTGTGACCGCGTGGGCATCTTTGTGCGCGGCAAATTGGTCGCCTGTGGGCGCATTGAGGAATTGGCGGAACAGATCGAACGGGAAAACGGCTATTGTTTTGCTGTGGGCGCGCAGCCGGGCGGCGAAAAATTGAAAAAGGAGATCGAGGATGTAGAAGGCGTAGAGGGCGTGGAGCTTGAAGGTGAGATCGCTGTAGTGCGCGCGAAGGAAGATGTGCGCGCGGCGGTGGCCAAGAGATTGGTGAAAGCCGGTTTTTCGCTGACCTTCCTGCAAAAGCGCGGCGGAGATCTGGATGATATTTACGCCAGATATTTTGAAAAGGCAGGTGAGAACGATGCAGTCAGGCGCAAAAGCGAGCGGCGCGCTTAGTCGGCGTGCGGAAAAGCGCGGCGCGGAGAGAGGATTTGTCACGCTCTATCAAAAGGAACTGGCCGATCACTTCCGCAGCGCGCGTTACAAATTGCTGTTCGCCTTGCTGACGTTAATCAGCCTGGCCAGCCTTTTCGGCGCTTTTGACGGATTGATGAACGCGCAGACCAGCGAATACATCTTTCTTTCAATGTATACTACAAGCGGCAATTCCATCCCGTCGTTTGCCTCATTTTTAGCGTATCTTGCTCCGCTTGTCGGGTTGGCGCTGGGGTTTGACGCGATCAATCGCGAACGCACGCAGGGAACCTTAAATCGCCTTGTGTCTCAGCCAATTCATCGGGATGCTGTTATTTCCGCCAAATTTCTGGCAGGGGCGACGGCGATCGCTCTATTGATATTCTCGCAGGGCGTGCTCGTCGGGGGAGTAGGACTGACGGTGATCGGCGTGCCCCCGTCAAGCGAGGAATTGTTGCGGCTGGGATCGTATCTGTTGTTGACGGTGTTTTATACGATGCTCTGGCTGGGGCTTTCCATGCTCTTTTCCGTGCTGTGCAAACATGCTGCAACATCGGCGCTGATCGTCATCGCCTTGTGGATCTATTTTACCGTGTTTTCCAGCATGGTTTCGAGCGTTGTCGCCAATCTATGCTATCCGCTGGATGGAATACAGGGATATTACAACACGCTCAGCAACTACGAATTGCAGCTGGCGTTCGAGCGCGTGTCGCCGTACTACCTTTATTCGGAAGCCGCCACGACGCTGCTGAATCCCGACGTGCGATTCATCGGATTCACGACCACGGACGCCCTGTCGGGGGCTCTGGCGGGGACGCTCTCCTTTGGGCAGAGCGCGCTGCTCGTATGGCCGCACCTGGTATGCATGGTAGCGCTGGTATTGCTGGCCTTTGCCGTGGCGTATATTGTATTTATGCGGCAGGAGATTCGAGCCTGAGCTGAACGGGGCGGGCCGGTGCTTTTCCGGGGCAGGGACAGGAATCCGGGAATCCCGGGCAACGGAACCGGCAATTCAAGAGAGGGCAAGGCCTGCAAATGCAAAAACCGCTTTCCCTATTGAAAGAGGGAAGCGGTTTCTGCGTGTCAAAAAAGGATTTCGACACGCTCCATGAAAATCTGTGGATTTTCATGGAAGGAGAAAAGGACTGCGGAAATCTGAAAA
>DVMU01000112.1 GCA_018714825.1 Candidatus Pullichristensenella excrementigallinarum
TTTGACACGCTCCATGAAAATCCGAGGATTTTCATGGATGAGGAGGAACCCTGCGGAAATCTGAAAATCTCCCGATTTTCCGGGCGATTTCCTGACCGAAGGTATTGTTTTTCCTCCGCTTATCCTCCGGAAAAACCGAGCGCGACGTACACGCCGCCGCGCTCGATTTATAGGAGAGCCTCCGAACAAGGCTTTTCCGACAGTCTGCCAGGGCGGACTTGCGTCCGTCCGGCTTTTTGCAGAAAGAGGGAATTCCCATGCGCTCCAAGGATAAAAAAAGAAACTGGATTTTTTGCGTCGTGATGGGCGTCGTATGCGTGCTGATGGCCTTTTTGCCGGAAGTCGCGGAGAGTCCTTCGGCGGAAGTCCCCCGCGTCAAGGCGGAAATCCTGGAAGTGGACAACAGCGCGCTGATGCCGCTGGGCCTGGTCTATTCGGGCGTGCAACACGCAACCGTCCGGCTTCTCTCCGGCGATCATTCCGGAGAAATTGTCTCCGCGGACAACTACATGAATGCGGCGCTGGATAAGGACAAGCTCTTTTCCCCGGGCGATCGGGCGCTTGTCATGGTCCACGAAGGCGAAACAGGTCTGTCCGCGACCCTGATCGACCACTACCGCATGGATCTGCAGGGCCTTCTTCTGGCGCTTTTCGGGCTTTTGCTGGTCGTCTTTGGCGGCGTGACCGGCATGGGCGCGCTGATTTCCCTCTTCGCAAGCGTTTTAGCCGTTTGGAAACTGCTGATTCCGCTCCTTCTCAAGGGCGTATCTCCGATCTGGTCCGCGCTTTTTCTGGTAGTGCTTCTCACGGCGATGATCGATTTCCTGGTTGCGGGATTTACCCGGCGCGCGGTTCTGGCCATGCTCGGCTCCCTGTTGGGAACGCTGGTGACCTGCATTCTGGCGGTGGTCTTTGGCCGCCTGCTCAAGCTCGACGGAGGATCGCTTCCCTATCTCGTACCTCTGCTTTCGCAGACCTCGATGACCATCAATGTTCGCGAACTGTTCTTTGCCATGGTCTTCATCGCCAATTCCGGCGCTCTGATGGATTTGAGCATGGATATCGCCTCCGCCTGCGAGGAAGTGCGTCTCCACCATCCGGGAATTACGCGCCGGGAATTGCTGAAATCCGGTTTCTCCGTGGGCAGGAGCGTGATCGGCACCATGACCACCACGCTCATGCTCGCCTATTCCGGCAGTTATCTTTCCATGATGATGTACTTCGCCGGGCAGGGAACCCCGATCATCGACATTCTCAATTACAAATACATCGCCAGCGAAATTCTCACCACCCTGGTCGGCTCCTTTGGTCTGGTCACGGTCGCGCCCTTCACGGCTCTGGTCTCTTCCCTGCTGCTCGCGCCCAGGCAGAAAAGGGCTCTTCCAGGAGAAGAATAGTTGTGTTTTCTTCCATTCTGTGATAGGATGGTTCCAGGAAACAAAGGAGGCCGCACGATGATCCGCGCCATCTTTTTGGACCTGGACGGAACCCTTCTCCACCCCGAAACCCATGCCATTCCCCCGGAAGCCCTCGCAGCGCTTTTGCGCGCGCGCGAGGCCAATGTGCGCCTAGCTGTGGCCACGGGCCGCAATCGCGCGGATACGCGCTTTCTCGATCGGCAGATGTCTTTCGACGCCTATGTGACCATCAACGGCCAATATTGCCTGGAGGGCGAAACCGTGGTCTTCCGCCGCCCCATTCCCCGGTCGGATATGGAAATTGTCTATCGCCTGTTGCAGACGCAGCAGATGGCCTGCGGATTTTCCCATGCGGACGGCGTGTTCTGCAACCGCATTGACGAATGGGTCCTGCGCGTCTATCGCACCGCGAACATGCCGCTCCCGCCCGTGCTTCCTCTGGAAGCCATTCTGGGCCGGGAAATCTATCAGGTGCAGCCCTACGTCCCCGTCGGCGGAGCGAAAGTTCTCCTGGACGCGGTTCCCGGGCTGGAAAGCGCCCGGTGGAGCCCCGACTTTGTGGACGTCTACCCCCGGGGCGGCGGAAAGCGCGGGGGCCTGGCGGCGATCTGCGCGCTTTGGGGCATTCCGCCCGAAGAGGTGCTGGCCATCGGGGACGGGGAAAACGACCTCTCCATGCTCCAATATGCGGGCGTGGGCGTGGCCATGGGAAACGCGGCGCCCGAAATCCAGCGCCGCGCCGATTGGGTCACCTCCCGCGTCGAGCAGGGCGGCGTGGCCCGGGCGATCCGGCATTTTCTCCCCGAACTCTTTTCGGGAGACGCATAGGAGCGATCGCTTCGCGCGGTTTGCGAAACGCGCGGCCTCGCCCTATCCATCCCGTCTGCAAAACCGCCGCGAGGCCGGAGGCGATCATCAGCCAACGCAGAGAAATTCGGTCTGCCATCGGCCCAAAGATCGCCATCCCCGCGGGCAAAAATCCCGCGTACAGCGCGCTGAGCAGCCCGAACACGCGCCCCAGCATAGCAGGGCGCGCCTTTTCCTGCAAAAGCGTCGTGGCGGTTGTCTGTATGGTCGTCAGCGCGACGCCGTACAGCGCCATCAAGGCAAGGTATATCCGAAAATCAGAAGAGATTCCCATGAGGACGCCCGCGACGCCAAAGGCCAAACAGCCCAGCGCCAGCGTCCTTTTCTTATCCTTGAATCCGCCCCACGCGCCCAGCAGGATTCCTCCCAGCGTCATCCCCGCAAATCCCACCAGCTCCACCGCGGCCAGATTCCCGTAAGTATTTCCAAAAAACCTGCCGACAAAAAGGCCCGCCAGATATCCGCCCGGAACGCAGAAGAATACCGACAGCCCATAGACCGCCAGGATTTTTCGAATCTCCCGGTCGGAAAGCGCATAGGCCATCCCCGCCTTCATCTCCCGAAGGACAGATCCGGCCGCTTCACTCCGCTTTGTCCGCGCAATGGGGATTAAGGCCGCAATACCCACGCCGATTGCCGCGGTCAATACGTCCAGCCAAAGCGTCGTTCGGAGGGAACTGAACGTCAAAACGGCGCCCGCCGCAGCGGGCGCGGCGAATTGCACGATCGACTGCAGGGTCGCATGGATGCCGTTAAAGCGCATTCGCTGCCCTTCAGGCACAAGCGTTGGAATGACCGCGTTGACCGCCGGCGTCTGGATTCCCGTGCCGATGGAGCGCAATGCCGCCAGAACGAGCAATGCCCAAAGCATTTGCGGCGCGCCTTCGAGAAAAGGCATCGCGAAGATCATCCCCAAAGTGACCGCGGCAATGCCCAAATCCGCCCCAAGGATCAGCGCCTTGCGGGAATACCGATCCGCCCAGGCCCCCGCCGCAAATGAAACGAGGAACTGCGGCAGATAGGAAACGACGCTGAACGCTCCGACCCACGCGCCCGAAGCGGTCGCTAGCGTCACATACCAGACCATCGCCATCTGCACGAGCGTGGATCCAAAGAGCGTGACGCATTGACTGATCAGGAAAAGCAGAATCCTTTTCCTCCATCCTCCTTCCCGCGCGCCGCTCATCGATGCTCCGTCCCGTGCGGAACCGTCAAAACGAACCGCTGCGTTGGATAGCCGAATTCCACCAACCATTCCCGCTCCACAAATCCCATTCGCTTCCATTCCCTGCGATAGCCCGGATCGGCCCGATCGCCCTCGCGAAACGTGGTCGTTTGAATCTCCCTTTGAGGGAGGCACTCCCGCGTCAATTTCTCCAAAAGAACGCGGAAGACGCCTTGCCCGCGATATTGCGGATGCACGCCGATGAAGTCGATGTTTGCGTCCGCATACGAAAACATCATCGCGCCGATCGCATTTTCTCCGGATTTGAGGATCAGCGCCCGCTTTTCCGCCAGGCAACGATCCAAATATTTCCGATATTCCCTGCCGTCAAAACAGGGATATCCATCGATCGTCCCGCGCACCAAATCCATCCACGCGGCAAGATCCTCCGCTTCCGCCGGGCGGACATCCTCCGGCCCAAAGCGTCTCTCCTCCGCGTCCGGAACCAGCCGCAGGCGCAATTGCAGCGGATAATACGCCCGTCGCGCGCGATACTGCGCAGGCGGCATCTTATACATGGCCTTGAATGCCGCGGAAAAGGCCTGCTGGCTTGTATAGCCGCTGTCCAGGGCAATCTCCAGAATCGGGCGCTCAGAAAACGCCAGGAATTTCGCCGCCTGCGTGAGCCGGCGACGCGCCGCGTAATCGCGCACGGTCATCCCCGCGACGCGGGCAAACATCCGGTGCAGGTGATATGGAGAATAGTGCACCGCCTCGGCCACGCTTTCCAGGCACAACCGGCCGCCCAGGTGCGCCTCCATATACTCTACCGCCCGTTCCACAGGAAGAACTTCCTCCTTTTTCATGCGCTCCCTCCTCTCCCCAACAAGCATAACAGATCTCTCTTTTCTCGTTTTAAGAAATCTTGCGCTCTTCCCGTAAGGCGAAAAAAGCCTGGCGGCATGGCCAAACGACCGTGCCGCCAGACGGATCTTCGCAAAAATTTTCTTAGAGATAGCTGAGGATGTACATCAATACAAACACAGCCGAAAGCACATACATCAGAACCGGAACTTCCTTGAATTTGCCGCGGAAGACCTTGATCAGCGTGTAGGAGATGAAACCGAAGCCGATGCCGTCGGTAATGGAATAGGCAAAGGGCATCATGGCGATGGTGAGGAAGCAGGGCAGCGCGATTTCCATATCGTTCCATTCGATCTTCGCCGCAGCCTTGATCATCAGCATACCGACGATGATCAGCGCCGGGGCGGTCGCCTGCGTGGGGATGATGCCGGCAATCGGGGCCAGCACCACGGCCAGCAGGAACAGGATGCCCACAACCACCGAGCTCAGGCCCGTGCGCGCGCCTTCCGAAATGCCCGTGGAGGATTCGACAAACGTCGTCACCGTAGAGGTTCCCAGGCAAGCGCCCGTGCAGGTCGCGATGGCGTCCGCGATGATCGCGCGATCGCCGCGGGGCAGGTTGCCGTCCTTATCAAGCATCCCCGCGTTTCCGGCGGTGCCGATCAGGGTTCCCACGGTGTCGAAGCAGTCGCAAATGGCGAAGGTAATCACGGCGGTGATCAGCGCCAGGGCGCCGTGCTCCAGCAAGCCGCCAAAATCAAACTTGAAGAACGTGGGGGCGAGCGTCACGCCGGACATCGTGATCTCCCCAGCCTTGGGAAGCTCGGTAATGCCCATGGGGATGCCGATGAGCGTGGTAATCACAATGCCGATCACCAGCGCGCCCTTGACCTTCCAGGCCATGAGGATGCCGGTAATGACAATGCCGATGATCGCGAGCAGCGGCCCGGGCTGGGTGATCGCACCCAGGTCCACCAGATTATCGCTGGCGGTGATGATGCCCGCGTTGAGCATTCCGATCAAGGCGATGAACAGCCCGATGCCCGCGCTGATCGCATTTTTCAGAGAGGCCGGAATGGAGGCGATGATCTGTTTGCGGAGCGGAGAAACCGCCACCAGCAAAAACAGGATGCCCGAAAGCAGAACAACCGTCAACGCCTGCTGCCAGGTATAGCCCATCGCGCCGCAAACCGTGAAGGCAAAGAACGCGTTCAGGCCCATGCCCGGCGCCTGCGCGAACGGCACGTTGGACAAAAAGGCGGTCAACATGCAGCCCACGAAGGAGGCCACGCAGGTGGCGACCAACACGGCCGTATAATCCATGCCCGCTTGGGAAAGGAAGCTCGGGTTGACAAAGATAATGTAGGCCATGGCAAAGAAGGTGGTCAAACCGCCCACGATCTCCTTGCGCAGGGTCGTTCCGTTGTCCCTAAGGTGAAAAACCTTCTCCAGGAACTGCATTGTTTCTCCCTCCGTAAATGTAAGAACTTAACCGGGGTACACTTCGACATTGTACGGCTTTTCTCCATCATTGTCAAGAGAAACAGGCAAATTTATGGCAAAACTTTGGTATACTATCATAAAAAACGAACTTTCCATTATTTCCCCCCTATAAAAAACCGCCGCCTTTCGATGGCGGCGGACAGTTCTTCGGAAAAATCGTCCGGTCAATCCCTTTCCCATTCAAGCAATTGCGCGGTTTCGGCATGGATCTCGAATTCGTATTCCGTTCCATCGAGAATTGCTTCTCCCTCATAGATCCAAAGCCCGTCGTCTTCGTCCAGCTCGATTTCCGTCAGTTGCGCCTGCGGGCGATAGAGCAGCACCACCGTCCTCGCGCCCGTCATGGTGAGCCTTCCCTCCTGGAAATATGCGCCGAAAGACACCTCGCGTTCGCGTATGCGATCTCCCAAAAGCGTTGCCCAGCCGGCCGCCTCTTCGCAGACAAACGTCAGCTTCCATGCCGAAAGTCCCGCCAACTGCGTTTCTTCCGCGCGCAACACCCGCGCCGCGGGGTATTCCTCCCGCAGCGCGACCTCCGCGCCTTCCCGCGATTGTTCCTGCCAGGAAGCGTCGATCGCGCCGGCAAATTCTCCGCGCAAGCCCGAGGCGCTTTCCCCCTGCATGGAGAGGATCAATTCCTCTCCCGTTTCCTCCACGCGATACCGCCGCTCGTCTCCCTCTTCCGCAAGAAGCTGCGCCCCCTCGGGCAAGCATCCCTCCGCACAGGCAATCCCCAGCAACAGGAGCGCGCACAACAGCGCCGAAAAAAACTTCTTCATCTCTCTTTCTCTCCTTTAGGCAATTGGAGGGAGAAGCAGCTTCCCCGTCCCGGTTCGCTCCGAACCTGCGCGGTTCCTCCGTGCAATTGCGCGATGCGCAGGACCAGGGATAATCCCAGCCCCGATCCGTTGTGGCGGGAAGCGTCTGCCTGATAAAACCGCTCGAAGACATGTTCCACATGCTCCGGCGCGATGCCCGGCCCGTCGTCCTCGACTGAAATTTCCACAAATTCGCCCGCATCTTTGGCCCCGACCCGCACATGTCCTCCCGGACAGGTGTATTTCACCGCGTTTCCCACCAAATTCAAAACCGCCTGCGTCACAAGCAGCGGGTCCCAATCCGCCTCCATCTCTTCTCCGGGGATCATTTCCAGGGAGAGATTTTTCTCCCGCGCCGCATCCGCGCACTCTTCCAGGGCCACTTCCAACAGCATTCGCACATCGACCTTTTCCCGTCGCAGCGGCGTGTGCCCGGCGTCCATGCGCGAGAGCGCCAACAACTTCCCCAACAGTTCGGACATCTGCCCCGCGCGCGCGCGCACGTCCTCCAGCGCCTCCACGCGGTCTTCCTCCTTTGCGGCCGGAGAAAGCGCAAAATCCGCCTGCGCCAAGATCGCGGCCACGGGCGTGCGCAGTTCGTGCGAGGCGTCCGAGGTAAATCGCCGTTCCCGCTCAAACGCGCGTTCCAGGCGATCCAGCATGGCGTCAAACACCTGCGAGAGGCGATAGATCTCGTCCCGCGCGCCCTCGAGCGCAATGCGCTTTTTGAGATCATTTCCATCGGCAATGGATTCTGCGGTACGCGCGATTTGCACCACCGGGCGGAACGCGCGCCGGGTAATCAAAAAGCCCCCCACGCTCGCCAATGCGACCAGCGCGGGCACAATCCACGCGATGATTTCCGCGCCGTAATGAAACAGATTCGCACCCGCATCCGAGGAAATATAGCATCGCAGCCATATACTTTCCCCCTCCTCGAACGTCAGAAGTGTATCCTGAACCGTCCAACTTTCGCCCGATCGATCCGTCACCTTGCGAAACTCGCCCTCCACAAAGGGCAATTCAAAGCGCAATTTCCCATAGAGCAGATCTCCATACAGGGAAAACAGCGTGACGCGCACGGTGGGCAGTTCATCCAGATTTCGATCAATTTCCAGTTCCCCGTCATCATAGCGGATATCGTCGGTTGCCAGGCGTGCGGTTCCCGCGAGGGCCTCCTCATAATAGCTGCGCACCATCGCCTGTCCGGAGAAAAACAACGTACACAGCGCAAGCCCCGCAATCAGGGCCACCAAAAGCGTATACCAGATCGTCACACGCAGCTTGATTGAAAGCCTTCTCATGCTTCCACCCGCATCACATACCCTGCTCCACGCACCGTGTGAATCAGCTTTTTCTCAAATCCGCTGTCCAGCTTTTTGCGCAGATAGCGTATGTATACGTCTACCATGTTGCTCGCGCCCTCGTATGCATAATTGAAGATATGCTGCTCAATCTGGGCGCGGGTAAGCACGGTTCCCCGGTTGCGCAGAAGATATTCCAACAACGCATACTCCTTGGCCGTGAGGGAAATTTCCCTGTCTGCCCGCGTGACGCGCCGGGCCGCGGTATCGACGCGAAGGTCTTCCATCTCCAGGACGCTCGTGGTCGCATTTGCCTGGCCTGCGCGCCTGGAAAGCACGCGCACGCGCGCCAGCAATTCTTCCAATGCGAACGGCTTGACCAGATAGTCGTCCCCGCCCGCGTCCAGGCCCTCGACCCGATCGGCAATCGCATCGTGCGCAGTCAGAAACAGTACGGGTGTCCTGATGCCGTCCGCGCGAGCACGGCGGACCACTTCCAGCCCATCCAATCCGGGCATCATGATATCGAGGATCGCGACGTCGTATTCCGTCACGCGCAAAAAATCCAAAGCATCCAGGCCATTGTCACACACATCCACAAAACAGTTTGCTGCCCGAAGCCCCTTTTCCACGGCTCGGGCAATGCTCCTGTCGTCTTCCGCGACCAGTATGCGCATCTTTGATCCCTCCAACGGGAATTATACCATACGGGATGGAAAAAGCCAATCCGTCCCGCGCCCAGAGGGGCGGGACGGACAATTCCGTTTTTTTAGTACTCAACCGCCTGGAATTCCCATTCCACGCTGCCGAACTCCGCCTGACCGACATTGCGCACGCCCGTCACGAGCACGGTGTACGTCTCGCCCCAATTCAGGCCCTCGACATACGCATCCAGGCTATCGGAATCCATCTTGACAATCTGCGCGTTGTAGGTGTTGCCCATCGCGTCCGTCACGGTCACGGTGCAGTTCATATCGAATTCCACGCGCCCGATGAAGTCAATTTCCACCTCTCGATCGTCCGCTTCATATTCCACGGTCTCGATGCCCGCCTGGCCCTCTTTCGGCGTGGAGAACGTTCCGGTCACCGAGCCATATTCTCCCGAACGGCCGGAGCGCACGCCGCTGATGGTGAAGGTGTACTCTTCTCCGGCGGCGATCTGATCTACGCGGAAGGTCAGATCATCGTCATCCCTCTCGACGATCGTCGTCGTGTAGGCGTTTCCAAGCGAATCCGAAACGGTGATGGTCAGGTTGTCATATCCCACGTCCCGCAAAAATTCCACATCCACCAGACCGTTGCCTTCGTACTTGACTCTCTGAATTTGCGCCGCCTCCGCCAAGGCAAAGCTCACGCCCACCAAAAGGACCATCATTGCCGCAATAACCAAACTTACAATCTTTTTCATTGTTTTCTCTCCTCTTCAAATTTCTCGCCGCTCTATTGTTTCCCGGCGTCTGAAATAAGAATACCCGCCGCAAATTAAGGAAACATGAGAAATCCGCCCCCAGGAAAAATTTTTCTTTTCCAAAAAAAATTTCCGACCGGCATCTTACTGCCTCAACCCTGCATTTCACGGGTTCGCCCCTTGTTTTTTCTCCCACCTCCGCCTACAATGAACCTCGGATAAAGGAGGGAACGCAATGCGCTGGAGAATTGAGCGGCGACCGGGAATTGCCCAAACCCAATTGACCATTCTTCTGCCCGACGAGCCGGAGCCGGAAGCTGAGGCTCTCCTGCGTTTCCTCAAAAAGCATGTCCGGAAGCTCACCGGCGTTCTGGAAGGATATACCGTCAAAATCGCTCCGGAAGAGATCTGCTACATTGAATCGGTTGACGATCGAACGTTCCTCTATGCGGATAAAGCCGTATACGAATCTCCGCAAAGGCTCTATCAGCTTGAACAGACGCTTGCAAATACGTCGTTTGTCCGCGTAAGCAAATCCGTGATCCTCAACGCGGACAAGGTGGAGAAAGTCCGGCCGCTTCTCAACGGCAAGCTCGAGGCGCTTCTTTCCAACGGGGAGCGACAACATATCAACCGGCACTATGTCTCGTCCTTCCGGTCCAAATTCGAGATATAAGGAGGAACCTGCATGAAGAAATGGCGCGAACGGGGGCTGCGCCCCACACAATGTCTGCTGATCGATTGCGTTTCCTTCACGGTTTCGATCGTGCTCGTCGCCTTGCTTTCCCTGCTTTTTTCGGAAGAAATTTATACCGCCGAAAGTATTTTGCAGAATTTCGTATGCACGTCCTTGATCAGCATCCTGATCTATTTTACTTCCCGCTTGCCGATAGAATCCGAAATCCTCGGCGCTCTGATTACCCTTTTGGATGTCGCGGCGGTAATGCTCTTTTTGGGGATGGGAATCTTCCGCTGGTTTCCCTGGGAAATCCGAAGCCTCCTGCTCTTTATCGGCGTTTTCGTTACGGTGTTTTTCGTCACATATGCCGTGATGCTTCTGGAAAACAAGATTTCCAGCGATCGGATCAACCAAGCTATACGGGAGAAGAAAAATGTGCGCGCTGATTGAGGTACAGGATCTTACCAAGGCATACGGCCCTGTCCGGGCAATCGACGAATTGTGCTTTTGCGTGCAGGAGGGTTCTTTATTTGCCTTCCTCGGCCCCAACGGCGCGGGAAAATCCACGACCATCGAAATTCTCTGCACCTTTCTCAAGCCCGATGCCGGAGAAGCGCTGATTGCCGGCCACAGGCTGGGCCGCGAAAATGCCCGCATCCGCCAAAGCATCGGCGCGGTCTTTCAGGAAGGCCTGCTGGATCCTCTGCTGACCGTGGAGGAAAATCTCCTCTGCCGCGGAGCGCTCTATGGGCAAGGGGGAAAGCCCCTCCGCCAGGCCTGCCTCCGCGCGCTGGAAGAGATGCATCTTGCGGATCTGCGCAAGCGCCGATACGGCAATCTCTCCGGAGGCCAGAGGCGTCGCGCCGATATCGCCCGCGCGTTGATCCACGCGCCGAAAGTGCTTTTTCTGGATGAACCCACCACCGGCCTGGACCCGCAGACCCGGCGCGCCGTTTGGGAGATCCTTCTCTCCCTTCGGCAAAACACCGGCATGACGCTCTTCCTCACCACGCACTATTTGGAGGAAGCCGAACAGGCGGACAACGTGATCATCCTGGACGCCGGCGCGATTGCCGCCTCCGGATCGCCCGAAGCCCTGCGCCGGCAATATGCGGGAGATCATCTGACGCTTTCCTGTACCAACCCGCGCGCAGCTTCCGCATTTCTGCGAGAAAAGGATTTCTCTTTTCGCGCCACGGGAACCTCGCTACGGGTCAACCTCTCTCGCACGCTCGACGCGCTCCCCCTGCTCCAAGCCATGAAAGGGTTATACGAGAGCTTTGGAGTGGCTTCGGGAACCCTGGAGGATGCCTTTCTCGCCATCACCGGAAAGGAGCTGCGCGAATGATCGCCTTTGCCCATAGAAACCTCAAAATCTTTTTTCGGGATCGTTCTGCGGTATTTTTCTCCCTGCTTTCCTCCTTAATCATTGTGGGCTTGTATGTGCTTTTTCTGGGAGACGTATATGTTGGTAACTTTCCAAATGTTTCCAATGCGCGCGAACTCCTGGATAATTGGGTCATGGCAGGGCTTCTGGCCACCACCGCCGTTACCGGCGGGATCGGCGCCTTCAGCGTAAAGATCGACGATCGCGCCCGAAAAATCGAAAAGGATTTTCTCTCCTCCCCGGTCGCACGCGCGCATCTGGACGCGGGATATCTGCTCGGCGCCCTGGTTGTGGATATTCTTCTGTGCCTGTTTACCCTGCTCCTTGCCGAAGCATACATCGTTCTCAACGGTGGAAGATGGCTTTCTTTTCCGGTGCTTTGCCGCCTGCTGATGATGATCGTCGCGGCCTGCGTTGCCGGCGTCTGTCTGGTGTTTTGCCTCGCGTCGCTTTTAAAAAGTCCCTCCGCATTTTCCGCAGCCGCCACAGTTACCGGAACGCTGATCGGATTTCTGACCGGCATCTACCTGCCCATTGGGGCGCTTCCCGCGCCGGTACAATGGATTATCCGCCTTTTCCCCATCTCCCACGCCGCCGCGCTGTTCCGACAAATCATGATGCAGATCCCGCTGGAAGCCGCCTTCTCCGGTGCGCCCGTGGAAGCCAGAGAAAAATTTGAACTCGCTTTGGGCATCAGATTTCAATTCGGGGAATCCCAGCTCTCTCCCGCCGGGAACCTGGTCATCCTGCTGGGAAGCGCAGCCGTGTTTTTTGCCCTGGCCGTCCTGCGCGAATCGCGCCGCCGCAGGTAGAAAATCGCCCCGGAGGAAAGACTCCCTCCGGGGCAATTCTTTTGAAAAAGCGCCTATGCCTCTCCCAAAAACTCCTCCAGCGTCAAATCCGCCTCGCGGATGCGCGTAGCCGCCTCCACGCCCACATACCGGTAGTGCCAAGGTTCGTAGCTGATGCCGGTAATATCGGCCTTGTTGGCCGGATAGCGCTGAATAAATCCGTATTCATGCGCGTGTTCCCGCAGCCAGGCATATTGTTCGGTGCCCTCAAACTGATCGTTGCTGCTCTCCGCGGTGACGTCAAAGGCCAATCCCGTCTGGTGCTCGCTGCACCCCGGGGCCTGCGCGTATCCCGGTTCGCTTTCCGCATAGACTTCGGCCTGGCGCTCATAACTGCGGTAGCCGCTGGTCACATAAAAGCCGTTGACGCCGTCGTCCTCCGCCGCGGCAAACATGCGCTCCATGGCCTCGTAGGTTTCGCGCGTCAAATAGATGTCGCTCCGGGCCAGGCGGAAGGAATGCCGCATCTCATACAGATTGACCAATCCCTCCGGAACATAGTCCTCAGGCAGCGGGTTCTGTTCGTTGACCAGCAGAATTTCCCCCTTGTATCGGGTGGATTCTACCCCGAAATACCAACCCGCGCCGAAACTCGCCCCCAGCAACGCCAGCAGCGCCACGCACGCCAGAATGACTTTCCCCTTGGAAACCCTTTTCCTGCGATGCCGGTCTGCCCTGCGCACGGGACGATCCTCCTGCGCTTTCCGGTTCCTGCGCCCTTCCATTGGCGTCCTTCCCTTCCGGTCTTTTGTTCTGTTTTATGAATGAGACGTCTTGTCCCCCTTCTCGGTTCCCAAATTTTTCTGATTTTCCGCGCCTTCTCCTTTTGATATGCAAATTGCCTCCTTGCGCATTGCATTCGATTTTCCCATGCGGTATAATACAGTTGATCTCCGGCGCTTTGTCGGAACCATCTGTGAAACCAGTCGTTTCCCAAATGGCAGGATCGCAAAAGGGAGGATCGGGCAATGGCGTACATTGGTTTGGATGTGGGCACTTCCGGGTGCAAGGCTTCCGTCGTTTCCCCGGATGGCGCCGTGCTGTTTTCCAAGAGCAAAGAATATCGTTTCGAACTCCCCCAACCGGGCTGGGTGGAACTCAACCCGCAGATCGTCTGGCAGGCCGTGCGCGAGGTTCTCGCGGCCGTCGCTCCAAGCGCCAAAGATGTCCGCGCAATGGCGGTTTCTACACTCGGCGAGGCAATGGTATTTCTTGACGCGCAGGAAAAGCCTCTGTGCAACGGCATCGTCTATCTGGATGACCGCTGCCCGGACATTCCCGCCTGGATCGCCCAAAAAACGGATCCCTATGCGCTGTATCTGCAAACGGGGCTATCCAACAACCAGATGTTTTCGCTTTGCCGCTATCTCTGGCTGCGCAAAAATCGGCCGGATGTGGTGGAGCGGGCGAAATACGTGTTCCTGTTCGAAGATTACATTCAATATCTGCTCACCGGAGAGCGCGCGGTAGACCCCTCCATGGCCTCGCGCACAATGCTCTTTGACATTCGAACCGGAAACTGGGCGGACAATCTCTTTTCCCTATTCGATGTCCCCATGGAAAAATTCTCGCCCGTCGTTCCCGCAGGGACCGTACTCGGTCGCCTGCGGCGCGAATTGGCGCAGGAATTGGGATTGCCCCAGTCCATCCAGGTCGTGGTCGGTTGCCACGACCAGATCGCGGCAAACCTCGGCAGCGGAATCACCCGGCCCGGAGAGATGCTTGCCGGAGAGGGTTCCACCGAAAGCTTCAACCTGATCATCGATCATGCTTCCGTCGAGCAAAGGGATCTCTATGCGCGCGAAATCTGCATCGAGCCTTTCGCCGTTCCGGGAAGGTTTATGCTGCCGCTCGGCCAACTCTCGCACGGCAGCTGCATTCGCTGGTTTGTCCAGCAACACTCGCATGAATACGAGGCGCGCCTTCCCGGGGAGGATCTCTCCCTCTATCAAAAGGCGGACAAGCTCTGTGCGCAGAACAGCCACGGGCTGTACTTCATTCCTTATTTGTCCAAAGTCCTGATCATGGACGCGAGCAATCGCGCGCCGGCCTGTTTCCTGGGAATCGACGCTTCTACGACCGTGGACCGGATGTATCGCGCCGTGCTCGAAGGGCTTTCGTTTGAGGCGCGCAACGTCTTGGATATCGCGCGGGATGCCGGAGCCAATCTCAGCCGCATCGTCGCCACCGGCGGCGGTTCGCGCTCCGATCTTTTCATGCAACTCAAATCGGATGTCATCGGCCTGCCCGTGGAAACCCTGGCCGCAACGGACGGCGGATCCGTGGGCCTGGCCGCCCTGTGCGCGTATGCGCTGGGCGACGTCCCGGATCTGGACAGCGCGGCCCGGAAATTCTCAAAGATCAGCCGCCGTTTCGAACCCTCCCGCAATTATGATGCGCAATTTGCCGCTTATCGCAAAATTCTTTCCACCCTCAAGGCCCTGTACCGGGAACTGTAACCCGATCTGCCTCGCATCCGGAAACGCATGGGGCGCTGTCAAAAAGGCCCGCATAAAATCTCTTTTACCCTGTCAAAAAGGAGCGGGCGAAAACCCGGCTTCCCGCTTTTTATTCCTCCCGCGCGATTGTCTCTCCGTCGATAAGGACCTGCCGAATGGTGGTCATCGGGTCAAAGGGCGAACCGTCGGCCAGGAACAGATCCGCGTCCTTTCCAACCTCGATCGAGCCGATGCGATCCTCGCATCCTATGATCTTTGCGCCGTTGATGGTCATTGCCTCCAGCGCCTTGGTTTCGTCCAACCCCTTGCGCACCAACATTCCCACCGCACGCGGCAAGGACGCCGTGTGGATAATGGGATGATCGGATTGAAAGCCGATCGTCGTTCCCGCGTCAAAGTATTTTTCGACGTTTTCCAGCACCGGATAGAACGTTTCGGGCTTGACCGAACCGATAAAGCCGCTGGGGCCTACGGTCACCATAATTCCATTTTCCGTCAAATAATCCGCGATCATGGGGGATTCCCCGCCATGTTCGAGCACCACGCGCAGATCAAATTCCCTGGCGATGCGCAGGCAGGTCAGGATATCGTACAGCTTATACACATGGACGCGCCAGGGAATTTCCCTGCGTACCAGCGGCAGCAGCGCCCGCATTTTCTCTTCCGCGTCCCATTCCCCGCTCTTGGGGAGAATCCTGTGATCGCGATAGGCGCAGGCATCCGCCAACGCCTGCCGCAGCACATAGGCTTCGCCCATGCGGGTCGCGGGATAGCCGCCCAGCGCGCCGTAAAACGCCTTGGGAGTCCCGCCGAAACCGCCCTTGATGCCGATGCAGCCGTCCAACAACGTCTTTTGCGGCGTACCGGGCCGTGTCTTGACCGCCATGGATTGCCCGCTGAAAAGCTGAATGCTGCCCGTATGCACGATGATGGAAGTCACACCCGCCCGCGCGGATTCCGCAAGCGCGCGATCCTGCCAATGAAAGCCGTCCACCGCGCGCAACTGCGGCGTAATGGGATCGCCCATCTCATTCAGTTCGTTGATCTCATCCCAATTTCCCCATTCGTCCAGGCCCAAATGGGTGTGCGTATCGATCATTCCGGGATAGACCGAAAGGCCGCTCGCGTCGATCTTCTCGCATCCGGGTTCAAGAGGAAGATCGCGCCCGACGGCGGCAATTTTTCCTTCCCGAATCAGAATATCCGCCCTGTCCAGGACGCCCTGCGTGACGGTATACACCTTTCCGCCCCGAATCAACTTGCAGCTCATGCCCGGCCACCTCTTCCGCGCCATTCCCCATGGATCATCACGCCCAGGGGCTGGGTTTCAAACCGGGGATATTCGCCGGTCCAGAAGGAGAGATCCGCCCATTTGCCTTCTTCAATGGAACCGGTTTGCGCTTCCATGCCCACAATTTTCGCGGGCACCAAAGTCAGCGCGTCGATCACCGCGCGGTAAGGCGCGCCGCATCGCAGGCATTCGCAGGCCTGAATCCGAATCGCATCCCACGCCACTTCGGGGAAATTGGTCGACAGCGCCACCGGCACGCCCCGGCGCATCAATTCCGCCGCATAATGCTCGGTCGCGCACGTCTCCTCGGAAAGCTGCGGAACGCGCAAAATGGTATTGGTGCAGACCACCGGGATCTTGCGCGCAGCGATTTCCTCCGCCAGTTCCAAAGCTCCGGTCGCGTGTTCCAAGACGATATTGACGTCCATCTCCTCGCCAAAGCGCAGGGCCTTGAGGATGTCGTCCGCGCGATGGCAGTGTACCCGAAGGGGCGCCTGCTTGTCCAGCACCTTGCTCCAGCCCTCGGTTCCCAGATCCCGTGCCCCGGAATCTTCCTGCCGATTTCTCCGCGCGCGCAGGAGAGACTCCCGCAGCATCGCGTACACGGCCATCTTGGTCTGGGGCGATTTGCCGCCCGCCATTTCCGCCGCCATCTTGGGCCGCGCGCCCAAAGCGACCTTCATGCCCACATTCTCCGCGACGATCCTCCCAAAGGGATCGCGCAGGCCGGTCAGCACAAGGCCAACCTGTCCGCCAACCACGCAGTAAGACCCCGGCAACACGGCGACCATCGTAAATCCCGCCTTTTCCGCCGCCGCATAGCAGGCGTGAAAGGGATCGGTGGCGTCAATGGCGCGGAAAAACGGAGTGTCGAAGTGCTTGGGATCGTTTTGATCCCCAATCCTGTCCCCGCCCGGGCCGCCCATGGCCGCGTGGGTATGGCAGTCGATCAGGCCGGGGAGGACATACGTCTCCGCGCTTTCCAGCGCGTTCTCCGCGTCCGGACACAGCCCGGGCGTCACGCGTTCGATCCGGCCCGTATCGGAATGGATGGAAATGGTGGCCGGACGGTATTCGCCGTCCAGCCACACGTTTTTGCTCTGTATCGTAATCATAGAGCGCCTGTCCCTTCTCGTATGGATTTATGCTTCCGGGATCTCCAAAATCTGGGAATGATCGTGATAGGTGGAGAGCAGGCGGACGCCGTCCTTGGTGACCAGCATCGAATCCTCGCTGTGATAGCCCTCGTCCGTCACATAGAACGGCTCGACATTGACGATCATGTTCTCCTCAATCGGGATATCGCACAGGGGCGAGAAGATCGGCAGCTCATGCAGGCCCAGGCCCAGGCCGTGTCCGCAATGCGAGAGCGAAAGATCGATGCCCGCCTTGTGCAGACCTTCGATGCAGGTATAATACAGTTCGCTGGCCTTGACGCCGGGACGGATCTTGTCGATCACGCGGCGCTGCACATCGTACAGCGAGGTGTAGATCTTGTTCTGGCGGGCGTTGGATTTTCCCACGACCGCAGTGCGGCCGATATCCGAATAATATCCCTTAAAGCAAGCGCCGAAATCCACGCTGACAATCTGGCCGTACTTGAGCGGCGTGTCGTCAGCAATGGGATGGGCAATCGCGCTCTTGGGGCCGGCTCCGAAGCTGCCGTTGGGCTCCACGCCGCCACTTTGCAAAGTGCGGATAATGATGTCGTTGAGCACATCCGCTTCCTTTTCTCCCATGCGGGCATGGAAGAATCCCTCGGTCATGGCGCGCTCGGTCGCGAATGCGGCGTGCGAGAGGATTTCGATCTCGCGCGGGGTCTTGACCATGCGCATCAGCAGGAACAGGCGGCTGACGTCCACCAGTTCCACTTCCGGAAGCTCCCTCTTGAGCTCGTCATAGAACCGCGCCACGATGTAATCCATCTCCAGGCCGATGCGCGCGCGCTGCAAACCCTTCTGGCGCAGGATTTCCGCGATGATGGCGATCGGGCTTTCCTGGAATTCCTCGTATGTGCGCACGTCCTTGATCCAGCTGTCTTCCACCACGAGGCTCTTTTCGATGCTGCACGTCAGAAGCACCGGATCCTCGTCCGCGATGGAGATCACCGCGCCCAGGCGATCCGGAATGGACTGCATGGTGGTCACATAGGCGTTGGAAAGCCAATAGAAGTTTTCCATCGAAAGCGCGATGATCGCGTCCAGCTTTTCCGCCTTCATATTCTTTTGAACGCGGGCGTACTGTTCCGGAACAGAAGCATAGGTAATGGCCATGGTGTCAACTCCTCCTTAATTGTAAGTGTGTTATACCCGCACCATTTGGAATCTCTTTGTCTGCCCGTCTTGGCAGGAAAGGTCGTATACGATGGACGCGGCCGCCACGTCGAGCACCGCCATTCCAGTCGCATCAAAGACGGTGATCTCCCGATCGTTCTCCCGTCCGGGCTTGGCCCCGTCGATGATCTCGCCGATCTCCGCAAACAGGCCCTCGCCGTCCTCTCCCATATATCCGGCGCGAATCGCGTGCTGGCATTCGCCCAGCTTGGAAGTTTGGCGGAAGCTGTCCGCCACCACCTTGGCGTCGCGCAAAATCTGGGGGTCCAGTTCCTGCTTTCCCGGGCCATCAGAGCCGATGGCGTTGATGTGCGTGCCCGGAGAAACCCACTCGCGCAAAATGCGCGCCTCGCGCGAGGGAGTGACCGTCACGATCACGTCCGCCTCAAACACGGCCGTTCGCACCTGCTCCTTCTCTACCGGCACGATTTCCAGCCCGGTCTTTTTCCACATTTCCTCGGCATAGGCGAAATGGCCGTCATCCGTCGGGCTGTGAACATAGACCTTGCGCAGGTTTTTCAGCACATGCGTCAGGCCGATCAGCTGGATGCGCGCCTGATTGCCCGCGCCCAGGATAAACACGGTTTCAGATTCGGGACGGGCCAAATACTTGGCGCCGACCGCGCCCGCAGCCCCGGTGCGCACGGTGGTGATATACCCGCCGTCCATCACCGCCAGAGGGAATCCCGTAGAGCCGTCGGCCAGCATCAGAATAGACGGCCAGGAGGGAATCCCATATTTCTTTTCGTTGTCATAAAAGCCCGAAGCCACCTTGACGCCGATTTTGTCGCATCCGGGAATAAAACCGGTCTTGACATCCAATTCCGCGTTGCGATCCCGCAATTCCATATTCACAATGGGCGGCAAAATGGTTTCTCCCCGGGAAAACTGCCGGTACGCGCCTTCCACGGCGGGAATGCAATCCGCCATGGGAAGATGCTCGCGCACCGCCTGCGCGTCCAAGAGGACGACGCCCTGATTGATCTGTTCCTTCTTATTCATGCCTTTCCTCCTGCGCCAGCAAGCAGCTGACCGTGTGTTCCGGGCCGACCTGCACAATCTGCGGTTCCTCGCTTGCGCAGCGCGCGGTCGCCCTGGGGCAACGCGGGTGGAAGCGACAGCCGCTGGGGATATCGCGGGGGCTGGGAACATCTCCCTGCAAGATAATTCTTTCCGGCTTTTCCTCGTCCAGCACCGGAATATTGGAAAACAGCGCCTGGGTATAGGGGTGCACTGGATTGGCGAAGACCCTGTCCACCGGTCCCTGCTCCATGATTTTTCCCAGGTACATTACCGCCACGCGCTCGCAGACCGTGCGAACCACGCTCAAATCGTGCGTGATCAGCACATAGCTCAGTCCCTTTTCCCGCTTGATTCGATCCAGAAGGTTGATAATCTGCGCCTGCACGTTCACATCCAGCGCCGAAGTCGGCTCGTCCAGGATGATGACCTGCGGATCCATGGCCAGCGCGCGCGCAATGCCCACGCGCTGTTTCTGGCCGCCGGAAAGCTCGTGCGGATAGCGGTCTTTGTAGGTTTCATCCAAGCTAACCGTCTTGAGCAGCGTGTCGAGCATTTCCTCTGTGACCGGCTTTTTCTGGATGCGATAGGGTTCGGCGAGCGTGGTGCGAATCTTCATGCGCGGATCAATGGACGCGGCGGGGTCCTGAAAAACCATCTGAATTTTCTTGCGCCGCTCCCGCGCCTGCGGGTCCTTGAGGCTGGAAATGTCCATGCCGTTAAAGGCGATCTTCCCCTCTGTCAGGGGATAAAGCCCGCTCAAAAGCATCGCCGTGGTGCTCTTGCCGCAACCCGATTCGCCCACCAGGCCGAAGGATTCCCCCCGCAACACCTCAAAATCGATTCCGTCCACCGCGCGCACGCGCTTGAGCACACGGCCGCGCAGGTTTTTCTTATCAAAATACTTTTTCAGCCCTTCAACTTGAAGGACGACTTCCGCCTTGCCTTCCAAGCTAAATCCTCCCTTCCGCCACCGCGTGGCAAGCAACCTGGTGGTTGTCCTCGCATTCAATGGTTTCCGGCTGCACGCGGCGGCATTCCTCCGTGGCATAGGCGCACCGCGGAGAGAACCGGCATCCTTCCGGAGGGGAGATCATGTTGGGAATATTGCCCGGAATGGAGGTCAACTTGTGGCTTGCGTCCGTAAGGCGGGGAATGGCCGCCATCAGGCCCTTGGTATAGGGATGCCGGGGCGCGCGCATGACGCGCGAAACCGCTCCGGTCTCCACAATCTTGCCCGCGTACATCACCGCGATCCTGTCGCAGATTTCCGAAATGATCGCCAAGTTGTGCGTGATGAGGATCAATCCGCCCGTGCGCGCCTTGACTTCGCCCAGGAGCTTGAGGATCTGTGCCTGAATGGTCACATCCAGCGCCGTAGTCGGCTCATCCGCGATCAAGAGCGAGGGATTGCAGGAAAGGCTCAAAGCGATCATCACGCGCTGGATCATGCCGCCGGACATCTGGAAGGGATATTGCTTGAGCACCGCGTCCGGGTCCGGCATTCCCACCAGCACCAGCATTTCCCTCGCGCGCGCAAGCGCCTCAGCCTTGGTGGCCTTTTCGTGGCAGCGAATGACGTCGCTCATCTGCTTGCCGATGGTAAAGAGGGGATTGATAAAGCTCGTGGGGTTCTGGAAGACCATGGAAATCTTCTTGCCCAGGATCGATTGAAGCTGGCTGTTGGACAGCGAAAGCATGTCCATGCCCTCCAGGGAAATCTCCTCCGCCGAAAGCTGGGCATAGCTGGGAAGCGTGCGCATCAGGGATTTCACCGTCACGCTCTTGCCGCTTCCGGTTTCTCCGGCCACGCCGAGCGCCTCGCCCCGCCGAAGGGAGAAGGAAATATCGTCCACCGCGCGCACGGTGCCCTCGGTCAATTTAAAATAGGTCTTGAGGTGCCGCACATTGAGTAACTGTTCCATGCCTTTTCTCCTCAATTCTAGCCTAACGGGGCTTTGCCTGCGGGTCGAGAATGTCCCGGACGCCGTCTCCCAGGAGATTGAAACCCAGAACCGTCAGGAAAATGGCCAATCCGGGGAAGATCGTCAGCCACGGCGCGTTCATGAAAAACGAGCGTCCGGTGCTGATCATCAGGCCCCACTCCGCCTGCGGAGGCTGCGCGCCCACGCCGATAAATCCCAGGGACGCACAGGCGAGAATGATGTATCCCATATCCAGCGAGGCGTTGACGATGATCGGCCCGATGCAGTTGGGCAACACATGCCGGAAGATGATCGTGCGGTTTTTCGCGCCCATCATCTTGGCTGCCAGGACGAACGGCTGCTTGCGCAGCGCCAATGCCTGCCCGCGCACCAGGCGCGTGTAGTACGGCCACCAGGTCAGCGAAATCGCGACCATGGCGCTGTACAGTCCCGGCTTGAGGATGACTGCAATCGCCATTGCCAGAATCAGATACGGGAACGCGAGAAAGATATCCGTCACGCGCATGAGAATTTCATCCCACTTGCCCCCGTAATATCCGGCCAGAGCGCCCATGGGGATGCCGATGAGCATGGTAATGCAAATCGCCACCACGCCCACAAACAGCGACAGGCGCGACCCCATCACCACGCGGCTGAAGACATCCCTGCCCAAATCGTCGGTCCCGAAAAGGTGCTCGCTGGAGGGCGGGAGAAGTCGGGCGTCGATGTTGCTTCCGGTGGTCGCGTCCTGCGGATAGGGCGCGATCAGCGGCGCGAAGATCGCCACCAGGAAGAAAAAGCAAATCACCAGGAATCCAAAGAAAGCGGGTTTGTTGCGCCGCAATTGGAGGAAAAACGTGTTCTTGCGCCGCTTGGAGGCCGTATTCGTCTTCTGCATGTGCTTGCCTCCTCACTCCTGCGAATCGTAGGCGATTCGCTTGTCGATCATAAAATAGAGAATATCAACGACCAAATTGATCACCACATAAATCGCGCCCATCATCAGCACCACGGCCATGACCGGGCTATAATCCGCGTTGAGGATACAGCGCGTGGCATAGCGCCCGATGCCCGGCCAGTCAAAGATCGATTCGACGACCACCGACCCCATCAGGTTGCTGCACATGGACATGGAGACGATCGTGATGATTGGCACCAGTGCGTTTTTCAATCCGTATTGGAAAAACACCTTGCGTTTGGAAAGGCCGTAGGTCTTAGCCATGACCATATAATCCTTGCTGAGAATCTCCAGCATACACGAGCGCGTCATGCGCATAATGGTGGCGATGCCCGAAACCGAGAGCGTCAAAGCGGGCATAATAATGTGCTTCAGCGCATCGCCAAAGGCGATATAATTTCCGGTTATGAGGCTGTCGATCAGGTACAACCCCGTATGTTTCTCAATCGGGTTGAGGATGGCGACCATATCGTCCAAGCGTCCCTGCAGGGGCAGCCATCCCAATTGTTTGAACAGGAGCATCTGCAAAAGCAGGCCCAGCCAGAAAAGCGGCATGGAAATCCCGCCTAGGGATACCACGCGCGTAAGCCCGTCAAAGATGCTGTTGGATTTCACGGCCGAAAGGATGCCCAGCGGCACGCCTACCAGCAGCGCAAACACCCAGGCGACCAGCACAAGCTCCAAAGTCGCCGGGAAATAGGTCGCGATATCGGCGGCCACCTCATGCTTTGTAGAAAGAGAGACGCCGAAATTCCCCTGGAAGATATTGGCCATATAATGGAAATACTGCACAACCACCGGTTGATCCAGTCCGTAATCCTGGCGGACCTTTTCCAATACCTCCGGGCTGGCCTTCTCACCGCCCCAGAGAATCACCGGGTCTACGGGCGTGAGATTGATCATCGTGAAGGTAATAATGCTCAGTCCCAGCAAAACCAGCACGAGCATCAAAAGTCGTTTGCGGATATAGGCAAGCAGGTTCATAAGAATCACCCGTTCTGTCCATGGTTGTATTTAGGAAGAACGTCTACCGGCGCAAAAAGCGCCAGTAGACGAAATGCCGGTTGTTTTCGATCGGAATCCGTTTGCTTATTTGTTGATCCTCAAATCGTAGAACTCGACAATGCGCGGATAGGCGGGATTGTACACAAAGCCTTCCACCCAGGTGCGCATGGGCACTACGACATCCTTCTCAAACGCGAAGATGCTGTGCGCGTCCTCAATGACGAAATCGTTGATCTCGTGATAGAGCTCGATGGCCTTCTCGCGATCCACGCCGGCGATCTTGTGCGCCTCTTCGATCTTGGCGTCGATGTCCTCATCCTTGAAGTAGGTGATGGTATAGTTGGCGTCGCTGTGCAGCAGGTAGTAGACATAGTCGTTGGGATCGACATAGTCGCACCACCAGTAGCGCGTGAAGATGTTGGCGGACGTCTCGAACTCCCTCTGCTTGGAGGCGATGGTCGAGAACGGCGCGGTCTCCACATTCAGCGTCACATTGATCGACGCCAAATCGCTTTTGAACATCTCGATGGTCTGGCGCAGCACATCGTCCTCGGAGGAGTAGTAGCAGGTCAGAACCAGCTCCTGATCCTTATATCCGGCCTCGTCGAGCAATTCGCGGGCCTTTTCCAGATCGAAGGTGTACTGGAACGCATCCTCATCCCATCCCCACAGGCTGGAAGGCAGAATGCCGCGCATGGGCTTGGAAGTATTGTTGGTGATTTTGGTCACGCCCTCGTAATTGAAGGCATAGCTCAGCGCCTGGCGAACCAGCGGGTCGTTGGTGGGCGCCAACTCATGGTTGAACTGCAGATAGAGCGTCTCATAGCTCGGATAGGTGGGGCAGGTAATGCCTTCCATCTGCGAGAGCTCCTCAATCTGATCGGCGGGCACAAAGTCCACCATGTCCGCCTCGCCGCTTTCGAGCATCAGGCGAGAAGTGGAATACTCGCTGGTGAATTTGACGATGACGATATCGGGCTGGCCCTTTTCCCAGCCGCCGAAGTAATTCTCATTGCGCACGAACACCATGCGCTCGCCGCGCGTCCACTCGGAGAGAATCCAAGGACCAGTGCCGCAGCTGTTGTCGGTCATCCAGGCCTGCGCCAGATCGCCGTCCACTTCGTTCTCGGCAATCGCGGTGGGGCTCATGATGAAGGAGCCGTATCCCGCAGCCACAATCGCGTCAAAGGGCACCGGCGCGTTCAGGGTGAATTCAATTTCGTACTCGGAGAGCACGTTCATCTCTTCCACGCAGCTCCAGATTCCCGCAGGAGAAGCGGCGATGTCCAACGTGCGCTGCACGGACGCGCGCACGGCCTCCGCGTTGACGGGGGTGCCGTCGTGGAAGGTCATGCCCTCGCGGATTTTGAAGACGTACTTCATGCCGTCCTCAGAAACCGTATAGCTTTCTGCCACCAGATAGGTATACGGCTCATCCGATCCTTCAGGATTGGCCTTGAGCAGCGGCTGATAAACGTTCAGATTCATCGGCGAGGTGGTAAACCAAACCGAAGGATCCACCGTGTCGGGTTCCGTCGAGCACACATAGGTAAAGACGATGGGCGTTTCATTCTCCTCCGCCTGCGCGAAGGGGACGAATGCCGCGACCAGCAAAACCGTCGCGACCGCCAAGGAGAGGCACCTTACAAATCGCTTCATATTCATTGAACTCCCTCCTACCAGTATACGTCTGAATTTAGCACAGCT
>DVMU01000113.1 GCA_018714825.1 Candidatus Pullichristensenella excrementigallinarum
CATTTCCGCGCGTTTTTTCCTCACTTTTGTCATATTCCATCCGTTACGGGCATAAATTGTACCGTCAAAGGGCGCAATTTCCCGAAAGGATGGTTGAATATGGAGAAAATTCGCGTTGTCCTGGCGGATGACAATACCGCCATACTGGAACTGGTCAAAGAATACTTTTCCGAAACGCCGGATATCGAATTGGTCTGCGCGGTTTCGGACGGCGCGCAGGTGCGCGACGCGGTGCTCACCCATGCGCCGGACGTATTGGTCACCGACATTATTATGCCCCGACGCGACGGCTTCCGGATCTTGGAGGAGCTCCAAGAGCTTCCCCAAAGCGCTCGGCCCAAGGTGATCGTCTTAACCGGGCTCTCCGGGGACGATTTTATCCTGCGCGCGCTTCGCCTCGGCGCCAGCTACTACATGGTCAAACCGTTTGATCTGCGTCTGCTCGCCAGCCGCATCCGGGAGATCGCTTCCTCCTTTGATCAAAACGCCATTGCCGAACTGCCCGCGCAAGTCCCCGACGCCGGCGGCGGCATTGACGAGCAGGTAACCAACCTCTTTTTGACCATCGGTATTCCCGCGCACATCAAGGGATACCATTACCTTCGCGAAGCCGTTCGCATGGTTGTAGAGAACCGCGATATCATCAATCGCATCACCAAGGAACTCTATCCCGGGATCGCCCGCAAATTCGATACGTCGGCCAGCAAAGTCGAGCGCGCCATGCGCCACGCCATCGACGTCGCCTGGTCCCGCGGGCGGTTGGACTCGGTCAACAGCATGTACGGATACAAGGTTCTCTCTCCGGACGATAAACCCACCAACGGGGAATTTATTGCCCTGATCGCCGACAAAGTCGGCATGAAGAAGAGCGCGTAGGGTCGTTTTAAATTCGTCCATCCACAAAGGAAAAAATCCCATTGACACACATCCGATCCCATGAAAAAACAGAATGAACCGCTTTGTCCGGGCGCAAAATGCGGCCGGACCTGTGCGCAATACATATCGGAAAGCGGTCTTGCCGTTTCCTCGCCCTGTGCGGCAACCTCGCGCATTCCGCCGCCGCTCCTCTCCTTTCCGGGGTTCGCCCTGTCCGGCATAATGTCCGCATTGGGCGAATATCCTTTAGCGAGAGATGAGGTGAGCACAATGGTGCGGTTTCGGGTTATCAAGTTATCCCATCTGCTGGTGGGGATCGCGGCGGTCATCCTTGCCCTGGTCATCTGCGTATTGGCGGTGAAAATCGTTGCCGGGCGCTCGGAGCAATCCGTGGAAACGTCGCTGAACCTGGTGGAACAATCGCTGGAGGCGGAGGACGCGCAAGCGGCCTTTGCCTCTTCGCTGTCGGTCGGAGGCATGGAAATTTCCGTGATTCCTTCCTCAGGGGAGGACGAGCCTTCCCCCTCCGGAGAAAACGAACATACCGACGAGGTTGTCGAATACGAACAGCCGTTGGAGTTCCTCCCCCTGGAGACAGAGACCGTACCCAAAATTCTCATCTACCATACCCATACGCACGAGGCATATGAACAGGCGGAGGACGATCCCTATGTAGCCGTAGAAGCCTGGCGAACCACAGACGAGAGTCATTCCATCGTGCGCGTCGGCGCGGAATTGGCAAAGCTTCTGGAAGAAAAGGGGTTCGAGGTGGTGCATGATACCACAGACCACGAATTAAACGAGCTTTCCACCGCCTATACCCGATCTCTGCAAACGGTCGAAAGCTATTCGGAAACCTTTGATCTGTACATCGACCTGCACCGCGACGCCTATATCGAGGGCGCACAAATCGCCCTGACTGTGGGCGATACGGAATACGCCCGCCTGATGATGCTCATTGGGAAGGGCGAGGGTTTTCAGGAAAAACCCAATTACGAGGGAAATCTCTCCTTTGCAACCGCCCTGACGGAAGAACTCAATCGGATTCAACCCGGGATTTGCCGAGACGTTCTGGTCAAATCGAACCGGTACAATCAGCATGTGGGGCAATGCGCCGTATTGATCGAGGTCGGCCACAATCGCAACACCTTGCAACAGGCGCTCAATTCCATGCCCGTACTTGCTGAGGGGTTGGCCGATCTGCTCCTTGCATCCTAGCGCGCCGAACCGTGCGCGTACAAATCTTCTTCAAATTTCTGCCTTGAATGCATCTTTTTTGTTGAGATTTCTTCAAGCAAATTATAATGTCTCATATTGTATATAACTTCCTATATACTATATAATACAGGCGAAACAGAATAGCGGAGTGTGAAACCCATGAAACGCATTCGCCTGGCCATTGTCGATAATGATCCGGAGTACACCGCTCGGCTCGCGCGCTTTATGTCCCGCGCGGAAGGCATTGAAGTTGTCGGCACCGCTTGTGACGGCGTCAAGGCGCTCAATCTCGTGCGGCACACCCACCCTGAAACGCTGGTGACCGGTCTGTTGCTCAAGAGACTGGACGGGATCTCTTTCCTCAAAAACGTCGTCGCGATGGAGAGCCGCCCCGTCATCATCACCTGTTCTGCCCTGAACACCGATGCGGTTTTGCGCAGCGCCAGCGGCATGGGCGTGGATTACATGATGCTCAAGCCCGTCAGCCTGCAAAAGCTCCTCGACCGCGTTCGCGAGGTTACCTTCTTCCACCGAGAGGCCTTGCGCGATGCGGACATGGCCACGCGCGTCGATAGCCCGCTGATGACCGCGCCGCCGAGAACGGCCTACGAGGTTCTCAGCGAAATGCGCGTCCGTTCCAAGCATTCCGGATACGGCTATCTGGTCGATGCCCTGCATCGCCTCGAGCGGAAACCGGATCTGCTCCGGAACGTCTCCAAGGGACTTTATCTGGAAATCGCCCAGGCCGCCCACACCAATCCCCGAAACATCGAGCATTCCATTCGATACGCCATCCGTTCCGCGTATGGCGCACAGGACGATTCGCAACCCTGTCCGAGCAATCGCAAGTTTCTCGAAAAAGCCCTCTCCCTTCTGTTGGAAAAGCCGGAGTCCGAAGAAACTTAGCGTTCTTTGCCGTGTTTTCCCGCTTTCAGTTGAAAAACCGCCCCGCATATGGTATCATAGCAAAAGCAAGGCAACGGAGGGCGCTCATATGCTGGTCATCGGCATCTGCGGGGCGAGCGGAAGCGGGAAATCCACGCTCGCGGAGGAACTGGAACGCAAGATCAAAAAACCCTGCGTGCTCCTCAAGCAGGATTCTTATTATAAAGATCATCCCGAACTCACTTTCTCTGAGCGCGAGCGCATCAATTACGATGAGCCCGACGCTTTTGAGCATACCCTGCTGTGTGAAGATTTGAATGCGCTGCGCGAGGGACGTCCCATCACCCGCAAGGGCTATGATTACAAGCTCCATCGCCGCTGCGATTCCGATGCGTTGATCTATCCTTCGGATGTGGTCCTGCTGGAAGGCATCCATGTCTTTTACGATCCGTCCGTGCGGGAGCAACTGGATTTTAAGATCTTTATCCAGGTTGATCCGGATATCTGTCTGCTCCGGCGCGTGCAGCGGGATATTGTGGAGCGCGGGCGGCATGTGGAAAGCGTGGCCAGGCAGTATCTGGATACGGTCAAGCCCATGTTTGAGCGGCATATCCGCAATTATGTGGAATATGCGGATCTGATCGTCGCGCGCGGCGGCAAAAACGCGCGCATTGTGGATATCCTTGCCTTCTATATCAATGCGGGCATGGTCAAGCAGGGCTAAGATTGATGCAAAAGGTTCCCAAACATCCGTCGGGAAAAAGCCATAAACAAAAAACCTTGCAAAAGCCCCAGGGGCCATGGTTTGCCGACAAAAAATCGTTCCCTTGACAGTCTGTAGGGAACGATTTTTCACTTCCGGACTTGGTCGGAGTTCCGTCCGGTCGAAACTTGAAAAAGCCCAAGGCCCCTCAAATCGATCACAGGCTCTTGTCGTACGCCAACTTACCGCTCCCCTGAAAGACAATCACGCCGCGCTGCGCAAATCCATTTTTTTCCAGGACATGCTGCATTCGCTTGTTGGGAAAATCCGTATCGATTCGAATGCTTCGAATTCCCTTGGAAACGCACAGCT
>DVMU01000114.1 GCA_018714825.1 Candidatus Pullichristensenella excrementigallinarum
CTTATTCATAATATTCTTGTACGGCGGAGGAAGTCACCGATGCTCAGATACGCAGTCAAGAGGATCCTGCTGGCAATCGTAACGGTGTTTATCATCGCCGCGATCACGTTCTTTGCCATGAACGCGATCCCGGGCGGCCCGTTCGATTCGGAAAAAGCGACGGATCCGACCACCAAGGCCACGCTGGAAAAGCGTTTCAATCTCGACAAACCTGTTCCCGAACAATTTGTGCTCTATTTGGCAAATGCCCTGCATGGGGATTTTGGAATTTCACTCAAAACCGGTCGCGAAATTTCCACGACGATTTCCAATTGCTTCGGCATTTCCGCGCGACTGGGCGGAACCAGCGTGGTTCTGGCGCTGCTGCTCGGGCTAGGCTTTGGTTGCTTGGCGGCGCTCAAACGCAATCGCTGGGCAGATCGAACGATCATCTTTATTACCACCCTGTTTGTGGCCGTGCCCAGCTTTATCCTCGCGACGCTTTTGCTGCTGGTTTTCTGTCTGAAACTCGGGTGGTTTAGCGTCTGGTCCTCCTCGGGCGCGAGTTATGTCTTGCCGGTAATCTCGCTGATGATGTATCCCATGGCGTATATCACGCGTCTGACCAAGTCCTCCATGCTCGAAGTGCTCGGGCAGGATTATATCCGCACGGCTCGCGCCAAGGGCGTTCGGGAGGCCATGGTGGTCGCCAAGCACGCGCTGAAAAACGCTTTAATCCCGGTCATCACCTATGTCGGCCCGCTCACGGCCTATACGTTGACCGGCTCAATGGTTGTAGAAACCGTGTTTACCATCGGCGGGCTTGGCCGCGAATTTGTGACCGGCATCAACAACCGCGATTATCCCATGATCATGGCCACGACCATTTTCCTGGCAGTTTTGATGGTCATCATGACGCTAATCAGCGACCTGCTCTACAAGGTCGTCGATCCCAAGATCGATTTTAACTAGAAAGGGAGGGCTGCAAATGTACAGCGCGGACAAAGTTCCGAAAAAGCGGCTTTTGAGCTTGCAGCTCAATCCCGCGAAGTTTGAACCGGCAACTGCCCAGGAGAAGGCGCAGCACGAGCAAATGCGTCCGTCCACGACGTTCTTCAAGGATGGAATGCGCAAGCTTTTCAAGAATCCTCTCGCGGTATTAAGTCTTGTGATTTTGGCGCTGCTTGTCGCCGTGATCCTGCTTACGCCCGTGATTGTTCCCTATGGCTATTCACAGATTCTCACGGTCAACGGCCAGCGCGACAGGGGAATTACCAACCTCGGCCCGTTCCAGTATTCGGAAATGGAACAGCAGGCCATTGAAGAGGGGCAGCAGATCTTCCCCCATATCTTCGGGACGGATGAATTGGGACGCGATTACTTTGTGCGCGTGGTCTACGGCGCGCGGGTTTCGCTGCTGATCGGTCTGTTTGCCAGCCTGATCGTCCTCATCATCGGCCTGATTTATGGGTCGGTTTCCGGCTATGTCGGCGGCAAGGTGGACCTGGTGATGATGCGCATTGTGGACATCATCTATTCCCTGCCCGATACGCTGATGGTCATTCTGCTTTCGGTGGTACTTGACCAGGTGCTCGGTACCGCTCTGGAGGGCACGCCGCTTGCGAAAGTTGGCAGCAACATGCTTTCGCTGTTTATCGTGTTCGGCCTTCTCTACTGGGTAGGCATGGCCCGCCTGGTACGCGGACAGATTCTCTCCATTAAGAATAATGAGTATGTGCTGGCAGCCCGCACGCTCGGCGCGAAGCCGGGGCGGATTATCCGCAAGCACATCCTCCCCAACTGCATGTCGGTCATCTTTATTTCCACGGCTTTGCAGATCCCATCGGCCATCTTTACTGAAAGCTTTTTGAGCTTTATCGGCCTGGGCGTGCAGACTCCTATGCCCTCGCTGGGTTCCTTGGCCAACGCCGCGCGCGGCGGAATGCAGAATTATCCGCATAAATTGGTCTTCCCGGCGATGCTGATTTGCCTGATTGTACTGTCGTTCAACCTCTTGGGCGACGGCCTGCGCGACGCATTCGACCCCAAGCTTAGGAGGTGACGGACATGACAAGCCCGCTTTTGCAGGTCAAGGATCTGCACACATCGTTTTCTATTGATTCGGGCGAGGTTCGCGCCGTCAACGGCGTGACGTTCAACCTGGATCGCGGCAAGGTTTTGGGGATCGTCGGCGAGTCCGGCTCGGGCAAGTCCGTGACGGCGTACTCCATCCTGCGCATCCTGGTAGAACCCGGGAAGATCAAAAGCGGAGAAATCCTCTTTAACGGCGAAGATATCGTCCAATACCCGGCGCGCAAAATGCGCCAGTTTCGCGGTTCGCGGATTTCCATTATCTTTCAGGATCCGATGACTTCGCTCAATCCCGCCTACACCATCGGGAACCAGCTGCGCGAGGCCATCCGCCTGCATACGGACAGAAACCGTGCGCAAGCCCAAGAGCGCGCGCTGGAAATGCTCACGCTCGTGGGCGTAAACGAGCCGGAAAAGCGCCTCAAGCAGTATCCGCACGAGCTCTCCGGCGGAATGCGCCAGCGCGTAATGATCGCCATGGCCCTGGCCTGCGAGCCGGACATCCTCATTGCCGACGAGCCGACCACGGCTCTGGATGTGACCATCCAGGCGCAGATTCTTGAATTGATGCAGGATCTTCAAAAGAAGCTGGGAATGGCCATCATCATGATTACGCATGATCTGGGCGTTATTGCCAGCATGTGCGACGAGATCATCGTGATGTATGCCGGAGGCGTATGCGAGCGCGGCACGGCGGATGAAATTTTCTACAATCCCTGCCATGAATACACGCGCGGGCTTCTGCGTTCCATTCCAACCTTTGAAAATAAGAACGAAAAGCTCACGCCCATTTCCGGCAGCCCCATCGATCTTTTGAACATGCCCAAGGGTTGCCCCTTTGCCTCCCGATGTGACCGGGCAATGAAGATCTGCCTGGAAGAAAGGCCGGAGGAAATCGAGATCAACGACTTTCATCGCGCTTCCTGCTGGATGAACGTCAAAGCAGTATACGATGAAGCGAAGGGCGGTGAGGGTATATGAGCGCGCACCTTGTCGAAGTCAAGGATTTAAAGCAATACTTCCCCATCCGCACAGGTTGGTTTACCAAGACGCCCCTGAAGGCTGTGGACGGCGTCAGTTTTGAAATCGACGCAGGAGAGACTTTGGGCCTGGTGGGCGAGTCCGGATGCGGAAAAACCACTGTTGGTCGCACGCTCCTGCATCTGTATCCCCCCACGGGCGGCGAAGTGTTCTTTGACGGCAAGCCCGTCAATCGCGAAAACATTCACCTGTTCCGCAAGGATATGCAGATGGTGTTTCAAGATCCCTATTCGTCGCTCAATCCGCGCATGACGGTGGAGGATATCATCGGCGAAGCGTTGGATATTCACCAGTTGTATAGTTCGAAGGCCGAGCGGCACGAGCGCGTGGGAGAACTGATGAGCCTTGTCGGCCTCAACGCCGACCATGCCCGACGCTATGCCCACGAGTTTTCCGGAGGTCAGCGGCAGCGCATCGGCATTGCCCGCGCGCTGGCGGTCAACCCGCGGTTTATCGTGTGCGACGAGCCGGTCAGCGCGCTGGACGTCTCCATTCAGGCGCAAATTATCAATACGTTTGAGCAGCTCCAGGAAAAGCTGGGCATTGCCTATTTGTTCATTGCCCATGATCTGCTGGTAGTGCATCACATGAGTCGCCGCATCGCGGTGATGTACATGGGAAGGATCGTGGAGAGCGCGCCTTCGGAGGATTTGCGCACAAATCCCCTGCATCCCTACACGCAGTCGCTGCTCTCCGCCGTTCCCATTCCCGATCCCAGGACGGCCCGCGCCAGCAAGCGCATCCCGCTCGAAGGCGATGTGCCCAGTCCCCTGCGTATGCCCAGCGGCTGTGCGTTCCGCACGCGTTGCCGTTTTGCCACCGCGCAGTGCGCAGAACAGAAACCCGAATTGCGTGATGTCGGTCAGGGACATCAGGTGGCTTGTTGGCGGTCTGTAAATCTGTAAGCCCGGGCGCCGATGACGCCCTGGAATTAAACAAGCAACGAAGAGGAGGAAACCACATGAAAAAACTGCTTGCCGTGTTGTTGTCGGCGCTGATGCTTCTGGGCGGCGTTTCCGCGTTCGCCGACGAAGGATCCGAACCCGCATGGGAAGAATACGACGCCCTGATCGCCCAGATCAAGGCCTCGACGGATTTCGTCGAGCGCGAAGCACTCATGCATCAGGCTGAAGACATGCTGATGGGAACTGGCGCCATTGTTCCGCTGTACTACTACAATGACATCTTCATGAAGCGTGATACCGTCGAGGGCTTCTATGCCAACCTGTACGGCACCAAGTACTTTATGCACGCTTCCAACGGCGATTCCGACACCCTCAAGATGCAGCTCGCCAGCGAGCCGGATCGCCTTGACCCGGCGCTCAACTCCACTGTGGACGGCGCTACCTTGGCGGCCAACACCTTCGGCGGCCTGTACACCTATGACGAAAACGGCCAGACCGCGCCGAACTTCGCCACCGGCTATACGGTTTCCGACGATGGACTGACCTATACCTTCACCATGCGCGAAGGCCTTGTCTGGTCTGATGGCACGCCGCTGACCGCGAAGGACTTTGAGTACTCCTGGAAGCGCGCTGCGGATCCGGAGACCGCCGCGGACTATGCCTATATGTTCAACGGCATCGAGGGCTACGGCACCGAAGAGGGTCTGAACGTCACCGCTTCCGAGGACGGCACCACCCTGACGGTCGTGCTCACCGCGCCCTGCGCCTATATGCTCGACCTGATGGCCTTCCCCACCTTCTTTGCCGTACCGCAGGCCTGCGTGGAATCCGCCGCGGGCTATAAGGACGAGGACGGCAATGTGCTCGACGCAGGCGCGTGGGCGACCGAAGCCGGCTTCGTCTCCTCCGGTGCGTACATGCTGGAGAGCTGGGTGCATAACGAGTCCATGGTCTATGTCAAGAATCCCAACTACTGGGATGCCGAAAATGTCAAGCTCGAGCGCCTGGAGCTCATGCTCTCCGCGGACGACGCCGTGGTCTTCGCCGCCTATGAGGCTGGCGACCTCGATTTCATCGACACCGTGCCCTCTGACGAGATCAAGAATCTGCTGGGCGTGCGCGATGACTGTTATCTGATCGATAACCTGGGCACCTACTATATCTCCTTCAATGTCAAGAGCCCGCTCTTCGACGGCCTGACCGTGGAACAGGCGGCCAATGTCCGTACCGCGCTCTCGCTTTTGATCGACCGTCAGTACCTTGTGGATACCGTCGCGCAGTGCGGCCAGCAGCTTGCCAACACCTTCATCCCCGCCGGAATGCTGGATGGCCACGGCGGCGAGTTCCGCGTCAATGACGACACCTACACCTTCCCGGATGCAGAGAATACTGGCTACTTCGGATTCGATCTCAACGCGAATACGGAGAAGGCGCGTGAGCTGCTCGAATCTGCGGGCTACGTCTTCGACGAGAACGGTATGCTCTCGGCCGAAACGCCCCTCTCCTTCGAGTATCTGACCAATACCGGCACGGGCCACGAAGGCATTGCCCAGTGCGTGCAGCAGGACCTCGCCCTGTTGGGCATCAACATGACCATCCGCACCGTTGAGTGGGACGTCTTCCTCAACGAGCGCAAGGACGGTAACTACGACATCTGCCGCAACGGCTGGCTTGCCGACTTCAACGACCCGATCAATATGTTGGAGATGTGGACCACCGATTCCGGCAACAACGACTGCCAGTTCGGTCGCTAATCCGAATTAAAGCAAGGAAAAGCCCTCGCCCAAACGAGCGGGGGCTTCTCTGGTCGTTAATAACGTAGGAGTATTATAATGAGGACGCAGTAGTCTGAGATTTGGTCAAATTTCCATATTTTTATAAAGTAACCGGTCCACCGGCTGTTTGGGGGAATTCCTGCGAAAAATCGCGCTTCTCTCCCTGCAAATCGATCTGGCCCATTTCTTTTTCCAGCAGAAAGCTACATTCATCTTCTCTCAAAGGACGGTTATACGCCAGCGCCAAATCGGCCGCTTTTTGAACGAGGGCAGATCGGGAAGGCGCGGGCAATGCGCCAGAAATCTTCTTTCTGAACGCGCAGAGCCAATCCAGTATTTCCTCCGTCCTATCGGGAAGATCCTTCTGGATTCGGCGGCGCAGGCAGGCGGCCGCGGCCGGACTTTTGCCGCCGGTGGAGATCGATACGGTCAAATCCCCTCTTGTGATCAGCGA
>DVMU01000115.1 GCA_018714825.1 Candidatus Pullichristensenella excrementigallinarum
TCCATTTGGCGATGGCCAGGCCCAGCCCCGTCCCGCCGCTGTTGCGGCCGCGCGCAGGGTCGGAGCGGTAAAAGCGGTCGAAGACATATTTGACATCGTCCTTGGGAATGCCGATGCCGGAATCCTGCACCTCGATCATGGCCTCACCATTCGGCCCTTTCTTGGCCCGCAATCGGATCATGCCGCCCTCGGGCGTGTACTTGGCCGCATTGTCGGACAGAATGCGCGCGCACTGTTTGAGCATATCGTGATCGCCAAAGGCAAATACATCCGGCTCGATATCGATGCGCCAGTCGTGCTTGCGATCGATCAGCGTGGAATCCTCATAGACCTCCTTGATCAGTTCCGAGACGGACATGCGCTTTTTTTCCATGCGGGCGCGCCCCATATCGCCGCGCGCGAGGAAGAGAAGCTGATCGACGAGCTTTTTCATGTATTCGCTCTCACTCTTGATGGCGGCAATGGATTCGTCGAGAATTTTTTCATCGCTCTTCCCCCAGCGATCGAGCATTCCCGCATATCCCTGAATGACGGCGATCGGCGTGCGCAGTTCGTGCGAGGCGTCGGAGACAAATTGCGTCTGCTGCCGATAACTTTCGTGCATTCGGGCGAGCAGGCTGTTGATAGCGCTTTCGAGTCCTTGCAAATCGCGATCACCGGTCCTAAGGGTTTCTTCCGGGCGCATGGATTTGATTTTGTCTTCCAGATCGTGCAGCTTTTCCCCGTCAGACGCTCCGAAACGCTGTTGGATATCGAGCAATTCCCGCGTGCGCTGCGCCATTTCATTCAGTGGCCGCAGCTGTTTGCGAGCTCTGCGTCCGCCAAAGAATAACTGTTTGGCAAGCATGAGTCCTTCCAAAATCAAGAGCGCGCAGCAGAAAGGAGAGACGGCGTCGTAATACGCCTGCACGGGGATGACGTATTGCTCTCCCTGCATATCCCAGAAGACATAGTGGGAGCCGCGAAGGCTTTCCCACAGATCCCGCCCGTTATACAATTCCAGGCTTCGGGGAATCCCGATTTCCCAGGATTCTCCCAAGACGGCCTTTTCGTGATAGAGGGCAAAGCCCAGGCACAGGGAGAGAACAATAAGCAGATCAATCCAAAAAAGCGTCCCAAATAGCCGCCGAAACCATGAACGGCTGATGGTGCGCGCAGTGGAAGTGACGCGTTTGTTTTCGTTGGTCATTCTTCTGGATCACGGAAGCCGTATCCCACGCCGCGAACCGTGTGAATGGTCTTGACGCCATAGTGGTCGTCGATCTTGGAACGGAGATAGCGAATATATACGTCTACCACGTTGGTTTCGCCCAGATAATCATATCCCCACACCAGAGAAAGGAGCTGTTCGCGCCGGAGAACTTTGTTGCGATGTTCCATGAGCGTTTTGAGCAGGTCGAATTCGCGGTTGGTCAGGGTGATTTCCTCCCCATCATAGTGAACCATGTGCCGCTCCGGATCCAGGGAAAGCTTTCCGGAGATGAGGACCTCCGATTCAGGAACGGGCTGCCGCTTTCGCAGGGCCACGCGGATGCGCGCCAGCAGTTCTTCGATTTCAAAGGGCTTGGTGATATAGTCATCTGCGCCGCTATCCAGCCCCGTAACCTTGTCCATCACCGCATCCCGCGCGGTGACCAGAATCACGGGCACTTGGCTAAATCGGCGTATTCTGCGCAAAAGCTCCATGCCGCTCAGCCCCGGAAGCATTACATCCAGCAGAAAAAGATCGTATCCGCCCTTTTCCGCCAGTTCCAACCCCAAGCGCCCATCCATGGCCTTATCGACCTTATATCCCTCATGCAAAAGTTCCAATTCCACAAAGCGCGCCAGCTTTTCTTCATCTTCTACGAGCAGGATTTTTTCACCCGGCATTTAACTCCCTCCTTCTTTGGGAATCCCCATTCTATCATTTCGACAAGTTCCCGTGTTTTCCTGCCTGCTCATGTGCCGACGGAGTTGCCGTGTACAATCGGCTTCCATTCGATTTTCGAGCCCGTGAGAAAGACCGAGAGATTGGCCGGCATCCAGGTAAGCAAGAATACCGGAAACAGCAGGACGCTTTTGAGCATCTCCCAGCGCAGTTTGCGCTCCATCAGGCATATGCCCATCGCAAACAGCGCGGACGCAGCCCAGGAAAGCAGCGTGGACAGGGCCAACGCTCCTGCAAGCTGGGTGGGCACAAGGTTTCCTTGCAGCAGGCGGAGAAACGTCTCCGCAAGGAAGGCGATTCCGGGCAATGCGCCGATCAGCTGCACGATGTTTCCGAAAAAGAAAACCCACAGATCCATCGCGGACATGGATCGCTCCTGGGCCGCGCGACGCGCCAATGGGCCGCCATAGCGCCGCAGGCATTGCAGCGAGCCGGCGAACCAGCGACGCCTTTGACGAAACGAATCCGCAAGGCGCACGGGCTGTTCGTCGTAAGTCACGGCGCTGTCCAGATATTCAATCCGCAGGCCGGAGAGTGCGCACAGCGCGGAAAGTTCCAAATCTTCTGTGAGGGTATAGGTTCGTGTGCCGATAGTTTTCACTGCCCGCGCGCTCAGGACCACGCCCGTGCCGTTGAACGCGGCCGACATCCCCAGTTTGCTCCGCACGCGGTTGTACATGCCGTCCATTGCCCAGAAAAAAATGGAAGTCCCGCCGCTGATCCAATTTTGATGGGGATTTTTGCTGTCCCGATACCCTTGCGCCGCATCCGCTCCGGAAACCAGAGCGTCGTTGGCAGCCTTTAAAAACCCAGGATCGACCAGGTTGTCCGCATCAAAGACGACAAAACCGTCATATCCCTCGCAAAGCAGCCGGGAAAAGGCGAATTGGAGCACATCTCCCTTGGAATGGATCGGAATGTTCGGAACCATCACCTTTGCGCCCGCGCTCCGCGCAACTTCGGCGGTGCGATCTTGGCAATTGTTGGGGAAGACCCAGATATCAAACAGTTCCCGCGGATAGTTTTGCGCACGCAGACTTTGTATCAGAGAGGCGATCACGCTTTCCTCGTTTCGGGCCGCGACGATCACCGCCAGGCGCTTCTGCGCCCGGGCAGCGGGAAAGGCCTTTCGGGGCCTGGCAAGGCTCAGAAGGCCGAGCAACACGAAGTATAGCCCGAACAATATGCTGATTCCGGCACATGCGTACATTGCGATACCCACGAAAAACGCCTTCTTTCCTGAGAAAAATCAGAGGCCGAAGCGCCTTTCGCTACGGCCCCAAAGCGGGAGCAGGGGATCCGCCGTTTGCAAAATCTCCCGGATGCTTTTGCAACGAAGGTTTGACGCAAATGCGGCGCGTTGTGTTGCGTTCGGAAGGTTATTTTTCTTCCTCCTTCGGTTCTTCCCCATTGGATTGGAATTCCTGCCGCATGTGTTCGACCGCGCCTTCGGCCTTGTGAATGTAACTGTTGACCTTTTCGTTGACCGGATGCGCGCCGCGAATGGAATAGCGGAATCCGAAGAACAGGCTGACCAGCATCAGAACAAGCACAACCCAGGTCGGCGGGAAAATCAAAAGTAGGGCAAAGGCAGTCAGCGGAAGGGACAGCACCTCGCGCGCGTTTTTGGATACAACCAGGAAATTGCGGTTCAGATAGTTCAGAATGCGCCGAAGGACGCTGCCCAGGCTCGACATGCCCTGTTTAAACCCCGAGGTTCCGGAGTGCTCCTCATCGGAATTTTTCTGCTTTTCTTTTTTGCGCTCGGTAGAAAAGCGCGCGTTGTTTTCCGGAACCTTGCCTTCGCGCTCAAGCAGGACAATCGCGTCCAGAAGGTCCCAATTGGATGCCTCTAACGCGCGCTTGGCCTCTTCATAACTCACGTTGGCCTTTTCCCGAAGCATTTCTACCATCTCATAGTTTGTCATGGTT
>DVMU01000116.1 GCA_018714825.1 Candidatus Pullichristensenella excrementigallinarum
CGTCGAGGCCTTTTGACATGGCTTCGTCCCGCGCTCGCGATTCTCGCGGGCGCGGCGGCGCTTATCCTGTTTCGGCGACATCTCGGCCCTGCCGCATGGATGATCGTCAGCGCAATTGTGCTCGCCTTCCTCCTGGAGCCGATTGCGCGCAGGCTCGAATCTGTCTGCTCGCGTCCGGCTGCGGCAGGAATCAGTCTGCTGGTCGCCCTGTTGGCCGTAGGCGTGTTTTTGCTTTTGCTGCTTCCGCCCCTGGCGCGGCAGGTTTCCGATCTGGCGGCTGCGATTCCCAGCATGATCGCAGGGCTGCGCAGCGCCTTGGATCATCTCAACAATTTTCTCAGGGAACAGGGATTCCCTGCCGTTTCCATTCCCGATCTTTCGGGCTTTGCCGCGGAATCCGCGCGCTTCCTCATGGGAACGGTTACTTTCGCAGGAAGCCTGGCGGACTTTGCCTCGCGTGCGGCGATGACGGCAATTCTGAGCCTGTTTCTGCTCGGGGATCGCGACCGGCTCCTTTTGCGGCTGGAATTGGCGGTTCCACGAAGCTGGCGCACCCGGGCCGTGCGCGCAGGGCTGGCCGTATCGCGCGAATTGCGCGCCTATGTTCGCGGACAATTGATGGTTTCTGCCCTGGTCGGCGCGATGGCCGCGATCGGATTGGGACTTGTCGGCGTGCGCGGCGGCTTGGCGCTGGGTGTATTGGTAGGCGTATTCAACCTCATTCCCTATTTTGGGCCTGTCCTCGCGACGGTTCCGGTCTTGGCGGCGGCGCTGTTGGATGGATGGCAGACCGCGCTGTTTGCCGGCGCAGTGCTCATCACTGTCCAACAATTGGACGGAATGCTCATCTCTCCCCGCATTCTGGGCAATCTCACGGGATTAAGCCCCGCGGTGGTGCTGATCAGCGTCTATGTGGGCGCAAGCGCGGCGGGCATTGCTGGGATGCTCTTTGCGCTGCCGGTTTTGATGCTTGTACGCGCCTGTGTTAGACTTTTGGTTCAACAGCACGAAAATGTTTGATCTTTTGCGCGGTCTGTGCTATAATGCTTTTGTCTATGGTGCTCGGCGCCAAAATCAGGCTTGCCTGCTGAAAGGGCGGTGTATTATGAATAACAAGATGGGAGAAACCAGGCATTTTCGGTTGAGCGCGGAAACTCCCGAATCCGCTGAGGAGATCATCGAGGTCGTGTACCAGGCGCTCAAAGCCAAGGGCCATGATCCGATTATGCAGCTTGTGGGCTACATCATCTCCGGTGATCCCACCTACATAACCAGCTACAATAACGCCCGTTCGCTGATCCGGCGGCTGGAGCGCGATGAAATCCTCGAAGAATTCGTGCGCTTCTATATCACCGAGCACGATAAGCCTTAATCGTCATGCAATCGGTGGAATTGGGAAGGACCGGCCTGCGCGTTTCCAGGCTGTGCTTTGGCACGCTGACCATGTCCCCCTTGCAAAAAAACCTTTCGCCGGAAGAAGGGGCGAAGCTTCTTCTGCACGCTTACGAGCGCGGCGTAAATTTTCTCGATACCGCGGATCTGTACGGCACATATCCGCATATCCGGCGGGCCCTGCGGGTTGCGCCGGATTATATCGTCAGCACCAAGGCGTATTGCTATGACGAAAAAACCGCGCGCGAGGCCTTGGAGCGCGCGTATCGTGGAATCGGAAGGGATTATATCGATCTGTTCATGCTGCACGAGCAGGAATCGCTCTATACGCTTCGCGGACACGAAGAGGCGCTGAATTACCTCTTCGAGCAGAAGCGGCTGGGGCATCTGGGCGCGGTGGGAATGAGCACGCATTTTGTCGATGCAGTGCGCGCCTCCTGGCATTTTTCCAAGATCGAGGTCATCCATCCTCTGATCAATTGTGCGGGCGTGGGAATTCAGGGCGGCGTGCTTGCGGATATGGAACGGGAAATCGCTTCCGCGCACGAGCGCGGCGTGGGGATCTTCGCCATGAAACCCCTGGGAGGCGGGCATCTGATCGGAGAAAGCGCCGAGGCGCTTGCCTACGTTCTCGAAAAGCCCTGGATTGATGCCGTCGCGATGGGGATGCAATCCTTTGCGGAAATCGATGCAAACGTGCGCGCTTTTGAAGGGGATTTTTCTTCGCTTGCGCTGCTTTCCCGGCGCGAGAGGAAGCTGATGGTGCATACCTGGTGCGAGGGTTGCGGAAAATGCGCGGCCCGCTGCAAGCAGGGCGCGATTTCCATCGTGGATGGGCGCGCTCAAGTCGATCAGACAAAATGCGTACTGTGCGGCTATTGCGCATCCGTCTGCCCACAATTTTGTATCAAGGTGGTATGATTCATGCGCATTGTGTGCCTGGATGTCGGTCAAAGGCGAATCGGCGTGGCTGTTTCGGATGCGTTGTCCGTCACCGCGCAGGGGGTCGAAACGATCTTCTGTCGCGGAGAAGAGCAGGACGCCATGCGCGTTAAGGAGATCTGCGGCGTGTATCTGACCGACCGCGTGTTGGTTGGACTTCCCCTTTCCCTGAACGGACAGGAGGGGCCGCAGGCCCAGCGCGTGCGCGAGTTCGCCAAGCGGCTTGCGCTCTTGGGGCTCAACGTGCGCTTTCAGGACGAACGCCTGACCACTGTCAGCGCGCAGAGAGTGCTGATTGAAGCCGATGTGCGCCGCGAAAAGCGCAAGCAGGTGGTGGATAAGGTTGCGGCCTGTTATATTTTGCAATCCTTCCTGGACGCGGGCGGTTGGCCCGAGGAAAAGGCGGAAATAAAACCCCCGGTAAAGAGAGGAGTTTTTAAAGTGAGCGACGGCAAGGAATTCAATATGGAGCAGGATGAGATCGTCGAGCTGATCGACGAGGACGGCAAGGAAGTTCAATTCGAGCATCTGATGACCTTGGAACATCAGGGCAAGACCTATGTGTGTTTAGCGCCCGTGGAGCCGGACGAGGAAATCGGCGACGACGAATTGGTCATCCTGCGCATCGACACGGATGAAGACGGCAACGATTGTTATGTGACGATCGAGGACGATGAGGAATTGGACGATGTGTTCGAGAAATATCTCGAAATCGCGGAAGCCGACGAGGATTGATTCGTATGCCCTCCGTTGATACCCGTCCGGAAATCTCCCTGAAGGAAGTTCAGGCGCTGGAATTGGAAATGCTCAAGGCGCTGGACACCTATTGCCGCAAGCATCGCATCACCTATTGCCTGTGTGGAGGAACGCTCTTAGGAGCAGTCCGCCACAAGGGATTTATTCCTTGGGACGACGATGTGGACCTTTTCATGCCGCGGGAGGATTACGAGCGTTTTCACGCGCTGACCTTGCAAGAACCCGTTGCGCCGCATCTGCGCACGCTCTATCCCGGGGATGCGCATTATCCCTATGCGATCATGAAGCTGGTGGACGATCGCACGGTGGTCTATGAGCGCAATATCACCGACGATCGCCAGCGCGCCGGGATCTCTCTGGACGTATTCCCTCTGGATAAGATGTATTCCGCGCGATGGCAAAACCTTCCGGCGCTCGCGTTGGCCAAATTACGCATCCAGCTTGCCAAGGTCAACGCCAAAATGGTGCGTCTGGATCGCGACCGGCGCAAACGGGCTATGCGCACGCTGATCATGGCGCTGTTGAAGCCCTTTTCCCTCCGGCCTTACGAAAAGCAGCTTACTCGGATCGACCGCTCTGCCCGCAAGGTGCGCGGAAAGGGAAAGCACATGCTGGGAAATCTCGTCTGGCCCAATCGCTGGCACGACCTGTTCCCCGAAGAGGCCTTTTCCTCCTATCCGGAAATGGAATTTGAAGGGGAAAAATTTCCTGTTCCGGTGGGGTATGAGATCTATCTGACCAATCTGTACGGCGATTACAGGCAAATTCCCAAAGAAGAGGATCGGGTGGCGCACAGCTTTCGCGCTTACTGGAAGAAGCCTTTGGACTGCTGAAAACCGGCGATCTTTGGCAATCCTGCCTTGACCCCGCCGCGGAGGTGTCGTCTATGAATGTCGCCATTATTCTTGCCGCCGGTTCCGGCCAGCGGATGGGCCAGGAAATCCCCAAGCAATTTCTGCCGGTATATGACAAACCGGTGCTCCTCTATACACTGGAGGGGTTCGAAAAACATCCCGAGATCGACGCGATCGAAGTCGTTTGCCTGGATGGCTGGCACGACGTAGTCCGGGCCTATGCCCGACAGTTCGGCATCGGCAAACTCCAGTGGATCGTCTCCGGCGGCACGACCGGCCAGGAATCCATCCGCAATGGCGTCTTTGCGCTGGAGGGAATCTGCGGGCAAGACGATATTGTGGTCATCCACGACGGAATTCGCCCGCTCGTGGACGAGAGTGTGCTTTCGGACGTGATCGATACCTGCCGCAAGTATGGAAACGGCGTCACTTCGCTCCCGTACAACGAGCAAATCTTTGTCGTGGACGACGAAATTTCCACCGTTCGTTACATCCCCCGGGAAACGCTTCGCCGTGTCTCGACCCCGCAGGCCTATCGCTTTTCCAAGATC
>DVMU01000117.1 GCA_018714825.1 Candidatus Pullichristensenella excrementigallinarum
GCCATCGAGCCGATGATCTGCATGGGCGACTGGCACGTGTATCTCTACGACAACGACTGGACGGTGGCTACGCGCGACCAAAGCCTCTGCTCGCACTATGAGCACACCGTGCTGGTGACCGACGGCGAACCCGAGGTGCTTTCCTGCCCCGGGGCGAACGTCCGGGAGATGGCGCGATGAGCGCCCCCGCCGTAGAGAGGGGCCGTCTGGCCCGCTCCAAAGCCGGACGGGACAAAGGCAGGCTGTGCGTAGTGGTCGAGGTGGTGGACGAGGATTTCGTCCTCACCTGCGACGGCCGTCTGCGCACCTTTGACCGCCCCAAAAAGAAGCGCAAGAAGCATCTTCAGCCGCTTATCGCCCGCAATGGCGACATCGCGGCCGGCCGGACGATCGAGGATCACACGTTGCGTTCGTGGATACGCGAGGAGGAGGAAAAACTTGTCCAAGTCTGATGTTATCGAAGTCGAGGGCGTTGTCACGGAATCCTTCCCCAACGCCATGTTTGAAGTAGAATTGCCCAACGGCCACAAGATACTGGCCCACGTTTCCGGCAAGATGCGCATGAACTACATCCGCATCTACCCCGGCGACAAGGTGACGATAGAGCTTTCGCCCTACGACCTCACCCGCGGCCGCATCACCTGGCGCAGCAAGAACTAAGGGCTTCCAAGCCCCGACTTGAAGGAGGAAACCACCATGAACGTAAGGCCTTCGGTGAAGCCCATCTGCGAAAAGTGCAAGGTCATCAAGCGCAAGGGCCGCGTGATGATCATCTGCGAGAACCCCAAGCACAAGCAGAAGCAGGGCTAAGAGGACGCCTCCCCGCTTGTTTCGGGCGGGGAGACGCGCCATGTCCGGGGCACGTCCCGGGCGGATGACAAACAGATCGGCGGCCGGAGCGGCTGCCCGCTTCGCGGGTTCCGGCGGCCTTTCGATATTCCCGTGTCGCGCGTGTCGCCAGACGCGCGGCCAACGCCGGGCACTCCCGGCGCAGTAAGAGCCAACCAATTTGGAGGTGCAATGAACCTATGGCACGAATCGCAGGCGTAGACCTTCCCAGGGAAAAGCGCATTGAGATCGCCCTGACCTATATCTACGGCATCGGCCGCACCACCGCGGACGAGATCATCGCCTCGACCGGCATCAACCCCGATACGCGCGTCAAGGATCTTTCCGAAAACGAGATCAGCGCCCTGCGCGATTACATCGACCACCACCTCAAGGTGGAGGGCGACTTGCGCCGTGAAGTCTCCATGAACATCAAGCGCCTCATGGAGATCGGCTGCTACCGCGGGCTGCGCCATCGCCGCGGGCTTCCCGTGCGCGGGCAGAACACCAAGCAGAACGCCCGCACCCGCAAGGGCCCCAAGAAGCAGGCCGCCGGCAAGAAAAAGGCCAAGTAATCGTTGACGCGAGAAATTTAGGGAGGAAAAATCGCTATGGCAAAGCCGAAGCTGAAAAGGGTCACCCGCAAGCGTCGTGAAAGAAAGCTCGTCGAGCGCGGCGCGGCCCATATCCGCTCTTCGTTTAACAATACCATCGTGACCATCACCGACCTGAACGGCAACGCCCTGTCCTGGGCCAGCGCCGGCGGACTTGGCTTCCGCGGAAGCAAGAAGTCCACGCCGTTTGCCGCGCAGTCGGCCGCCGAGACCGCCGCGACGCACGCCAAGGAATACGGCCTTAAGACCGTGGACGTCTACGTCAAGGGCCCCGGTTCTGGGCGCGAGGCCGCCATCCGCTCTTTGCAGGCGGCGGGCCTGGAGGTCACCATGATCAAGGACGTCACGCCCATTCCCCACAACGGCTGCCGTCCGCCCAAGCGCAGAAGAGTGTAATTAGGGAGGAAACCAATCATGGCCAAGAATACACAGCCCGTTCTCAAAAGGTGCAAGACTCTGGGCTTGTCTCCCGCGGTGCTTGGCTACTCCAAGGAGACCAAGCGCAACCCCAAGGCGCATGTGCGCCGCAAGCAGTCCGAGTACGGCCGCCAGCTTGCTGAAAAGCAGAAGGTGAAGTTCATCTACGGCGTGCTGGAAAAGCAGTTCCACCGCTACTATGAAAAGGCCGAACGCAAGAAGGGCATTACCGGCGAGATCATGCTGCAGGAACTGGAGCGCCGGCTGGACAATGTGGTCTACCGCATGGGCCTGGCCTCCACCCGCCGCGAGGCGCGTCAGCTGGTCAACCACGGCCACTTCACCATCAACGGCAAGCGCTGCAACATCCCCTCCTGCCAGGTCAACGTGGGCGACGTGATCGCTGTGTGCGAAAAATCGCGCGCGTCGGCCAAGTTCAAGGCCCTCATCGAGGACTTCGGCAAAAAGGCGATGCCCCAGTGGATCGAGCGCGCCGCGGATTCCTTCGAAGGCAAGATCGTCGCTCTGCCTGTGCGCGAGGACATCGACTACGAGGTTTCCGAGAACTTGATCGTCGAGCTTTACTCCCGCTAAACGCTGAAAAGTCAGCGCATGAAACGTTCCGCGCGCCTGGCGCGGAACAGACTCCGCGGTTGCAGCGCGCGTTTGCGCCGCGATAGGAGAGGAGGAAACGCTGAATGATTGATCAAATTGAAAAGCCGAAGATCGAACGGGTGGAAATCGGCGACAACAACCGATATGGCAAATTCGTCGTAAATCCGCTGGAGCGCGGTTTCGGCCAGACGCTGGGCAACTCCCTGCGCAGGGTGCTTCTCAATTCCCTGCCGGGCGTGGCCGCCACCAGCGTGCGTATAGAAGGCGTGCAGCATGAGTTTTCGACCGTTCCCGGCGTCAAGGAGGACGTGGCGGAACTGATCCTCAACGTCAAGTTGCTCTCGGCCAAGCTGTTTACCGAACTTCCCAAGATCGTCACCATCGACGCGGTCGGCCCCTGCGAAGTCAAGGCGGGCGATATCCGCTTCGACGACGAGGTGGAGATCATCAACCCCGATCTGCATATCGCCACGCTTTCCGAAGGCGCGCATCTGCAAATGCAGATCACCCTGGAAAAGGGCCGCGGCTATGTATCCGCAGAGCGCAACAAGCAGCTTGCCATGGAGCGCAACAAGGTGGGCGGCATTCCCATCGGCGTAATTCCGGTGGATTCCATTTTCACCCCCATCCGCAAGGTCAGCTACTCCGTAGAGGACACGCGCGTGGGCCAGGTGACGGACTATGACAAGCTCACCATCGAGGTGTGGACCAACGGCAGCATCCTGCCCAAGGAGGCCCTTGCCAGCGCCGCGCAGATCATCACCAACAACATGCGGCTGTTTATCGACCTGACGGTCAACGTGGTGCGCGTGGACTATAACGAGCCGGAAAACGACAGCAAGGAAAAGGTGCTGGAGATGACTATCGAGGAACTCGATCTCTCCGTGCGCGCGTTCAACTGCCTGAAGCGCGCGGGCATCAATACCGTCGCCGAACTCGTCCAGCGCAA
>DVMU01000118.1 GCA_018714825.1 Candidatus Pullichristensenella excrementigallinarum
ATCGCCCATCTCAGGAAGGCAGCTTCAAAAGCCTTTCGGCATTGCGATGGAAGATGCACTCCTTCTCCTCTTGCGTCAGCGCCAAATTTTCGATGCGCTCCACTTCTTCCTTGGGCGTCCACATGGGAAAATCCGTCCCAAACAACACGTTTTCCACCCCAAAAGCGCGAATGATTTCCACCGCCCGCTCGGGCCGAAGCGCATATACGGCCGAACAGGTATCCACATACATCCGCCTTCCCGCGAGCGTCTCAACGGCCTCCTCATACTGGCTCCATCCGCCCAAGTGCGCGCCGATGGCCGTCAATTCAGGCACTTCGTCCAATACATGCGCCATCCTTTTGGGGCCGGAAAAATCGTAGCGGTAATCCCCGGTATGAATCAGCACCGGCAGCTTGTCCCCAATCGCGCGGAACATGCGCAGCGCGCGCGGCTCGTCCAATTGAAATTCCTGAAAATCCGGATGCAACTTGATGCCCAAAAATCCCTGCTCCACGATTCTTTCCACCAATCCCTCCAGATCGCGCGCATCCGGATGCATGGCCGCAAAGGGAAGGATGCGCTGCGGGTATTGATGGTAACATTCGAGGATAAATTCATTGATATGCTCGATTTGCGCGGGCGTCGTGGCCACGGAATGCGCCACAATCCTGGAAACCCCCGCTTCCTCCTCCAGCCCGATCAGTTCTTCCAGAGAACCGTGATGCCGGATGGGCACATCATAAAATCGGCCAATGGCCGCAGAGGCCTTGTCGGCGATCTTTACGGGATAGACATGCGCGTGCGTATCAATTCGGATCACATTCGGACACTCCTGTTCAACGGGAATACACCCGTATTATACCATCCGAGTGTGAACGCTTTGCGTCAAAAAATGTTACGGAAAGATCAAGCCGGGACGTTGGGGCATCGCAAGACCCGCGTTGTCAAAAATTGCAGGGCTCTGCGCACAAAGCCGTCGCTTTCGTTGAGAGACACGAGTAGCCGTGAAAGCGCCTCAATTCCGATAGAGGCAAGCGTCCGATGCGCGCGCACAGGCCACCCCTCCGCATTGAAGGTATAGGCGTTGGGCGCGTGCGGATTGGTTCCCGGCACCTGCCGTATGTAAACGCGAATCTCCGGGTGGTACAATAGCGCCCCCACCGGGTCCCCCGCGACCACATAATTGACGGCCCCTCGCCGCATTCGCGCGATCTGTTCGGAAGTAAGCTCCTTCTTGGCAAATCCCTGCGCGTTAAAAACCGCCGCGCGCGCCAGGGGATTCTGCGCCCGGCTCTGGGCCCATAAAGCCACATTCCCTCCTTTGGAATGCCCGGTGGCTAAGAGCGATCCTTCGGGGAAGCGATCCAAAAAGCGCGCGGCTTCCGCGTACTGCACCGATCCTACCAGCGGCGCGCAGAAATTGTCGCGCCAATCCACGTTTGTGGGCGCGCACTCCCCCGCGCGCTCGGAACCGCGCATGGCCGCGATCACTTCCCGGTCCCCCGATCCGAAGGCATAGGCGACAAAGCCCGTATCGCGGTTATCGTTTTCATAAGCGAGAATATCCAGGGAATAACCCGCAATCGCGTCGAGCATCGCATCTATATTTCCCAAATACGCCCCGCAGCGCAGCGTTCCCCGCTCGTTCATGCGCTTGAGACGCGCCGCTGCCGCCGCGAGGGGAACCGTCTCCCCTGTCTCAAGGCGACGGACCAGGTTCTGCGGAAGATCAAAATAGGAAAACGAGCACAGGTTCAAAAGCATTTCCGGATTCATGCCGATCCCTCCCCCGGCATACTATGAGGGAGGAATCAGTAAAGGTTCGACAGCCGAATCTGTTCCATATCGCCGATATGCATCAGCGTCTCCCCCAATTGCGAGAGGACGCGGTTACATTCGTCAAAATCTCCGGCCTCCAGACAGACTTGCGCGTCCAATATCTCGCGCGTCGCGTCGTGCAGGTCGTCGTGCGAGGTGAGGATTTCCAGGATCGGCGCCGCGTCTTTCCAGCGATTGGCCAGCCGAACCAATTCTTCCATGGCCTGCCGATCGTCGCCGGCACGAACGAATTCTGCGGCGCGGACGCGCAGGGTCTGCATGGAATCAACGGTTCGGGTCACGGAGAACAGACAACCCGCGCACACGCAGACCGACAGCGCCGCGACCACGATCATGGCAATGAGTGTGCTCCGCACTACCATCCCACCTCCTCGGGGTCGAGCGCCTGGATTTTATGAATGCCGCCCTGTTTCCTTTGCAGGGTGAGTGTTCCATGGGTATCGAGACTTGCGAGATAGATCTGCTCCGTCCGCAGATTTTGTTCCTGCAGCACGCCGTTGAGCCAGGACAGGTCCTTTCCGGATTGGCGCAGATTGTTGTTCTGTACGCGGCCATCCATGATCAGGATCAGCGGAAGCCCCTCGTAACCGGGATCCACGCCCAACTCGGCAGACGTCGGCGGCCGCTGGGTGGAAGGAGGAAATGCCGTGAGTTTTCCGTTTGCCTCGACGACGGCCGTCCCCACTTCCGAGGGGTCGAGAATACCCACATTCCGCAATCCCTCCAGCAGGTCGGACAGATTCAGACACAGCCGCCGGAGTTCCTTTTCGTTGATCACGCCTTTGGAAACCACCACCGAAGGCTTTCCGGAGACGATTGCCCGGAATTTGTCAAACCGAATGGACAAAAGCGTGATCAGGCTATGCATCAAAAACAGCGCCGCCACGGGGAGAATCCCATACAGAAGCGGCGTGGAGATCGATTCCATGGGCGTGGAGATCAGATCCGCCAGCAGAATCGCCATGGCGAATTCGTAAGGCTGGTATTGGCCCATCTGTCGCTTCCCCAGTCCCCGCATGGTCACGATCATCACCACATACAAGATCAGCGCGCGAAAAAACAGCGTGAACATCGTTTCCCTCCGGCGTCTCTTTTTCCATAATTTGCGCAAAATGGCCGCAGAAATGCGTCCGTGCCAGAATTTACTTGATTTTTCCCAAAAAATGCGGTACTATAAATTCTGAGAGACGGTTGATGAAAGGAGAGATAGCATGTCCTTTTTTGAAAATCTGGGGAACAAGATTTCCGAAACCGTGAATTCTGCCGGAGGAAAATCCAAGAGCACCTTGCGTGCCGGAAAGCTCAGGGGCGAACTGCGCACCCTGCAAGCGGAACGTGAAAAGCTGATGATCACGTTGGGCGAAGGCTATTTCGACGCGCGCGGCTGTGCGGAAAAGCTTGAGCCGCTGAACCTGATCTGCGAACGCATCGACGCGCTCGACGGCAAAATCAAAAGCATTGCCGCCGAAATCGATCGGATCAACGGCATTATCCGTTGCCCCGTTTGCAATGCGACCGTTCCGAGCAACTCGCGTTTCTGCCCGAATTGCGGCGCGAAAATTCCGGAAATCGCTCCGGAAGAGCCCGAAAAGCCGGAGGATTCGCAGGAATTCTGCGCAAGCTGTGGAGCCGTGCGCGAAGGCGGTCGTTTCTGTTCCAAATGCGGCAAGCCCTTTGATGCTTCACCGGAACAAAAAGAACCTGCTGCTGAACGCCCTACCGTGGAAATCAACTGGCCAAAACCGGATGATCCCTCGGACGGCTCGATCGTGTAACCTTTGACAGTGCCCGCGTCGTCCTTGCGACGCGGGCAATTTTTCTTACACCAGGGAGGAATGGGCATGGCGAGCGCAAAAAAACCGGACAAGCATTCGAAACAATCCGTCCGGCAGCAGAAGGTTTTCTTTGCGGGAATTCTCATCGTTTTCCTTTTGTTGGCGGCGATTTGCTTCTTCCTTTTCCGGCTGATGTTTCCTGCCGGAGAAGACGCATCTCTTACCCCCACTCCGTCGCCTGAAGCCCGTTCGCAGCCTTCGCCGGTCGCGTCGGTTCGCTCCCCTTCCCGCTCTGCGTCTGCGCCGACTCCCACGCCCGCGCCGACCTTTGTCCCCCGCACCGCGACGATCCGGGCGGGCGGCGACGTAATGGTTCACGATTTGCAGCGCGAATTTGCCGAGCAATCCGACGGCACTTATGATTTCTTTCCGCAATTTTATATGATCGCGGATTCGTTGGCCGATGCGGATTATACCATTCTCAATCTGGAAACCACCATTGGGCTTTATAAGGATCAGGACTATTCCGGCTATCCCCTCTTTAATGCGCCGGAAGAGCTCCTGGACGCCCTGAAGGATTCGGGCGTGGATTTCCTCACCCTCGCCAACAACCACATCCTCGATCGCTATTTTGACGGCATGGTTGCCACCATCGATCATGTGGAAGAACGCGGCTTTGATTTTGCAGGGGCCAACCGTACCCAGGAAGAGAAGGATACGCCCAAAATTGTCGAAGTCAACGGCATCCGGATCGGCTTCCTCTGCTATACCCAAATCACCAACGGCATGGAGGAGCATTCCGATCCCAAGGCCACGGAATTCGGCGTCAACTATTTAAAAAAAGCCGATTTATCCCAGGATGTGCAGGCGCTTCGCGATGCGGGCGCGGAGGTTGTCATTGCCATGCCGCACTGGGGCGCGGAAGATTCGCTGGAACCCACGCGCAATTCCATAAACTATGCAACGCGCATGGCAGCCGCGGGCGTGGACATCGTTCTGGGCAGCCATCCGCATGTGATTCAGCCCGTAGAAATGTATACCTTTACCCTGAATGGAGAGGAAAAACAATTCCTCGTCGCGTACAGTCTGGGGAATTTTATCAGCAATATGACCCGCAAAAACACCTATGCCGGAATCCTGTTGGAATTTACGCTCGTCGAAAAGGAGGAGGGCGGATTTCTGATCGAGGACGTGGGATATGTGCCGGTGTATTGCTGGCGCGAGCGGCGATTTATCCGCACCATTCCTTCGGCCAAGTACTATGAGCAGAAACCCGAGGGAATGTCCGACAGCGATTTCCGCGAGATGCGCAAAAGCGCGGAAACCATCGCCGAGGTCGTCGGCGACGAATTCACGCTCCTGCTCGAATAGGAGTTTCACGATCGTCAGGCTCCCCGAAACGCCCGGCGGAAAGCGCTCCCCTCGAGCCTTTCCGCCGGGCATTGTTTCTTTCCCCGACAGAACGCCTTTCCATGCGCACAGCCCGCTCTCTCCCCTGCGGAAATCGGAATGAAAAGCGCGAATCTGCCGGCAAATATCATTCCCGGGTCCAGGTAAAGATGGAACCCGGCAGGCGCGCGTGCGCCTGCTGCGCCTCCGCCTCCGTTGGGTACACGCCGAAAACCGCCGATCCGCTGCCCGTCATGCGCACCACGCGCGCCCCTGTCTCCGCAAGATCGCGCATGGCCTGTGCAATCTCCGGCAGCAAGCGAATCGCGGGCGCCTCCAACGCATTGCGAGAGAGGCGCCCCATCGCGTCCAAATCCCGATCGAGGATCGCCTGCGAGAGCGCCTGCGCATCCAAATCCGCGCAGGGATACGCGCCGCGATCAAATTCCTCAAAGACCTGTTGGGTGGAAAGCCCTTTGCCCGGATGCAGCAGAACCAGCGCAAAGCGTTCCGCCCTGTCAAGCCGCTCCATCTTTTCGCCGATGCCCGTCACGCGCGCAAATCCGCCATAGAGACAAAACGGGACGTCCGCGCCGAGCCCTTCCCCGATCTGCGCCAGCTTTTCCATCGGCAGGCGCAGGCCCCACAGGCGGTTGAGCGCCAGAAGCGTCGCCGCGCAATCCGCGCTTCCTCCGCCCAACCCCGCGCGAACGGGAATACGCTTTTTCAGCGCGATGTTCGCGCCGAAGCGCTTTCCCATATATTCGTTTAAGGCCTGCGCCGCGCGCAGAACCAGATTGCGCGAACCCAGCGGCAGCCTGTGCCCGTCCACGGTGAGCGAAAGCCATCGCGCCCGCTGGAACGTCAGTTCATCGGAAAGCTCTATCGGCTGCATGAGCATGTTCAATTCGTGATAGCCGTTTTCCCTCTGGCCCCGGATATCCAAGGACCAATTGATCTTTGCGTGTGCTTCAACCGCAATGCGCATGGCGACCTCCCCGGAACGAATCGTCCGGTTTCCTCTGTTTTCCCCTCCATTATAGCACATTTGCCCGAGCGCGTGTTAAAAATCGTCGTCCGGCTTGCATCTTCCGCGAATTTCGCTATAATAGGGGTATCGCAAAGACGGGAACGGTTTGATTCACGCGCCTTTTCAGAGAGTCGGCGGTCGCTGCGAGCCGACAGGGCGGAATGAAATTTCCATCCCCGAGCGTCCTCGCGAAGAGCGGGGCGGGCGCGCCCGATACTGCGCGCGGAAATCTTCCGGCCACGACGCCGATAATTTCCGATGAGGGGCCTTGCGCCCGAACGAGGGTGGTACCACGGCAACGCCGTCCCTGCACAATGTGCGGGGACGTATTTTTTGGTTCTTTGCGCGCTGTGCCGGGAAAACGCCGAAACCTTGAAGGAGGAATTATCATGCTGGATCTCAACCTCATTCGTTCCAATCCCGAATATGTCCGTAACGCGCTGAAAAAGCGCGAATACGAGGTGGACTTCACCGAACTGCTGGCCTGGGACGCGCGCAGGCGCGAACTGCTGATCGAAAATGAGAATACCAAGGCCGAGCGCAACCGCCTGAGCAAGCAGATTCCGCAGATCAAAAAGCAGGGCGGAGACGCGACCGAGCTGTTGGCAACCCTCAAGGAAATGGCCGATCGCATCAAGGAAATGGATGAGGAACAATCGCAGCTGGAGCAAAAGATCAATGCGTTTGTCATCGCCCTTCCGAACCTGCCGGCCGAGGACGTGCAGGCGGGCGGCAAGGAGCAAAACCAGGTGGTAAAGATCTTTGGCGAGAAGCCGGTCTTTGATTGGGAGCCCAAGAATCATGTGGATCTGTGCCAGGATCTGAAGTTGATCGATTACGAGCGCGGCGTCAAGATGGGCGGCAACGGCTATTGGCTGTATACCGGCGAAGGCGCGAAGCTGGAATGGGCGCTTCTGAATTACTTTATTTCCGAACACCTCCGCGACGGCTATACCTTCATGCTGCCGCCGCACCTTCTGACCTATGAATGCGGGCTGACGGCCGGGCAATTCCCCAAATTCGAGGAGGACGTGTATCGCCTGACTGAAGAGGGATTCCACTTCCTGCTGCCCACCGCGGAAACCGCGCTGATCAACCTCTATCGCGGCGAAATTCTTTCCGAAGACGAACTGCCCAAGCGCCTGTTTGCCTACACGCCCTGCTATCGCCGCGAGGCGGGCACCTATCGCGCCAGTGAGCGCGGCATGATCCGCGGCCATCAGTTCAACAAAGTTGAGATGTTCGGCTATACGCGGCCTGAAGACAGCGACGCGATGCTGCAGGAACTGATCGGCAAGGCCTGCCGCCTGGTCGAGGGATTGGGCCTGCACTATCGCCTCAGCAAATTGGCCGCGGGCGATTGCTCGGCTTCCATGGCCACGACCTACGATATCGAGCTGTGGATCCCCAGCATGAACGAATACAAGGAATGCTCTTCCGTCTCGAACGCGCGCGACTATCAGGCCCGCCGCGGCAACATTCGCTTCCGCCGCAACGAGACCAAGAAGACCGAATTCGTGCACACGCTCAACGGCTCCGGCCTGGCCACCAGCCGCCTGATGCCCGCGATTGTGGAACAGTTCCAGCAGCCGGACGGGAGCGTCATCGTTCCCGAAGTCCTGCGCCCGTTCTTCGGCAAGGATCGCATCACCCGGCCGTAAAGAAGACTGAGGCCGCCTCCGAAAAAGCCATCGGAGGCGGCCCTTTTTTTGCCGATTTCTCAGCGATTCTGTTTCCAAACAAGGCAATTTTCTACAATCTCCGGCACGATCCGCCCTTCTCCCTCCAGATACGTCAGATAGGATCGCACCGTCGCGCCGATGAGCGCCTGCTGGGAGAGATTCATCTCCATGCCATAGGAGAGGAAGACCTCCCGCAGCAGCTGATCCAACGGCTTGGGTTGGGCAAGCAACTCCCAGATTCGTTCGGCAATTTGCAGGATGCTCTCCCGATTGATCTCGCAGAGTTCCCGCACGTCTTCCACCGCCCGCGGATGCGCGGGGACAAACAGGTTTCCCTCCAAATTCCGCACCTTTTCGACGCTTTCGAGGGACTGTCGCACGTCGTAGAGATACGTCACGCCATACTTTTCCAGGGTGCGTTTTCCCGTGAGGCTGTCTCCCAAAAACCACACCTTGTCTGCCGACCGCACCGCGATCATGCGCATCGCGTGTCCGGGCAGGGACAGCCATTGCACGCCCTCGGGAAGCGTCGCTGCGGATATGTCCTCCACCTTACATCCCCGCGCCAGAAAAAACTTCCCCTTCAGAAACTCCGGAGGCTTTCCTCCGTATAAAAGCGCCGCATTCAATTCCGGATGCGTCAGAAAGGCCACCGGATCCTCCATATAGATCTTGCAGCCCGTTCGATTCTGCAAAAGCGCGCTGCCGCCGGTATGATCCGCATGATAGTGCGTATTGATGACGAACCGGAGTTTCCAGCCCAATTCTTCCACGGCCTGCAGCGCCTTCTTCGCTGCCGAAGCGTCGTTCCCGGAATCCACCAGGAAGCATTCGCCTTCTCCAAAACCACAGATCCCGATCTTGGAGGGACAATCGATATAATAGGTGTTTTCTCCAGCCTGAACTCTCTCGTACATGCGCATTCCTCCCATTGTTTTTATCATAGCACCGGCATGTTAATTGAGCATTGCAATCCCTTTGGGGTTGATGTATACTATAACAAACAGAAAGGGGAATTGACCGTGAAAAACGCCGTGCCGCCTCTTTGGAAAGATCGCAAGCGCATTCTCGGATTGCCGATCAGTTTTACCCGCTATTCCATCTCGCAGGAGCGCATCTTTGTCGTCACCGGCATCTTCAATTTGCATTATGAAGAAATCCTGCTCTATCGCGTGCGTGACCTTGGCCTGATTCGCAACTTCGGCCAGCGCATCTTCGGCGTAGGAAGCGTGGTGGTGCATTCCTCGGACAAATCCAAGCCCGAATTGGAGATCAAAAACGTGCGCCACCCCATGCAGGTCAAGGAACTTCTGCACCAGCAGGTGGAGGAAATGAAGCTGCGCAGGCGCGTGCGCGTCAACGAGTTGCTCGATTCGCAGGATGGGAACCTTAACGAAGACGATGAAAATCTGATGGACGATTTTGATGATGCGGATGGATCGGATGACTAAACTTCCCGCGTATTGCTTTCGGCGCCGTCGCGTCGCGCGACAGGCGCTGGTTCTTTTGGCGCTCGGCATTCTTGCGATTTTCCTGTGCTGTTGCGTAGGAAGCGCGCGCCTTACGCTTCGCGAACTCGGCGAGGCGGTCTGGGCGCGCCTGCGCGGCCTTGACGCGCCCGATCGCACGGCGGATACGGTTCTTTTCGGCATTCGTTTGCCCCGAACCATTACCTCATATTTTGTTGGCATGGCGCTGGCGGGTTCGGGCGTGCTCATGCAGGGCGTTTTTGCCAACCCCATGGCCGAGCCGGGCGTGCTCGGCGTTTCCTCCGGCGCGGCGCTGGGCGCGGCGGTGGCCATGATCTTTCGCCTGGAAACCTCTTCTTTGGGGTTTTCCGTCGTTTCGCTGTTTGCGTTTTTCTTCGGCGCGGCCGCAGTGGTCGTGGTGCTGTTGTTTTCCCCTCCGGGACGGGGAACCACTTCGCTCTTGCTCAGCGGCATCGCGGTAAGTACGATCCTTTCCGCCGTGGTTTCGGGACTTTTGACCCTCAATCACGACAAGATGGAAGCCGTCTATATGTGGACTATGGGAAGCTTTGCTTCTTCCGGCTGGAACAAACTCTTTCTTCTGGCCCCGGTGATCGTACTGGGCCTTTTGCTCTCGCAGTGCTTTTCCCGCGATCTGAACGCGCTTCTGGCCGGAAATAACGCCCGTTTGTTGGGCGTAAACGCCGCGCGGGTTCGGCTCTGCGCGCTTGCTCTCTCCACGCTGCTGACCGCCGCGGCTGTGTCCATGAGCGGCGTGATCGGCTTTGTGGGGTTGATGGCTCCGCACGCGGTCCGCAGGTTGACGGGAGCGGATCATCGATCGCTCCTGCCGCTGAGCGCGCTGGCGGGCGGATTGTTCTTGTTGATTGCGGACACGCTTGCGCGCACGGTGTTCATGCCCACGGAACTGCCGGTGGGCGTGGTCACTTCGCTGTTCGGGGGGCCGTTTTTCCTGATTCTGTTGCGCGGCACGCGCGGAGGCCGCCGATGATGCTGGTCGCGGAGAATCTCCGCTTTTCCTATCCCGGAAAAGACGCCCTGATTTCGGACGTCTCCCTGCGCATTGTCCCGGGCAGCGTCATGGGATTGCTCGGGCCAAACGGAGCGGGAAAGACCACCCTTTTGCGACTTTTGACGGGAGAATTGCGCCCCACTTCTGGGAAAGTGTTGCTGTGCGATCGTCCGATTCGCGAATATCCCCCGCGGGATTTGGCGCGCCGCCTGGCTCTGGTTCCCCAATCCCCCTCCCCCATGCCCGGGTTTACCGCGCTGGACGCGGTCCTTCTCGGGCGATACGCGCATCTGGGGCGCTTTCAGCGCGAGGGAGAGGAAGATCTGAAAATCGCGCAGGAAGCAATGGAGAAGACTGGTACCTGGGAATTGCGCGGCCATCTCACCGAAACGCTTTCCGGCGGCGAATGGCAGCGAATCGCGATCGCACGCGCCCTGGCGCAAAAGCCGGGCGTGCTGCTCCTGGACGAGCCGACATCCAACCTCGACATCCGCCACCAATTGGAAACTTTGCGGCTTTTGCGGGAACTTTCGCGCGAAGGGATGGCTGTGGGCGTGGTCATGCACGACATTGCCCTGGCCGCGCGCTCTCTCGACCAAATCGCCCTCTTGCGCGGAGGCCGGCTGTATGCGCAGGGAAGCCCCGATCAGGTGCTGACCCCGGAATCTCTCTTCGAGGTGTACGGCGTGCGCGCCAGGGTCTTCGGCGGTGCGCGTCCGCGCTTTGAATTCGAGGAGTAAAGAGGGCTTCCCCATTTCCTTAACCAAATTCTCCTTGCGTTTTCCCGCAGGGCGGATATAATAGAGGTGCATACGAAATGCGCAATGAGGGAAAAAGCCCCTCTTTCCGGTTCCGCAGAGAGCGCGCCAATTGCTGGAAGGCGCGCGTTCCGGGGAGGTTGGCTCCGAATTCCCGAGCGCGCGGGAGAGCCTCCGATAAGAGGGAAATTCCGCCGTCCGGCCCGCGATACAGGGCCGCAAAGATGGATCCTGAAAAGGGATTCAAGCAGGGTGGTACCGCGAACTGACCTTCGCCCGTGCAGGGGCGAAGGATATTTTTTGGAGGGGAATACCATGGGAAAGAAGGACACGCAGGAATTTGTCAAGCATATCACGCCCCGAAGCGAGGACTTTTCGCAATGGTATACGGACGTGATCCTGAAAACCGACCTGGTGGACTATGCGCCGGTGCGCGGCTGCATGGTCATCAAGCCCTACGGCTATGCCCTGTGGGAGAGGATGCAGCAGGAATTGGATCGCCGCTTCAAGGCTACCGGGCACCAGAACGTAGCCATGCCCATGCTGATTCCCGAAAGCCTGCTGCTCAAGGAGGCGGAACACGTCGAGGGCTTCGCGCCGGAAGTCGCCTGGGTCACGCAGGGCGGCAACGAGGTGCTGCCCGAGCGCCTGGCCATCCGCCCGACCTCGGAGACGCTTTTCTGCACCATGTACGCCAAGTGGGTGCAGTCCTGGCGCGATCTTCCCATGAAATACAACCAGTGGTGCTCGGTCATGCGTTGGGAAAAGACCACCCGTCCCTTCCTGCGCACGAGCGAATTTTGGTGGCAGGAGGGCCATACCATTCATGCCACCGACGAAGAGGCTCAGGAAGAGACGCTTTTGATGCTGGACGTGTATCGCGAATTCGCGGAAAACGTGCTGGCGCTGCCCGTCATCGTCGGCCAGAAGACGGATAAGGAAAAGTTCGCGGGCGCGCGCGCCACTTATTCCATGGAAGCCATGATGCAGGACGGCAAGGCTCTGCAGGCCGGCACCTCGCACAATTTCGGCACCAATTTCTCCGTGCCGTTCGGCATTCAGTTCCTTTCCAAAGAAGGCAAGCTCGAATACGCCTATGAGACTTCCTGGGGCGTCTCTTCCCGCCTGATCGGCGCGATCGTCATGACCCACGGCGACGAGCGCGGCCTCAAACTGCCCCCGCGCGTGGCGCCCATTCAGGTGGTCATCCTCCCCATCGCCATGCACAAGGAGGGCGTGCTGGAACGCGCCCGCGCGTTGCAGGAAGAGTTGACGCAGGCAGGTCTGCGCGTCGAGCTGGATGACCGCGATACCTATTCCGCGGGATGGAAATTCAACGAGTGGGAGATGAAGGGCGTCCCCGTGCGGCTGGAGATCGGCCCGCGCGATATCGAAAACGGCGTGGCGATGTCCATGCGGCGCGATACCTTCGAAAAGACGCAGCTTCCCCTGGAGGGCATTGCCGATCGCGTCAAGGCCCTGCTCGACGAGATCCACAACACCATGTACGAACAGGCCCGCGCCTTCCGCGATGCACATACCTACACCGCCACCACCATGGAGGAATTGGAAAAGGGCGTGCAAACCGGATTTGTCAAGGCCGCATGGTGCGGATGCCGCGAATGCGAGGATAAGGTCAAGGAACTCTACAACGCCTCTA
>DVMU01000119.1 GCA_018714825.1 Candidatus Pullichristensenella excrementigallinarum
AATATCCGTTTCCGTAACCCGGGAGTCCCCCATACATCGTCTCCCCATGCAGATATTGCGCGGGTTGTTCTTTCTCTTCCGGGGAAGTCTCCTCCTCGTTGGACTGTATGGTTCGGACGTTGGAAAGCGAGAGTTCCTCATAACTGACCGAGACCACCGTTGCCGAAACCGTGGTACTTTCCTCTGAATCTCCCTGCGCATATGCCAGGGCGCACAGGCACACTGCGATCGCGGCCAGCGCGCATATCCACTTTTTCATGGTAATCACCCTCCTTTATGGTTGTATTATAGCGCGCAATTGTCGAAATAATGTGAGCAAATCGTGAACACGAGGGCATTTTCTGAAAACTTGGGCGCGCTTTCCACGCGCGAAGCGTTTTTCCTGCGAAATCGGACAATTTTCAGAGGTGTCGGGAAAAATGTCCGTATTCCTCCACATTCTTTCTTCTTTTGTCTTCATATCGCGGACACTCGTTCGCTATACACGAATTTAAAGCGAAAGTTTTCCGGAAATCGCTTGCCAGAGAGCCTTGGGTGCGGTATACTGGAACGCACAGGATGAACAATCCGAATCTATCGATTTATAATCCAAGGAGGATGGGTCTATGGAACGTGTATACAACTTTGCCGCCGGACCTTCGACCATGCCGGTGGAAGCACTGGAAACCGCCGCGCGCGAGATGCTCAGCTTTGGGGAAAGCGGCATGTCCGTCATGGAGATGAGCCATCGCTCCAAGGCGTATCAGGAGATCTTCTCCGAAACCGAAGCGCTGGTGCGGGATCTGATGCATATTCCGGAAAGCTATGCGGTGCTCTTTTTGCAGGGCGGCGCGACGGGGCAGTTCGCAGCCGTGGCCATGAACCTGCTCACGGGTTCCGGCAAAGCGGATTATGTGGATACCGGCGTATTCGCGCACAACGCGCTGGTAGAGGCCGGAAAGTACGGAACTGCCCGCACGGTCGCTTCCTCTCGGGAGGAAGGGTATCGCCGTATCCCCGCGCTCTCCCGCGAGATGTTTGACCCCGAGGCGGACTATTGCTATATTACCACCAACAACACCATCTACGGTACCCGCTATTCCCAGATTCCCGATACGGGCGCCGTTCCGCTGGTGGCGGATATGTCCTCCAACATCCTCTCCCAGCCCTATGACGTGGAGAAATTCGGCGCGATCTTTGCCGGCGCGCAGAAGAACATCGGCCCGGCGGGCTTTGCGCTGGTCGTTGTTCGGCGCGATTTGTTGGGCCGGCAGATGGCCTGCACGCCGCAAATCCTCAATTGGAAATTGATGGATGAGAAGGGCAGTATGCTCAACACGCCTCCGACCTATGCCATCTACATGGCGGGGCTGTGCATGAAATGGCTCAAAAAGCAGGGCGGCGTTGAGGGCATCTATCCGGTCAACTGCGAAAAGGCCCAAATTCTCTACGATTACCTGGATCAGAGCAAGCTGTTCAAGGCCGTGGCGGACAAGGATTCGCGCTCAATCATGAACGTGACCTTCCGCACCGGAAACGAGGATCTGGACGCGGAATTTGTCAAAGCAGCGACCAAGCAGGGCCTTGTCAGCCTCAAGGGCCATCGCTCGACGGGTGGAATGCGCGCCAGCATCTACAACGCCATGCCCATCGAAGGCGTGCGCGCTCTGCGGGATTTCATGAACAAATTTGAAATGGAGCATTGACGATGTATACAGTAAAGACGCTCAACGCAATTTCTCCGGTATATTCTTCCATCCTCGATATGTCGCAATATACCTTTGACGCCTATCCCGAAAATCCCGACGCCATCATGGTGCGCAGCGCCAACATGCATGAAATGGATCTGCCCGAGAGCGTGCTTTGTGTCGCGCGCGCGGGCGCGGGCGTCAACAATATCCCTCTGGAAAAGTACGCGCAAAAGGGCATCGTGGTCTTCAATTCGCCCGGGGCCAATGCCAACGCCGTCAAGGAATTGGCGCTGACCGGAATGCTCCTTGCCTCGCGCAAGGTCATCGATGCAGTCGATTGGGCGTACACCCTCAAGGGGAAGGGCGCCGAAGTGGAAAAGCTGGTCGAAAAGGGAAAGGGCCAGTTTACCGGGCCGGAATTGATGGGAAAGACGCTGGGCGTCATCGGTCTGGGCGAAATTGGCGTGCTGGTGGCCAATACGGGTGTCGCCCTGGGCATGAACGTGTTTGGATACGATCCGTTTATTTCCGTGGATCACGCCTGGAAGCTCTCGCGCGCGGTTTCGCATTCTTTGGATTTGGACGAACTCCTGCAAAAGAGCGACTATATTACCCTGCATGTCCCGCTGATGGATTCCACGCGCAACATGATCTCCGCGGAACAGCTCAAGAAGATGAAGCCCTCCTGCGCGCTGCTCAATTTCTCGCGCAGCGGACTGGTAGATAGCCGCGCGGTACTGGACGCGCTCGCTACCGGAATGCTCCGAAAGTATGTCACCGATTTCCCCTCCGACGACCTGATCGGCCAGAAGGACGTCATCGCGATCCCGCATCTGGGCGCTTCTACGCCCGAGAGCGAGGACAACTGCGTGTGCATGGTGGCCCGCCAGGTGGACGACTATCTGCGCAACGGCTCGATCGTCAATTCCGTCAACTATCCCAACTGCCCGTTGGGCCGCGTTTCGGAACCTCGTTTGACGATCATGCACAAGAATGTCCCCAACGTCATCAGCGCCTTTACTTCCCTGATCGCGCAGGAAGGCCTGAATATCGACAACATGATCAACAAATCTCGCGGCGCGTTCGCCTACACGGTGTTCGAATTCGATTCGCAGCCCAGCGAAGACCTGGTCAAAAAGATGTGCGAATTGGAAACGACCTACCGCGCAAGACTAATCCTGCCGCAATAGGGGTTTTTAGCGATGAAAAATACGGAAATCGGGCTTTCTACCGCGGAAATTCTGCTGCCGCGCCCGCATGTCGCCTATGACCGCTGGGCAGTGGTTGCCTGTGATCAGTTTACTTCCGATCCGGAATACTGGGCCGAGGTGGAACATCTGGTAGGAGACGCTCCCTCCGCGCTGAAAATCGTTCTGCCGGAGATTTATCTGCAACAGCGCACGCAGCGCACGCGGGAGATTCAGGCCTGGATGCGTACCTACATCGGCAACGCATTGGAAGTCAAGGTTCCCTGCGGCTTTGTGTTGCTGGAACGCCAGACGCTTTCGGGAATCCGTCCGGGGTTGATCGCCTGCGTGGATCTGGAAAAGTACGACTTCTCTCAGGGCTCCGAAAGCCTCATCCGCGCTACGGAGGGAACCGTTCCGGAACGCGTCCCCCCGCGCGCGGAAATCCGCGCGGGCGCGATTCTCGAATGCCCGCATGTGATGATGCTCATCGACGATCCGGAAAAAACCGTGATCGAACCGCTCCTGGAATCTCCCGGTCGCCCGCTCTATGATTTCGATCTGATGCAGGGAGGCGGACATATCCGGGGCTGGGCCGTGGAAAACGGACAGGCGTTGCAGGTCTTCGAGGCGCTCAACGCGCTCTATCAAAAATCGGACGGACTGCTCTACGCCGTGGGCGACGGCAACCATTCGCTGGCCGCGGCCAAGGCCTGCTGGGAGGACATCCGCAAAAATCTCTCTCCCGCGCAGATGGAGGAGCATCCCGCGCGCTACGCGATGGTGGAATTGGTCAACCTGCATTGTCCGGCCCTGCAATTCGAGCCGATTCACCGCGTGCTCTTCCATGTAGATCCTGAACAGGTTCTGCGGGAATGGGCCGAGGATTCGGGCTTTGGAGAGGGAAAGGACGTGGCGATCGCCTTGGCGGGCCGGAAGCTCTATTTCGGCGCAAAGGGACATCCCATTCATCCGCTGCAGGCCTTCCTGGATCGCTTTTTGCAGCGCCATCCCGAAGCGGAGATCGATTACATTCACGATGACGATCAACTTCTGCGCCTCGCGCAGCGAGAAGACGCGGTGGGCTTCATGCCGCGCGCGTTTGACAAGTCCGAACTGTTTCCCTCCATCCGGCAAAACGGTGCGCTTCCGCGCAAGACCTTTTCCATGGGAACAGCGCGCGACAAACGCTATTATCTGGAATCGCGCAGAATCGGCCAATGAGTTTCGGCCTCGACCGACCGGGCACGAAATCCCGCATTGCGGGGCATTTCGTGCCCGAATTGCAAGAAGAAAGTATGTATCGGATTTTTGTGGTGGAAGACGACCGGGTCATTGCCCGGGAAATCAAGCGTTGCCTCGAGGCCTGGGGCCTGGAGGTGGCGGTAGCCGCGGATTTTCGCGAGATTCCGCGCGAATTCGCCGCCTTTCAGGCGCAATTGGTCATTCTGGATATCTCGCTCCCCTTCTTTGACGGCTATCATTGGTGCCGGGAAATTCGCAAGATTTCCAAAGTGCCCATTTTGTTTCTCTCCTCCGCTTCAGACAATATGAACATCGTCATGGCCATGACCATGGGCGGGGATGATTTCATCGCCAAACCCTTTGACTTGAGCGTGCTGACCGCCAAGGTACAGGCGCTTCTTCGCCGCGCCTATGAGTTCCAGGGCGCGGTTCCGCTTTTGCAGGCGCGCGGCGCAATTTTGAATCCTTCGGAGGCAACGCTGTCCTATTCGGGTCAAATCCTGGAATTGACCAAGAACGACTTGCGCATCCTACAAACGCTCATGGAGCGATCGGGCGAATTTGTCTCTCGCGAGGAGATCATGACCCGGCTCTGGGAATCGGATAGCTTTGTGGACGACAACGCGCTGACCATCAATGTCACAAGGCTCCGCCGCAAGCTCGAATCCATTGGGCTCACGGGATTTATCGAAACCAAGAAGGGCGTCGGCTATCGGGTGAAATGACATGAAGCTCTTGAAAGACTATCTGTTCCTGCATCGCAAATCCCTGATCGCCTTCGCGCTGCTTGCGCTGATCTTCTGCGGGGTTTTCGCGCTCTATCGCTTGCCGGTGGAATCGGTACTGTATGCGCTTGGACTGTGGATGCTGGCGGTTCTGGGGCTTGCGGGGTTTGATTTTTCCCGCTTTTGCGTTCGCCGTCGCACGCTTGAGGGAATGCTGAAAAACATCGCGGACGGCTTGGACGCCCTGCCACCCGCGTCCAACTGCCTTGAAGAAGATTATCAGGCGCTTCTGGACGCGCTGTTTCGCGCAAAAGCCGGCGCCGCCACGCGCGCAGACGCGGCCTTTCGGGATATGCAGGATTATTCCGCGCTCTGGGCGCATCAGATCAAGACGCCCATCGCGGCCATGCGCCTGCTCCTGCAAGCGCACCCCTCTTCGGAAAGCCGCGCGCTGGAAGGAGAGCTGTTCAAGATCGAGCAATATGTGGAGATGTTGCTGAGTTATCTCCGGCTTGAGGGAAGTTCCCGCGATCTGGTGATGCGTGCGTGCGATCTGGACGAAATGCTTCGCCAGGCCATCAAAAAATATGCGCGATTTTTCATTGATCAGAAGATTTCCCTGCGCTATGAACCCGTGCGCCGCCAGGTTTTGACCGACGACAAATGGTTTCTCTTTGCGCTGGAACAAATTCTCTCCAATGCGGTCAAATATACGCCCGGAGGAGAAATCCGCATCGATTTGGAGGGAGACTGGCTGGTCATCGCGGATACCGGCATCGGCATCGCGGCGGAGGATTTGCCCCGCGTCTTTGAAAAGGGGTATACCGGATACAACGGTCGCACGGGGCGCAAGTCCACGGGGCTGGGCCTGTACCTGACCGGGCGTGCCCTGAAGATGCTGCATCATGAAATTCAGATTCAGTCCGCGCCCAATCAGGGAACTCGGGTGCGGATCTGCCTCACGCGGCCGGATCTTTCCCCGTGAGGCGGCGCGGGACCAAACCGATGAAAGGAGCGTGGGCCGATGCAGTACTCGCCGGAAGACTGGGCGCGAATTTCGAATTGTCCGCTGCTCGCGGGGCTGTCCGGGGAAGCCGCCTCCGACGCGCTCTCGTTTTTCTCCGCGCGGATGGAAGACTATCGCAAGGGAGAATTCCTCATTCGGGTGGGCGATCCTGTCCGGCGGTTCGGCCTAGTCCTCGAGGGGACCATTCAGGTCTTCGCGGACGACATTCGCGGCCATCACATGATCATGGCCAGCGTTCCTCCCGGCGGCATTTTCGGAGAAGCCCTGTGCTTTCTCCGGGTTCAGGAGGCCCCTATCTACATCTGCGCCATGCGGTTCGCGCGCGTTCTGTGGATGCACACGGACCGGCTCTTCGCCCCGCTGGGAGAACCCTTCGCGGCTGAATTGTCCCGCCGCTATACGGCCATGCTCTCTCAAAAGCTTCTGGATATGAACGACCGCGTGCAGGTGCTCTCCAAGCAGCGACTGCGCGATAAACTGATCACGTTCTTTTCCCAATGCGCGCGCCGTCAGGGAAGTCGCTCGTTTGAAATCCCCTTTGACCGCGCAAACCTCGCGGCGTTCCTGGGCGTAAATCGCTCGGCGCTTTCCCGCGAACTCTCAAAAATGCGGGAAGAAGGCCTGATTGCCTTTGAAAAAAACCGCTTCACGGTCTTTTCAAGAGAGCGTTGCTGAGCGGTCGGCAGGATAAAACTCGGTAAAGCAGAGGAGTACGTTGCAATTGCAACGCACTCCTCCGCTATTTTTGGTACAATGCCGATGGAGGAAAAATAATATGCTGGAACAACCGCAAGTACCGACGCCGGGCGCCCGGCTTTCCCGCGAAGAAGTCGAATCGCTGCTCTTTCATCCCGATGCGGAAATCACTGCGTCCCTGGCCCGGGCGGCGAGACAGATCCGGGATCGGATCTACGGGCGAGGCGTCTTTATTCGGGGGCTGATCGAATTCACCAGCTTCTGCAAAAACAACTGCCTTTACTGCGGCCTGCGGCGCTCCAATGCCTTGGCCGAACGATATCGGCTTTCCCCGGAAGAAATTCTCGAATGTTGCGAGGATGGCTATCGGGTGGGAATGCGCACCTTTGTCCTGCAAGGCGGCGAGGACGCATACTTTACCCGGAAACGCATGACCGATCTGCTTCAGGAAATCAAGGCCCGCTATCCGGATTGCGCGATCACGCTTTCCATTGGAGAACGATCCTCTGAAGAGTATCAGGCCTTTTTCGACGCCGGAGCCGAACGCTACCTCCTTCGGCATGAGACTGCGACCAACGCGCACTATCGCTTCTTGCATCCTCCGGAAATGCACCTTTCCAATCGGATGCGCTGCCTGAAGGAATTGCGGCGCATCGGCTATCAGGTCGGATGCGGCATGATGGTGGGATCTCCCGGGCAGATGCCCGAAATGTTGGCGCGCGACGTGGAATTTCTCCGCGCTTTTATGCCGGAAATGGTGGGATTGGGTCCCTTTATCCCCCATCGGCAGACGCCCTTTGCGCAAGAAAAGGCGGGCAGCGTGGAAACCACGCTGCGGCTGCTCTCCCTTGTACGGCTGATGCTTCCCTCTGTGCTGCTTCCCGCAACCACCGCGCTCTCCACGCTCGACGGCGAGGGGCGCATTCGCGGGCTGGACGCCGGGGCCAATGTGGTGATGCTCAACCTCTCGCCACAGTCGGTCCGCAAAAAATACTCTCTTTACGACGGCAAGGCCGACTGTCCCGACGACGCGCGCACGATTTGGCGGGAATTCTCGGCGACGCTGGAACAAAACGGCTATCGCGCGGTCGTCTCTCGGGGCGACCCTGCGGGAAAGGAGGAGATCGAATGAGTCTGAACGCCACGCCTTCTTCCAATCGCGTGCATCTGAGCTTTTTCGGCTGTCGCAACGCCGGGAAATCCAGTCTGGTCAACCAGGTCACCGGGCAAAAGCTGTCGGTAGTCTCCGACGTTCCGGGCACGACCACTGATCCGGTTTCCAAGGCCATGGAAATTCTGCCTCTGGGACCGGTGCTCATCATCGATACGCCCGGTTACGACGACGAGGGCACCTTGGGCGCGCTGCGCGTGGAAAAGACCCTGCAGGTGCTTCGTCACACGGATGTGGCCGTGTTGGTCGTGGACGGTCAAACCGGCCCGCGGGAGGCCGACCGCGCGCTGTTGGAACTGTTCCGCCAGCGCGAAATTCCCTATTTGGCGGTCTGGAACAAATGCGACCTGGTTCCCGCCCCTGAGGGATACTTTGCCGCAAGCGCCCTGGAGGGCACAAACATTCATCTGCTTCGGGAAACCCTCGCGCGCCTGGCCCTCCCTGCGGAAAGCGACCGAGGGTTGGTGCGGGATCTGATCTCCGCCGGCGATCGGGTGTTGCTGATCACCCCCATCGACCAATCCGCCCCCAAGGGGCGCATGATCCTCCCGCAGCAACAGGTGTTGCGTGACATTCTGGATGTGGACGCGATCGCCGTCGTGGCGCGTGAAACGCAGATTGCCGCCGCTTTGCAGGGACTGTGCGCGCCGCCGAAGCTCGCCGTTACCGACAGCCAGGTCTTTTCCCTCGCCAATCGCGAAGTGCCTCCGGAAATCCCGCTGACCTCGTTTTCCATCCTCATGGCGCGCTCCAAGGGTATCCTCAAAGACGCGGTCGAAGGCGCGCGGGCGCTGGATGCGCTCTCTCCGGGCGACAAAGTGCTGATCAGCGAAGGCTGCACGCACCACCGGCAATGTGAGGACATCGGCACCGTCAAGCTCCCCAAATGGCTCCGGGCACATGCGGGCTGCGATTTGGAATTCCATTTTACTTCCGGCGGCGAGTTTCCCGAGGATCTTACCCCCTTCCGCCTGATCATCCATTGCGGCGGCTGTATGCTCAACGAACGCGAAATGCGCTATCGCCGCAGGCTTGCCCGGGAACAGGGCGTGCCCATGACCAATTACGGCATTGCCATCGCACACATGCGGGGCATCCTCGCGCGCAGCATCGCCATGCTGCCCGAGGTGAGGGCGGCGGAATGCCCATGAATTCGAATCCCTCTGCGCGCGCTCCCCGAAAAAGTAGATCCTGGGGAAATATCCTCAAACCCCTCGCGCTGTTGGCGCTGATCTTGCTTGGCTGGCATTTTGCGGCAAGGGCGCAGATTTGGAGCAGCTATGTGCTGCCCAGCCCGGAAAAGGTCTGGAACACGCTCTGGCAGATGTTGCGCGACGGATCGGCCCTTCGGGATATCCTGGTCAGCCTGCGCCGCGTGGCCATCGGCTACGGCATCGCGTTTGGCCTGGCGTTTTCCCTGGGCCTGGGGTTTGCCTATTCCCGAAATCTGACCCAGTGGTTGGGGCCGTTTCTGGAATTCTTTCGCAATGTCCCCCCGATCGCGCTGATCGCGCTGCTGATCCTGTGGTTCGGCATCGGGGAAGTTCCCAAGATCGTGATCATCGTGCTCGCCTCGTTCTTTCCGATGTTTCTCAACATCCGCCGAGGCTTTGAACAGGCCGATGAAAAGCTGATCGAGGTGGGACGCTCTCTGGGCTTTTCCCGAAGCAAATTGTTTTTCCGCATCGTATTGCCCTGCGCTGCGGGGGACGTGTTGGTGGGAATGCGCATTGGTCTGGGATACAGTTACCGGGCCATTATCGGCGCAGAGATGATCGCGGCCGCCAGCGGATTGGGGCGCATGATCGTGTATGCGCAGCAGATGTCCCGTTCGGACAAGGTGATCATCGGCATTCTCCTGATCGGCCTGATCGGCTGCGCGACGGACTGGCTGTTCTCTCTCGGCCTGCGCTGGTTTTCCCGAAGGCGAGGTGAGACGCTTGGCTGAAATCCGCATTCAAAACCTCTGCCGCTCCTTTCCCATGGAGGGACGTTCTCTCCCGGTGCTTCGCGAATTGTGCGCAAGTTTCCCGGTGGGAGAAATCTCCGTGGTTCTGGGAAAGAGCGGTTCGGGCAAGACCACGCTGCTGAAATTGGTGGGCGGATTGGACGTGCCCACTTCCGGAACGATCCTGCTGCCGGATACGCTGAAAACCGCCTTCGTCTTTCAGGAAGCCCGGCTGATGCCCTGGCTGACGGCGGAAAAAAACGTGGCCTTTGGCGCGGGCCGTTCCGGCCTGGATCGCGCGCGGGAGTGGCTTGCGCGCGTCGGCCTGGCCGGCTTCGAGCGGGCCTTCCCCCATCAGCTCTCCGGCGGGATGCAGCAGCGCGTATCCATTGCGCGCGCCCTGTTCCATCAGGCGGATTACCTTCTGCTCGACGAACCCTTCGCCGCCCTGGATCACTTTACCCGCCGGGATATGCAGCTTGCGTTCCTGGAGATTTGCCGGAACAGCGGCGTCGGCGCGCTGTTTGTAACGCATTCGATCGACGAGGCGCTCTTGATCGCCGATTCCATCCACATTCTGGACGCGGGCAAGATCGCAAGCAGCTACCGTCCCAAGGGCGAACGCGACCTGTTGAGCGCAGAAATGGTCTCCCTCAAAAGAGACCTTCTCCATACCCTGGAACCTCATCAAAATCCGGAAAGGAAGGAAACCCCATGAAAAAACTGCTCGTATGTCTGTTGGTACTGGCGCTCTTCTCCGGCGCGGCGCTTGCCGAAACCGTGACGATCACCTATGTGACGGCGCCCCTCAACGTCCCCTCCATCATCGAGCGGGAGTACGGCCTGTTCAACGAAGCTCTGGCCCCCCTCGGCGATGAAATCGCCTATTCCGAATTGACCACCGGGCCGGAACAGACCCAGGCGCTGGCCTCGGGCGACATTCAATTCCTCTATGCCGTGGGCTCCACGAGCGTGATTCTCTCGGCCGCCAACGGCGCGGACATTCAGATCATCAGCATGTACAGCCGTTCTCCCGAGGCCTTCTGCCTGTTCGGAAAGGACGATTCCATTCAGTCCCCCGAAGACCTCCGCGGAAAAGTGGTTTGCGGTCCGACGGGCACCATCCTGCACGAGCTGCTGGTCGCCTATCTCAATACGGCGGATATGACGCTTGAGGACATCCAGTTTGTGGATATGACCATCCCCAACGCCATGGCCGCGCTGGTCGGCGGAAGCTGCGACGCGGCGCTGATCGCGGGCGCAAACGCCTATCAATTGGAAAAGGACGGCTATCCGATCGTGACCACGGGCGAGGGGCTGGTCGATGCGACGATCTGCGTTGCCTCCTCGGGCGCCTATCTTGAAGAGCATCCGGAAGTCGCCGAAGCGTTTTTGCAGGGCCAGGCCGCGGTGCTCGAGCGCATGGACGCGGATTGGGACGCTTGCCTGGAAGTCGTGGCGCAGGCCCTGGACATGGATCTGGACGCGACGCGCGAGATGGCGGCCATGTACGATTTCTCCATGGAAATCCGCGAAAGCGACATTCAGGCCATGGAACGCACCGCGCAGTTTATGCTCGACCAGGGCATGATCGAGCAGGAAGTGGATATCCAAAGCCTGCTCTGGGAGGCCTGAGAGATCAAAGAGAATCCTGCGCCCTTTTCCGGGCGCGCGCACTTCCCCATATCAAAACGGACGGCGCATTGCCGTCCGTTTCTGTGTGCCAAAAAGGCTTTTGACACGCTCCATGAAAATCCGCAGATTTTCATGGAAAAGGAGAAGGGCAGCGGAAGTCTGAAAATCGCGCGATTTTCTGGGCGATTTCCTGACCGAAAGAATGATCTCTCCTTGCTTCCGCTCCGAAAACCCCGAGCGCGACGGTCACGCCGTCGCGCTCGGGGTTGAGAAGGCGCCGGATGGGACGCAGTCTCTGAACGGCTTCGCCGGTCGCCCTATTTCTGGAAGAACTTCTCCCCGTACCCATAGTGCTCGAAGACATAATCGATATCCTTATCGCCGCGGCCGGAAAGATTGACCAGAATTGAGCCGGTGGAATTGTTGCGCGCGTAGCGAATCGCATAGGCCAGGGCGTGCGCGCTTTCGATCGCGGGAATGATTCCTTCCAGGCGGCAGAGCAGGAAAAACGCCTCCATCGCCTCTTCATCGGAAACCGTCTCATAGCGGACGCGCCCGCAATCGTGCAGATAGGCGTGTTCCGGGCCGACGGAGGGATAATCCAATCCGCTGGCAATGGAGTATACCGGCAGAGGTTCTCCCTTTTCATCCTGCAACATAATGCTTTCAAAGCCGTGCATCACGCCCTTGGAGCCAAAGGCCATGGATGCCGCGTTGTCGCCCACACCCGGGCCTCGGCCCAGGGGTTCCACGCCCACGATGTCCACCGGATCGGCCAGGAAGGGCACAAACATGCCGATGGAATTGGAGCCTCCGCCCACGCAAGCCGTCACTACGTCCGGAAAAATTCCGGTCATTTCCAGGAACTGTTCGCGGGCTTCCTGCCCCACGATCATCTGGAAATCGCGCACCATCTTGGGGAACGGGTGCGGACCGACCACCGAACCGATGCAGTAGATCGCGTCCTTGTATTCCCTGAGATAGGCGTCAAACGCCGCGTCCACGGCCTCCTTGAGGGTCTTAAGTCCGTGCGTGACGGGAATCACGCGCGCGCCGAGCATCTTCATGCGGGTCACATTGGGCGCCTGCTTGGCAATGTCCACCTCGCCCATGTACACGTCGCATTCCAGGCCGAAATACGCCGCGGCGGTCGCCAGCGCGACGCCATGCTGCCCCGCGCCGGTTTCGGCAATCAGCTTCTTCTTTCCCAGGAATTTGGCCAGCAGGCCTTCGCCCATACAGTGATTGAGCTTGTGCGCTCCGGTATGGTTGAGGTCCTCCCGCTTGAGATAAATCTGGCATTTTCCCAGGCTGCGCGAGAGGCGCTCACAATGGAACACGGGCGTCGGCCGCCCCTGGAATTCCCGGCGAATGCGGCGCAGTTCCGATATGAATTGCGCGGAATGGCAAATGGTCTCATATGCGTCGTCAATTTCGCGGAAGGCGGGAATCAATTCCGGGGGAAGATACTGTCCGCCGTATTCCCCGAAACGGCCTTCGGAAGTGGGAAATTCCTTGAGGTAATTGTCAAAATCACGATAGGTTTTCTGCATGTTCTTCACCGGCCCGCCGTTGGCCCGGGCGCATCCTTTCCAATCATTTTGTGGGCGAAAGAAAAAGCCCCTGCCAGCCCACAGGCTGTACAAGGGCGATCTTCTCGCGGTGCCACCTTGTTTCCCGGCTTGCCGGGATCTCGACCGGATGCCAACACATCCGATGCGCTGTAACGGGCGCAAGCCGTCGTGTCATACTGAAACTGCCCGGCGGGCAATTGGTTCCGCACGCGCTCAATGGACCATAGGGCGCTTCGGTTCCGGCGGGGATCGCAGCTCCCCCCGCTCTCTGCGCGGCCGCAAGCATCCATCTTCCATCTCATCGCTTCTGGGATAAACATACCACGGTCGAGATCACCTGTCAATCCCGCTTTATGTTAATTTTTGATTTTGCATTTTACAAACCATCCCCTGTCCATGCAAAACCGGCGATTTCTGCGTTTGCGGAAAATCGCCGGTTTTCTTCAAAAATTTTCTATTTCCCGGAAAGCTTTTCGTCAATAGCCTTGGCGGCGGTTTTGCCCGCGCCCATGGCGAGAATGACGGTCGCCGCGCCGGTCACGGCGTCGCCGCCCGCGTACACGTTTTCCAGGCTCGTGGCTCCCGTCTCCTCATCGACGATCAGGCCGCCCCATTTCTGGGTCGCAAGTCCGGGCGTCGTATCGCGAATGAGCGGGTTGGGCGAATTGCCAATCGCAACCACGACCGTATCCACTTCGAGCGTGTATTCGCTGCCCTCTTTGACCACGGGGCGGCGGCGTCCGGAAGCGTCCGGTTCACCCAATTCCATTTCCACAACTTCCATTCCCGTGACTGAGCCCCGCTCGTCGCCGAGAATCCTCGTGGGATTGGTCAGCATCCGGAAGATCACGCCTTCCTCCTTGGCATGGTGCACCTCTTCCAAGCGGGCGGGCATTTCCTTTTCCGAGCGGCGGTAGACGATGGAGACTTCCTCCGCGCCCAGTCGCATGGCGGAACGCGCCGCGTCCATGGCCACGTTGCCGCCGCCGATGACCGCCACCTTTTTGCCCACGCGCACGGGCGTATCGGCCTGCGGGAAGGAATAGGCCTTCATGAGATTGACGCGGGTGAGGAACTCATTGGCGGAATAGACGCCGTTGAGATTCTCTCCCGGAATCTTCTGGAAGCGCGGAAGCCCCGCGCCGGAGCCGATGTAAATCGCGGAAAAACCCTCTTCAAACAACTCCTCCAGCGTCACCGAACGGCCGACGACCACGTTCGTCTCGATCTTCACGCCCAGCGCCTCGACGGTACGAATCTCCTCCCGCACCAGGCTCTTGGGCAAGCGGAATTCCGGAATGCCGTACACGAGCACGCCGCCGGGCGTATGGAGCGCCTCGTAGATCGTCACGTCATAGCCCTTCTTGGCCAAATCTCCCGCGCAGGTCAATCCCGAGGGGCCGGAACCGACCACCGCCACGCGCTTGCCGTTCTTTTCCGGCAACGCTTCCTGCGGACGCTTGTGCGCCATGGCATAGTCCGCGCAAAACCGTTCCAAGCGTCCGATTCCCACCGGATCGCCCTTGATCCCGCGCACGCACTTGCTCTCGCACTGATTTTCCTGCGGGCAGACGCGTCCGCAAATCGCGGGCAGGCTGTTGGTTTGGCGGATTACATCGTACGCTTTGTCAAATTCTCCGGCCTTAACGTGCGCGATGAATTCCGGGATATGCACGTTTACCGGGCAACCAGTCATGCAGGGCGCATTTTTGCAGCCGATGCAGCGCGTGGCTTCTTCCAGCGCCATGGCCTCGTCATATCCCTGCGATACCTCTTGGAAATTGCGCCGACGCACCTCAGGCGCCTGCTCGCGCGCAGGCAGCTTGACCAGACTCTTATTGTACATGCTCGGCAGCCTCCTTCATGCGGCAAACGTGTTTTTCTTTGGAGAGCTTTTCTTCCTCGGAATACATGCGGGAACGCTTCATGGCCTCGTCAAAATCCACCAGGTGGCCGTCGAACTCCGGCCCGTCCACACAGGCAAATTTGGTTTCTCCGCCCACCGTCAGGCGGCAACCGCCGCACATGCCGGTTCCGTCGATCATGATCGGGTTCATGCTCACGACCGTATGAATTTTCGCGGGGCGCGTCATCTCGCACACGGCGCGCATCATCGGCATGGGGCCGATGGCAATCACCTGCTCGTATTGCACGCCCGCATCGAGCCGGCGCTTGAGCGCGTCGGTGACAAAGCCCTTGTCCCCGTTGGAGCCGTCATCGGTCATGACGATCAGATTTTCCGCCGCCGCCTGCAATTCATCCAGGAGAATCGCCAAGCCGATATTGCGGAAACCGACGATCACATCGACCTTCGCGCCCAGCTCATGCAGCGCCACTGCCTGGGGATAGGCGATGGCAATTCCCAGGCCGCCGCCGATTACGGCCACGCGCTTGCCCTTGACATCGCCATATTCGCTGACCCTTCCCAAGGGTCCCACAAAATCCAACAGCGCGTCGCCCGCTTCCAATTCGTCGAGATGAATGGTGGTCTTCCCGACCTTCTGGAAGATAATGGTGACCGTACCCTGCTCCCGATCGTATCCCGCGATCGTCAGGGGAATGCGCTCGCCGTTTTCATCGATGCGCAAGATGATAAACTGACCGGGTCCCGCCTTTTTCGCGACTCTGGGCGCCTGGATAACCATGCGCGTAACCGAATCGTTGAGGCGTTCCTTTTGCAAGATTTTAAACATATTGCCCTCCTGTCATTCTCCGTTAGTTTGATTATATGTGCGCCTCTGCGCTTGTCAAGCACGGGCAGGTTACGCATACGCAGTTTTGCCCGTGCCCCCAAAATTTGTGCGGATATTTTTCTTTCACAGTCCTTCTTCTACGCGTGTTCCATCTTGGCCGCGACATTGTATGTATGGACAAAATCCCGGAGAATCTCCGTATGCCGGAAGGTCCTATGGTAGAGAATATTGACCTCTCGCACCATGGTAAGGTTTTCCACGGGCAGGACTGCGAGTTTTCCCTTTTTGACTTCGTCCATGCACGCGCTCTTGGCAAGGATCGAGACGCCGTAATTGCGGCGGATCAGATCCTTGATGGTGGCGATGTTGTCGACCTCGAGCACGACGTTAAAATCATCCAGGGACATGTTGTGGCTCTCCAGATGCGCCACGAAGAGATTACGCGTACCCGAATCCGGAAGGCGAAGGATCATCTTCTCATTGCGCAATTCGTTGATCGTCACCATGCTCTTCTGCGCGAGGGGGTGATCCTTGGACAAAGCGAGCACCAGAAAATCGGTATCGAGCAGGAGGCTGCTGATGTCCGGATCGGAAACATTGCCCTCGACAATCGCCAGATCGACCTCAAATTTTCGCAACATCTCATAAAGATTATTTATAGTATCTGTCCGAATTGTAATGATTACGCCCTCCCTTTGATGGCTGTATTGGGCCAACGCCTCGGTAACAACATTGCTCTCTGAAGTATGCGTAATCCCCACGCGCAGGCGAGAAATCTTGCGGCGGTTGTCCATCAATTCCTGGGTCAGATTGGTGTAAAGCGTAGTAATTCGCCTGGCATAGTCGATGGCAATAGCGCCTTCCTGCGTGGGCTTTAACCGTCCTCC
>DVMU01000120.1 GCA_018714825.1 Candidatus Pullichristensenella excrementigallinarum
GAATGCACTGCTTTGTCAATCTGTTTTCCAAAATTTCTATATACGAATGCCAAAAGATACCTGCTTTGCCCGAGAAACCAATCCCTATTTCACTTAAGAAAGATATGCTATACTCTTGACAAAACCGGAAATTCCATATATCAAAAGGAAAAAGTCCACAAGAGATACCTATCCGCATTTATCCCATAAAATATCGCCGAAGCAATGCGTATGAATGAAAATCTTTTGTCATTCGTGCACATGCAATTTTGGCAGACAGACATGCGGGGAAAAATATAGGGTTCGGGACAAACCGGAGCAGTTTTGATAGCCCCGATGATTGACAGAAGTGCGCATCAAAAGAGAGGAAAAATTTCAAAGACAGAGATATGCTTTTCGCAGGAGGAGGAAGACTATTGGAATGGCTAAAAAGGCTGAATGAAGCCATCGATTATGTTGAAGACAATTTAGAAAATACCCTGTCGTATGACGAAGCCGCCCGAATCGCCTGCTGTTCCACATTTTATTTCCAGCGGATCTTTTCCTATGTCTGCGGCGTTTCCCTGTCGGAATATATCCGTCGCAGGCGGATGACGCAGGCCGCCTTTGCCTTGCAGAGAAAGGACGCCAAGATCATCGACATTGCTTTAAAATACGGGTACAATTCCCCCACCGCATTCAACCGGGCGTTTCAGAGCGTGCACGGGATTTCCCCAAGCGCCGCGAGAAAACGGGGTATTGTGCTCAACGCATATCCAGCAATCCGGCTCTGCGTACAGATTGCCGGGGGAGAGCGCATGTCCTATCGCATTGTACGGAAATCCGCCATGCGCGTGGTCGGGCTCCGCACCCCGTTGGCGGAAGATATGGAAAAAAATCACAGAACCATCCCCGCATTCTGGGCGAAGGTCTTTGGCAGCGATGCGTTTGCCACAATCTGCCGCCTATCGAATCAACAGCCGCGAAAGATTTTGGGAGTCAGCATCTATGAAGGGCCGCAGAAGATGTTTTACGCAATCGCGGCGCAGACGGAGCAGCCGGTTCCCCGAGGAATGTTTGCCTATGAAATCCCCGCAGCCACATGGGTCGTTTTCGAAAACAGCGGCAGTTTCCAGGAAGACGTACAGAGCGTTTTCCGAAGGTTCTTTACCGAATGGTTGCCCTTTTCGGGATACGCATATGCCGGGCTTCCGGACATAGAGGTCTATCCTGTTTGCGGGGAATTTCCGGCAGCCGGAAATTCCGAAGTATGGATTGCGATCAAAGAGAGTGAGGAGGACGAAAAATGCGGCATTTGAACCTTTCCGGAGATCCCTATTCAATGGGCGTCGCGCAGGGAAAGATTTTTCAAAGGAACGTGCAGAGCTTTCCCCTGCGCCTCGATCCGTTTCAGCGGGAGCACGGAAAAAAGAGCGAACGAATCCTGCGAGAGTTCTTTCCGGAGGCGTGCGCGGAAATGCGGGGCGTGAGCGACACGATCGGAGCGGAATACACGGATTTTTCCGCCTGGATGCTGTGCATGGGATGTTGCATGTACAATCTGGAGGAGAACATCCCCATCGAAACGCGCGGATGCACGGCCTTTGCCTATTCCAAACAGGGCCGAATCCTCTTCGGCAGGAACAACGATCTGCCGCCCTATCTGAAGGACACATGCGCAAGCGAACTGTATTCTCCGACCAACGCAAACAGGTTTTCCCTGGCAACCTCTTCCTTTATCCAGGGGGAAGAGGGGATTAACGAACAGGGCCTGACAGTCGCCATGACTTTTGTGATGACCGATCTTGAGAAGATAGAGCCTGGCTTTAATGCGTGTTTTGCGGTGAGATATCTGCTGGAAAAATCGGATACCGTGCGCAAGGCGATCGCCTTGCTGATGGAACTGCCCATCGCCTCTAACTGCAATCTCCTCCTTGCCGATCCAACGGGAGAAATGGCCGTTGTGGAATGCGCTCCCACTGCCAAGACGATCCGCAAGCCCGTCGGAACCGACGGCAACCGGATCGTATGCGCGGCCAACCGCTTTGTCTGCGAGGAGATGCGCCCATACGCCGCGACTGCGGGCAACGATTACGATTCCCAGAAGCGATACAACGTCGTGCTCGGCAGCTTTCCCGGGCGCTTCGAAAAAGCCGACCCAATCGAAGCGACCCGGCGGCTTTTAAGGGGCGAATACGGATTTATGTGTCAGTATGATTCTGATCCCAACTTTGAGACGGTTTGGAGCAGTATATTCGATTTGAAGCATTTGCGGATTTACCGCGCGGAGGGGGACCCGCGAAACGAAGAATTTGTCGCGGACAACGCGCTGCGCGACCTCATGTGGCCCGGCAAAGAATTCGAACAAAAAACAACCGCCGGACGCTGATGGCGTCGAGCGGCTAAAGAGGGCGTACAAGATCTACATCAGCGGCGCAAACAGCCGGAGAATCTCCAGCGCAGTTCTCTTGAACCATCCCGCGCGACAGTCTTCCAGGCGGATCTCGCGGCAATGGGAGATGGTTTTGAGAAAGTCCCTCTCCACATCCGCGACGCTCTGCCCGCCATACAGGCATACGCCGCATTCAAAATGCAGATATAGGCTGCGATAGTCCAAATTGATCGTGCCCACCGTGGCAATCTTGTGATCCACGACAAAGGTCTTGGCGTGGTTGAACCCTCCGGAGAATTCCCAGATCCGCACCCCGGCCGACAACAGATCCCGATAATACGAGCGCGTGGTGATGTGCACCAGGCGCTTGTCCCAGCGTTCGGGGGTGAGAATGCGCACGTCCACCCCGCTCTTGGCCGCCAGCGTCAGCGCAGAAATCATGGCGTCATCCACCACCAGATAGGGCGTGGAGATATAGAGCGTCTTCTGCGCGGACTGAATCAGGCGCATATACACATGCTCGGCGACGTTCTCCTTGTCCAAAGGGCTGTCCGCATACGGCTGTACCGCGCAGCCGGAAGGCGGAAAGGGGGTTTCCATATGCGGAAGATAGCGGTCGTACACGGGCTTTTGCCGGGTTGCGAGGCTCCACATCTGCAAGAACATCAGCGTCAGGCTCCAAGCCGCAGAACCCTCCACGAGGATGCCCGCGTCTCGCCAAGTGCCGAAGCGATTGAGGCGGTTGATGTATTCGTCGGCCAAATTGACGCCGCCGGTATAGGCGATTCTCCCATCGATGGAAATGATTTTTCGGTGATCCCGATTGTTCTGCAACAGGGAAACAAAGGGAACAAACGGATTGAAGACCTGGCATTCGATGCCCATCTGCTCCAGCGTTGCGCGATAGTGCCTAGGAAGGGTGAAAAAGCAGCCCATGTCGTCGTACAGGACGCGCACCAAAACGCCCTGGCGCACTTTTTCCCGCAGAATTCCCAGAACCGTATCCCACATATACCCTTCCGCCAGAATAAAGGATTCCAGGAAGATATATTTTTGCGCCTTGGGAAGTTCTTCAAGCAGGCTCTGAAAGTAGCTTTCGCCCGAGGGGAAGTATTGCGTCCTTCCGTCCGCATAGACGGGGAAACGCGCGCAATTTTGCAAATAGCGGGGCAGAAGCGCAGATTCCGGGCACTGCCGCTCCGCTTCCGCCAGCCCTTCGGGATCCGGCGAAAGCCGACTGGCCACCGCTTCCAGCGAGCGCAAAACATGCTTGCGAAAGCGCACGGTGCTCGGTTGCAGGCGGGTAAAGAGATAAAACAGTCCGCCGAACACCGGAAGCGCCAGGATCGAGAAGACCCAGGTCAATTTGAAGCCGGATTTCTCGTGCCGACTGACTACATGAATCGCAACCAACACGCTAATGAGAGAAAGTCCTGAGGAAATCCATTTGGAGGCGCGCGAACCGCTGGCAACCATATAGACCAAAAACGCAATCTGCGCCAGCAAAATCGCCGCGATGGCGCAGCGATAAGTCAAAATTCCTCTGGCGCGCCGGATTTTGTTCATGCCGATTCCTCCTCCTATATTTCTAGCATACTGCATTGGGGATAATCTGTCAACGGTTCGCCGCAAAACCCAACAACTTCGGATCCTCTTGTAAAGTCCTGTCTGCAAAATGGAGGCTAGCCTCATGCAAAAAAGGCCTCAGAATGTTCAGATCCGGATATCCTGAACGGAAACGCGCAAACAACTCTGTCCTCTCTTCCCGAATCTACCCCACCAGATTCCACCCAAATATTCCCCCAAACGATTGCTGTTTGCAAGCGCCGTTCCCATGGCAACCTAAAACCGCTCCCCTCCTTTAATTTGGGGGAGCGGTTTTTTCCATTTGCGCACTTTGCCGGCGTTCCAGTCCCTGGAGTTTCCTTGTTTCAGCGCTCTTCGCGATCGTAATTGATTCCGCAGCCCTTGGGTTGTACGCGCTCTCGAGACATGCGCACGGAAGTGACGACGAGGACAATGGCCGTGACCAGGAAGGGCAGCATGGAGAAAACCGGCGCGGAAACGTTGCGCAAAAACGCGGGCTTATAGAATTGCAGAATGCTCAGCGCGCCGAAGACCAGCGAACCGAAGATGGAGCGATAGGGGCTCCAACTGGCGAAGATGACCAACGCGACGGCAATCCAACCCAGGCCTCCCACACAGTTTTGCACCCACAATCCCTTGCAAGTGACAAAGCACACATAGCCGCCGCCCAGGCCGCAGATTCCCCCGCCCAGGAGGATGTGGACGTATTTATACAGGGTTACATGGATGCCCGCCGCATCCGCGGCGCCCGGATTTTCGCCGATCGCGCGCAGATTGAGGCCGCGGCGCGTGTGGTTGAGATAAATTCCCATGCAGATGGCGATGCCCACACCCAGGTAGACAAAGATGTTGTTGTCAAACAGCAGCGGACCCAGATAGGGAATGTCGGCCAGGCCGGGAATCGGGATGCGATCGAAGGAGGCCTTGAGGGATTCGGAAAAACTGGCCGAGGCCGCGCCGCCGGCGAGGAGGTTCTCGCCGATGAGGCTGGCAAGACCGGTGCCGAAGATGGTCAGGGTAAGGCCGGTCACGTTCTGATTCGCCTTGAGGGTCACGGTGAGGAACGTGTAGATCAGCGCACCCAGCGCGCCTCCCAGAAAAGCGGCGCCCAGGGCGAGGACGGCGCTGTCGGTATAGAATCCCGCCAGGAAGCCGAGGATCGCGCCCATGTACATCATGCCTTCGACGCCCAGATTGAGATTGCCCGATTTCTCGGTGAGAATTTCGCCGAGCGTTCCCAGCAAAAGGGGCATTCCCGCCGGAATGGCCGCCATGAGGAAGTTGAACCAAATCGCATCAGACACGTTCGACACCTCCCTTGCGCATCCAGCGCACGCGATAGGTCAAAAAGAATTCGCATCCCAGCACGAAGAACAGGATAATGCCCTGCAGAACTTCGGCCGTTGCCGCAGAGAGGCTGTAGACCGATTGCACGGTTTCCGAACCCTTTTCCAGAATGCAGAACAGCACCGAAACCAGGAGCATTCCCACCGGATGAAGCCGGGAGAGCCAGGATACGGTGATGGCCGTGAAGCCCACGCCTCCAGCCACGGTATCGTTGAGCGTCCGATCCGCGCCCGAGGCCTGCAGCATTCCCGCAAGGCCGCAAATTGCGGCGGAAAAGAACATCGTGCGAATGACGACCTTGCGCACCGAGATGCCCGCATAGCGCGCGGTCGCTTCGTTTTCGCCGACCACCGCCAATTCGTATCCCTGCTTGGTATGGCGAAGATAGATATAGACGGCAGCGACCAACACAAGCGCCACAATCCAGCCTGCGTGAACGCCTAGAACTTCGGGCATCCTCGCGCTCTTGGCAAAGCGCGCCACCTTGAAAAAGCCCAATTGACTCGGATCGCGCCACGCGCCCTGCTGAAGCGCCTGAATGGTATAGAGCGCGACGTAGTTGAGCATCAGGGTCAGAAGCGTCTCATTGGTGCCGAAGCGAGTCTTAAAGAAAGCGGGGATCGCGCCGTACAGGCCGCCGGCCAGCATTCCCGCCAGCGCCATGACGATCAGGAGGATCCACTGTGGCCAATCCGAATGGAACAGGGCGAAATACGTCGCGGCGATCGCGCCGACGCAGATTTGCCCCTCCGCGCCAATATTCCAGAAACGCATCTTAAAGGCCAATGTGACTCCCAGGGAAGTGATCAGCAGCGGAATAACCAATTTCGCAGTCAGGCGCAGGCTCATCGCGGAGCCGACCGAACCGGAAACCATGGTGCCATAGACCTTAAAGGGATCAAACCCCATCACGGCCACAAAGACGCCGCCGGTGATCAGCGCCAGGACAATTGCCCCAAGCCGAATGGTCCATGCGCGCGATTGCGAAATATCCGCGCGCTTGACAAGGCGAATCTTAGCCACGTTGCGCTTCCTCCTCCGCATGGGTATTTTGCAAGGCTTCCTCCAATGAGGAACCGGTCATCATCAGGCCCAATTGCTCCTTGGTGACTTCTTCGGCGCGCACGATGCCCGTGACCTTGCCGGAGCAGAGCACCATGATCCGGTCGCACAACTCGAGAAGCACATCCAAATCTTCGCCAATATAGAGAATGGCCACGCCCTTTTGCTTTTGTTCGTTGAGCATCCGGTAAATTGTCATGGACGAGTTGATGTCCAGGCCTCGAACCGGATAGGCCGTAATAAGCAGGCGGGGATTGGAGGCGATTTCACGGCCCAGGAGCACTTTCTGCACATTCCCGCCCGAAAGCTTGCGCACGGGAGTGTAAATGCCGGGCGTGGAGATATTCAATTCGTCCACCAGTCGAAGGGCGAGTTTCTTTGCGGGTTCGCGATTGACCAGGGTGCCCTTTTGATTGCGATATTCCTTGAGGAGCATATTGTCCACCATACCCATGGAGGGGACCAGGCCCATGCCCAGCCGATCCTCGGGAATAAAGGACATCGAGACGCCGCGCTGAATGATCTCGCGCGGAGTCAGTCCCTCCAGGGAAATGTGTTCGCAGAGGATTGCGCCTGCCTGAATGGGCTGTAACCCCGCGATGGCCTCGCACAATTCTTTCTGCCCGCTGCCGGCGACTCCTGCCACGCCGAGGATTTCTCCCGCGCCGATGGAAAAGCTGACGTCGTCCAGCGCCTTGACGCCGTCTGCATTGACCACGCTGAGATGATGCACGTCCAGCATCGGACCCATTACCTGCGGCTGCGGACGATGGATGGAGAGGTCCACCGCCGCGCCCACCATGCGCTCGGTCAACTCTTTGGCCGTGGTATCCTTTGTGACGACCGTGCCGATGGAACGGCCCTTGCGCAAGATGGTCACGCGGTCGGAGATTTCCAGGACTTCGTTGAGCTTGTGCGTGATGATGATGATCGCGCAGCCCTGTTCGCGCATCTTGCGCAAAATCGCAAACAGTTTTTCGATTTCCTGCGGCGTGAGAACCGCCGTAGGCTCATCAAGAATCAACGTGCGCGCGCCCCGATAGAGGACTTTGAGAATTTCCACAGTCTGCTTTTCGCTCACAGAGAGATTGTAGACCTTTTTTTCCGGATCAATCGTCAGCCCGAAGCGATCGGACAAATCGCGAATTTCCCGGTTGAGCTGCCTTTTGGTTGCCAGATGCCCGGTGGTCCCCAACACGATGTTGTCGCGCACGCTCAGCACATCCACCAGCTTAAAATGCTGGTGAATCATGCCGATTCCCAGGGCAATGGCGTCGTGCGGGGAATGAATGGCCACACTCTTGCCATTGACAAAAATCTCCCCTGCGTCGGGCCGATAGAGTCCGGAAAGCATGTTCATCAGCGTCGTCTTTC
>DVMU01000121.1 GCA_018714825.1 Candidatus Pullichristensenella excrementigallinarum
TGCAGCTGGGCCGCGCCTGCCGCAGCGCCGCCAACATGAAGGTGCGCCAGCCCGCGCGCGCCCTCTACGTCAAGGGCGCGAAGCTGCCCGAGGCCATGGCCGCGCTCATCGCCGACGAACTGAACGTCAAGCGCGTGGAATTTGTCGACGACGCCCGCGCCTTCACCAGCTACAAGATCAAGCCGCAGCTGCGCACGCTGGGCCCGCGCTACGGAAAGCTGCTGGGCAAGATCAGCGCCTACCTCGCCCAGGCCGACGGCAACGACGTGGTGGACACCTTCGACCGCGGCGAGAAGCTGGCCTTCGACGTGGACGGGACCACCGTGGAGCTTGCCCGCGAGGACACGCTCATCGAGCCGATGCAGAAGAGCGGCTTCATGGCCGAGAGCGAGGGCGAGATGACCGTGGTGCTGGACACCAACCTCACCCCGGAACTGATCGAGGAAGGCTTCGTGCGCGAGGTCATCTCCAAAATTCAGACCATGCGCAAGGAGGCGGGGTACGAGGTGACCGACCGCATTTGCGTCACCTGCGCCACGGATGAAAAGCTCGCCGGCATCATCGCCCGCGGCGAAAAGGAGATCTGCCGCGCGGTGCTGGCCGAGAAGCTGGAAATGGCTCTGCCCGCCGCGGACGCCTATGTCAAGGAATGGAACATCAACGGCGAAAACGCCGTGCTCGCCACCCGCAAGGCGTAAGGCGAACACCGGGGCCGCTTTCCGACAGTGTCGGAGGCGGCCCGGCGCATTTTTGGGAGCGCTGCGCGTCGCGGGGCTGCTTGCCGCGGTTGCGGGCGGCCTTTGCCGCACCTTTCGGGCGCTTGAGGACGCATGCGGCCCCGTTTTCCGCGTTTGCGGGGGACGGGGCCGTTCTCTGCACCTTTCGGGGGCTAGGGGCGCTGCGTCCCCCTCCTCTGGCCCGCAACGCGCTGTCCGAGGTAAAATATAGATAGGTAACAGGGAGCCTGCCTTCATCAACGGATATGGAAGCGGGCAGAGAAAAAGCGTGACGGAGGCTGCGATCCGGCGCAAGGTCAGCCGCCAGACGGTATACAGGTGGAAAAAGCGGTATGGTGGGACGTTGGAGAGCCTGAAAGATCGAAGCCGCGCGCCGCACCGCATAGCCCGCAAGGAGGTTCATTCAATGGATATCTACGGAGCTGTTACAGATCGAATCATAGCGGAACTCGAATCGGAAGTGATCCCGTGGGAGAGGCCGTGGGTTGGCGTTACGAGCGGAGCGATCCGCAGAAGCAACGGCAGGCCATATAGCCTGATCAACCAATTTTTGCTTGGCAAGCCCGGCGAGTGGCTCACCTTCAATCAGTGCAAAAATGAAGGCGGCCACATCAGGAAGGGGGCCAAGTCCAAAATGGTCATCTTTTGGCGAATATACCCCCGGGAAAAGAAAGACGCAAACGGTCAGCCCTTGAAAGACGCAAAGGGTATGCCCGTCATGGAAGGCTTGCCCATCCTTCGCTATTACAATGTATTTCACATGGACGATTGCGAGGGCCTTGTTCCGAAATACGCGGCACAGCTTCCAAACACAGCTTCTTCGGTCGAAAAAGCCGAAGAGATCATATCAGACTATTCCTACAGATCAAAGCTCACCATTGAGCATCACAGGCAGAATGAAGCATATTACAGCCCCCGCAGTCATCTGGTCAGCCTGCCGATGTTGGAGCAATTCGAGAATGCTGCCGGATATTACGGCACGGCGTTTCATGAGTTGACCCACTCAACAGGCCACAAAACCCTGCTCAACCGCTTCGGTGATAACGCAGCAGTCGCTGAATTTGGCAGCGACTGCTACAGCAGGGAAGAACTGGTTGCGGAGATCGGAGCTTGCAGTATTCTGCACGAGTTGGGGCTAGAATCCCACAAGAGCTTCCGCAACAGCGCCGCCTACATTCAAGGCTGGCTTCGCGCTCTCAAAAACGACAAGCGCATGATCGTCAGCGCAGCAAGCCGCGCCGAGAAGGCCATTCGGCTGATCCTCAACCACAAAGAAGATCAGGATGGATCGCCAATACCCAGGATCACCCGCACCGGAGGTCACGAGGGCGAATCCAAGAGGGTTGAGTAACATGACCCGCGCCGAAAAGCAAGAGATCCTCGCCAGCCCGGACATGTTTTCCTTACTACAGTCAAGGCCGGGTAGTGTTTGCTTCGCAAATCTCCACCCTCGCCTGGTTTCATGTCGCCTATGATTGACGCTCGTACACAGAGGGCGCGATTTTTTCACATTCTCCCCCCTTGCGCGGCGGCTTTTTTTCTGATATAATATGGAATTGGCGCATCCTTGCCATGGCCGCGCGGTCATGGCCGAAGTCCATAAGGAGGTGAACGTTTCCCATGAACCAGTATGAAGTGATGTATGTGGTCGATGCCGCGCTGGAAGACAGCGCGCGCAGCGAGCTGATCAACCGGTTTAACGAGCTCGTCGTCAAGAACGGCGGCGAAGTGGAGCGCGTCGATGAGTGGGGCAAGCGCCGTCTGGCCTACGCCATCAACTACAAGACCGAGGGCTACTATGTGCTGATGTACATCAAGGCCCCCGCCGA
>DVMU01000122.1 GCA_018714825.1 Candidatus Pullichristensenella excrementigallinarum
GAGAAATCTCAAACATCAAAATCCTTCGGTGAACACGATCGGTCCCCGCTAAAGAACCTCTTGACGCGCGCGGAGACCGGCGGTACAATATATTTTGATATATATCAAAGTATTATTTTTATAATTATCAAATAGTTTGCCGAACCCCTCCCTTCCCTGCAATCCACAAAACTTCGAGGAGCGTGATCCCATGCGGCAAATCCATATTCTTCAATTAGATCCGCGTCTGGAAGCGATCGGCGCGCTCATCCTCCTCGCGGATCAGGTCGAAATCCATGCCTTGGTGCAAAATTATGTGGAAAAAACCGCAATTCCTGCCGCAGCGTTTTCCGGACTGGTTGAGGTCTACGAATATGTGCGCGAACATCTGAGCGGGGATTTCCAGGAATTGTCCATGCTTTTTGGCCGGACGCTTCCCCGGAACGGTCGGCTTTGGGATGTATTTGAATCTGCGGAATTTATCCTCGGTCCCATCGGAAGCCGGGACCTTTCCCAGCGCACTAATCTGTTCGCCGCGCCGGAATATTCGTATGCCGATCTGTCCTCCCCTCTCTCCTTGCCGGATTTTCTCGAAAAAATGCGCCTTTTGCCGATAGACGACAGCGCGCGATGGTTGTTGTGCGATGCCTGTATGCGCTATGAGCACTATCTTGCCCGCATGGAAGCCTGGATTCATCCGGCAGAGGAATGCGTCGCAGACAAGGCGGATTTGCTCTATCCCTATCTCTCCCGCTGCGCGGAGGCGCTTCGCTCGCAAATGAACGAAGTGTCCCTCTCTCTCCTTCTTGACCGAGCCGGATTGCCGACACACCCGGAGGTTGTGGAAATCATTCCGTGGGCCATGGGTTTTTCTTCCCTCATTGCCCGTTCGAACCTCGGAATCCGTGAGCGAAAGGAACGGGTCAAGATCTATTACGGTGCCCTCCTCCCCGCTCTGGAGCAGGCACAAGGGGAGGAATCCGAAGCTTCCCTGCTCGCGTGCCTGCACGCCCTGAGCGATCGCAGCCGCCTGCGAATTCTCTCCTTGCTCGCGGCCGCTCCCCTCCACGGGCAAGAGATTGCGCGCCGCACACGTCTTTCCGCGGGAACGGTCTCGCACCATATGGGAGAACTGATCGCCTGTGGGCTGGTTTCCCAGGAAAAGCAGGGCACTCGGGTTTTCTATCGCGCGCGGCAGGAAGGCCTGGAATCTTTTCTGGACGACTTGCGGCGCAAGCTCCTGTAGCCCCGCCCGTTTCCCGCTGCAAGGCAAAAAACAGGGAGGACTCGGCATACCAAAATTCTTTGACACGCAGACAGCCTGGGGGCAGGGCAAAAGTCCTCCCCCCAGGCTGTCCTGCTCACAGCAATATACTCTACCGATTGCTTCCCCAATAGACCAAGGCGAGAATGCCCGGCCCGGTGTGCGCGCCGATGATCGGCCCAATGTCGCCGACGTGAATCTGCGCATCGGGGAAATTCTCCGCGACCGCCTGCCGCAGCAATTCCGCATCCTCCGGGCAATCGCCGTGTCCGACAATGACCTCTTTCCCCATTTCCGGCAGCCAACCCCGGCGCATATGGGAAATTTTCGCTTCGATCGCTTTGCGCCGTCCGCGCGGCTTATCCATCACCTTCAAAAGGCCCTGCTCATCTACATGCAACAGGGGCTTGATCTTTAGCGCCGTACCGAGAACGGCAACCGTCGCGGAAACCCTGCCTCCGTGGCGCAGGTGATCGAAATTGTCCACCGTAAACCAGTGGCAGACCTTCAGGCGGTTTTCCAGCACCCACTTTTCCAGTTCCTCAATTTCCATGCCCTCGGCCTGACGGCGGGCAGCTTCCCGCACCAGAAAGCCTTCCCCGAGAGATGCAGCCAGGGTATCTACGCAGAGGATTTTCCGCTGCGGGTATTCTTCCGAAAGCTCGCTGACACATTGGCGCGCCCACTGGATGGTTCCCGACAACCCGGAAGAAAAGCACAGATAGATGACATCCTTCCCCTCGCGCAGGCTCTTTTCAAAAGCAGCGCGGTATACCATGGGATTGATCTGCGACGTGCTGGCGAATTTTCCTGCTCTCTGCATGGCGTAAAATTGCTCGACGGACAGATCCCCTCCCGGCCCGTATGTATAGGCCTGACCGTCCACCGTAACCTCCATGGGAATGATCTCCACATTCGGCAGCCCGTCCAGCATGGCGGGATACGCGTCCGCCGTCGCGTCGCTGAATATCTGATAGCGCATTCTCTTGTGCATCCTTTTCCTTTTTTATCGAAGAGGCGGACGATTTCCCGCCCTTCAGGCAATTCCCTATTATATCCGACTTATTCGTCAGTGTCAACTTTGCGCCCTGCGCTTTCCCGAATGGCCTGTCTTCTCCTTCCCGCTTTGCAACCGCCCGGCAACGCGGCCTCTCATGACTTGGGAACCGAAACGCCCCGACCGGGTACTCCCACAGAACCGACAATTTCCGCCCTTTTTTCTTGGGTTGCACTTTTCTCGGATATTCATAAATGCAAACAACCCCTGTACATTCTCATAAATATTCCACCCACGGAAATCAATTTTGAGCAAGCACCCGAAGGATCATATTCGGATCAAGTAAACAATCAAACATAAGTTTGGATAGTGGCCGTTTGGAAGCGGTTCTGGATTTATACTGCTTGATCATTCCCAGGGCG
>DVMU01000123.1 GCA_018714825.1 Candidatus Pullichristensenella excrementigallinarum
CTTTCACCGCCTGGTTTTCTTTCTGGTTGTGTTGATGTAGTTATATTCGACGTGTGGGGTGCCTTTCCCTTTTGGTTTTTTCGGGTTCCTTTAAAAAATTAGACCGTTGACGGGGTTTGTCAACGGTCTGAGGCCCCCGCAAAATGCGGGGGCCTTGGATTTTCGGCTTCTAAACAGGCCGTTGTTATAGATTTCTTTTGTAGCACTATTTCCTTTATATCCGCCCAAAATCAGACATATTCAAAAATTCTAAAAAGCTATTTCCCCAGTTCCACAACCTGCGCGCAGGCATTTAAGCCCAACAGTTCCGCCTTGAGCCGCAATACGGGAAATACATCCTCCAGCGGCGAAGCGTCTTCCAGAACCACCTTGAATCCTCTGCAATCTCCCATCGTACCTGCGGCGCGAAAATGCTCGCGTGAAGCCTGCGAGAACTTCTCGGCCCTTTGCCGGAAAGCCTCGCATTCGTTTTCATTTAGCAGCAATAGAATCAGGAAAGTACCTTCCAGCAGATGTAAGGAACACAATCGCTTTTCGCCCGCGAAAAACAGGCAGTCGAAAGCATCGTGCGTGTCGGAATAGCGCCACCGCTCCTCCAGAGCATAATTGGCATGACAAAAATCCCGTACCGCCTTACAGGCGGGATAGGCCCGGTCGCCTAGCATTGCCCGCAATTCTTCATTCGTGGGCGCAGTGGGGACGGGATGAGTATATATGTTGAGCTGTTCCATTGCAACACCTCCTCAGGCGACTTCTTAACATTTTAGCATGGTTAAATCCGCTTGTCAAGAAATCTTTTAAATTTTCATAATACAAACTTCGTCAAAATATGACCTGGCATTGTCCTACTCTTCGGTTGACACATTGTTATCTTGAACATTACTTTCATATATATTGACATCGTTCGGCTTTTGCCCTAATATGATAGCGTGCCATTTTGGAAACGTTCGTGGTTATGGAGGTTGGAAATGAAAAAGGTTGCCATTGTCATGGGCAGCGACAGCGATTGGAAAGTTGTCGAACCTGCCCGGGACACCCTGAACAGGTTCGGAATCGAGTGTTCTGTGCGCATTTTGTCCGCGCACCGTACTCCGCAGGCCGCCGCTGCCTTTGCCCAATCCGCACGCGAAAACGGCTTCGGCGCAATCATCTGCGCGGCGGGGAAGGCCGCGCATCTGGCGGGCGCGATGGCCGCGAATACCACGCTCCCGGTCATCGGCATTCCCATTAAGAGCTCTACGCTCGACGGTCTGGATGCGCTGCTTTCCACCGTGCAAATGCCCTCCGGGATGCCGGTAGCCACCGTCGCCATCGACGGAGCAGTCAACGCAGCGCTGTTGGCAATACAAATCCTCGCCGTTTCGGATGCGGCGTTGGAGGAAAAATTTGCCGATTTCCGCAAAGAACAGACCCAGAACGTCCTTAAAAAGGACGAAGCGTTCCAGACGCGGCTTTAAAATCTACGCCCGTAAAGGAGGATGCTACCATGGAAAAGACCCGTTTGCTGTATGAAGGCAAGGCCAAGAAAGTTTATGCAACCGAAAATCCCGAAACCGTGATCGTCTCCTATAAGGACGACGCTACCGCCTTTAACGGCCTGAAGAAAGGAAGCATTTCGGGCAAAGGCGTCATCAATAACCGCATGTCGAACCTCTTGATGGCCATGCTCGAGAAAAACGGCGTCCCCACGCATTTGGTAGAGGAGCTTTCCGAGCGCGATACCCTGGTCAAAAAGGTTCAAATCGTGCCGTTGGAAGTCATTGTGCGCAACATCTCCGCGGGTTCGTTTGCAAAGCGCTACGGCGTGGAGGAAGGCATCGTCTTTGACGAGCCGACTTTTGAATTTTCCTATAAAAACGACGCGCTGGGCGATCCGCTCATCAACGAAACCCATGCCCTGGCGCTCAAATTGGCCACCAAGGAAGAAATCGCGCGCATCCGGGACTTGGCGCTGAAAACCAATCAGCTTTTGAAGGATTATTTCTCCGAACGCGGCGTGATCCTGGTGGATTTCAAGCTTGAGTTCGGCAGGCTTTCTGACGGAAGCATCGTTCTGGCGGATGAAATTTCTCCCGACACCTGCCGCTTCTGGGATGCCAAGACCCGCGAAAAGCTCGATAAGGATCGCTTCCGCCGCGATTTGGGCAACGTGGAAGACGCTTATATCGAAATGATGCGCCGTGTCAGCGGCAAGGAGAACGAGCAATGAGAGAACTGCATGAGGAATGCGGCGTCTTCGGCATTTATAGCCCGGTGCGCCGCAATGTGGCTGCGGATTGTCTGTACGGGCTGTATGCCCTGCAGCATCGCGGCCAGGAAAGTTGCGGAATCGTCGTAAACGACAACGGCCTTCTCCGTTGCCACAAGGATGCGGGACTGGCCAACGAAATCTTTGACGATCAGACCATCGCCTCTCTGGGAGAGGGCAAGATGGCCGTGGGCCATGTGCGCTATGGCACGACCGGCATCGATCCCCGTCAGAACGCGCAGCCTTTGATCGTCAACCACGTCAAGGGACTGATGGCCCTGGCGCACAACGGCAGCCTCACCAATGCCTACGAACTGCGCACGGAATTGGAACTGAGCGGTTCGATCTTCCATACTTCCAGCGATACCGAGGTCATCTCCTATGCGATCATTCGCGAACGCCTGAAATCTTCCTCCATTGAAGAGGCGGTTTCCCGCGCCATGAATCGTCTGGAGGGCGCGTACTCGCTGGTGATCATGTCCTCGACAAAGCTCATGGCCGTGCGCGATCCGCGCGGTTTCCGTCCGCTTTGCATCGGCAAACTCGGGGACAGCATCATCTTTGCCTCCGAATCCTGTGCGCTGGACGCAATCGGCGCGACGTTTATTCGCGATGTGGAACCGGGCGAGATCGTGATCGTGGAAAAGGGTGAAATGCGTTCAGATCGCACGCATGTGGGCAAGCTGCCCAAGACCACCTGCGTATTTGAATACATCTATTTCGCGCGGCCGGATTCCGTCATCGATCAGAGCAGCGTGCACCTCGCGCGGCAGCGGGCAGGCAGTTTCCTGGCGCTGGAACATCCGGTACAGGCGGATGTGGTCATCGGTGTACCGGATTCCGGATTGGATGCGGCCATGGGCTATTCCCGGCAATCGGGCATTCCCTACGGCATGGGCTTTATCAAGAGCAAGTACATCGCGCGCACCTTTATTCAGCCCACCCAGGCCGATCGCGAGCGGCGCGTGCGCATCAAGCTCAATCCCATCTCGGCCGTGGTCAAGGGAAAGCGCGTGGTGCTGGTGGACGATTCGATCGTGCGCGGCACGACTTCGGCACGCATTGTCAAGATGCTCCGGGAAGCCGGAGCCACGGAGGTTCACCTTCGCTCTTCCGCGCCGATGTTCCTGCATCCGTGCTACTTCGGCGTGGATATCGACAGCCGCGACAAGCTGTTTGCCTGCAATCACACTTTTGAGGAAATGGTCAAGATCCTCAACGTGGACTCCCTGGGCTTCCTCAGCCCCGAGAATGCCAAAAAATTGACCGACAATACTACCGGATTCTGCACGGCCTGCTTTGACGGCCAGTATCCCTGCGAACCGCCCAAAATCGCGGATCGCACAAAATTTGAGCGCGGCGTGGAGGAACATCAATCATGAAAAGCTTCTCCGAGAGCTACAAGGCGGCGGGCGTGGACATCACCGCCGGGTACAAGGCCGTGGAATTGATGAAGGAGCACATCGCCCGCACCAACATCCCGGGCGTACTCTCCGGCATCGGCGGCTTCGGCGGCCTGTTTGAATTGGACATGACGGGCATTTCCCATCCGGTGCTCGTTTCGGGGACCGACGGCGTGGGCACCAAGCTCAAGTTGGCTTTCCTGATGGACAAGCACGACACCGTGGGCATCGACTGCGTGGCCATGTGCGCCAACGACATCATTTGCGCGGGCGCCAAGCCGCAGATCTTCCTGGACTATGTGGCGGTTGGCAAAAACGTTCCCGAGCGCGTGGCCGCGATTGTCCGCGGCGTGGCCGAGGGATGCCTGCAGGCGGGCTGCGCGCTCATCGGCGGTGAAACCGCCGAAATGCCCGGCTTCTATCCCGAAGACGAATACGATCTGGCGGGATTTTGCGTGGGCATCGCGGATCGCGAAAAGATCATCAACAACGCCTTCATCGCTCCCGGGGATTCTCTGATCGCGCTGCCGTCTTCCGGCGTGCATTCCAACGGTTTCTCCCTGGTGCGCAAGGTGCTGGATATTGAAAATCGCTCCCTCAACCTCTATTTGGAGGATCTGGGCATGTCGCTGGGCGAGGCGCTTCTCACCCCCACCCGCATCTATGTCAAAGAGATTCTCGGCTTGATGGAACAGGTTCATGTCAAGGGAATTTCGCACATCACCGGCGGCGGCTTCTACGAGAATATCCCGCGCAGCCTGCCCATGGGTCTGACGGCGCGCATCGAGGAAAAAGCGATTCAAACGCCCCCGATTTTCGACGTCATTCAGCGGGCGGGCAATATTTCCCGCCGCGACATGTTCAATACCTTCAACATGGGCGTGGGCATGGTCGTGACCGTCTCGGCAAAGGAGACGCAAAAGGCGCTGGATCTGCTGCCCGGGGCCTATCTGCTGGGCGAAGTGGTCGAGGGAGAGGAACGGGTGGTCTTCGCATGAGCGCGAACATCGCGGTCTTTGTCTCCGGCGGCGGCACCAACCTGCAGGCGCTGATCGACGCACAGAACGCAGGGACGCTTTCTTCCGGCCGGATTCGCCTCGTCCTTTCGAACAGGGAAAACGCATACGCCCTCAAGCGGGCGGAGAAGGCCGGCATTCCCTGCCGCACCATTCTCCGCCCCAAGGGCGCGCCGCTTTCGGCCTTTGAACAGCCCGCGCTCAAAGCGCTGGAGGAATATAAGATCGACCTGATCGTTCTGGCCGGTTTCCTTTCCATCCTTTCGGAAGACTTTGTCAAGCGGTATCCCAATCGCATCCTCAACGTGCATCCCGCGCTCATTCCCTCCTTCTGCGGAAAGGGCTTTTACGGCCTGAAAGTCCATGAGGCGGCACTCGCCTATGGGGTGAAGGTCACGGGAGCCACGGTGCATTTTGTCAATGAAATCCCGGATGGAGGACAGATCCTGCTGCAAAAGGCAGTGGATGTGCTCCCGGGCGACACCCCGGAAATCCTGCAAAGGCGCGTCATGGAGCAGGCCGAATGGATTCTCCTGCCGCGCGCGACGGAAATGGTCAGTCAAAAAATTCTCCAGGAGGCACGGCAATGAACTTTTTGACGCTCTCCCAAGCCGTGGGAGCCACCACTTATCCCGGCCGGGGCATTTTGGCCGGCAAGAGCAGGGACGGCAAGCGCGCGATCCTGATGTACTTTATCATGGGGCGCAGCGAAAACAGCCGCAATCGCGTCTTTGTCCACGAGGGCGAAGGCGTGCGCACGCAGGCGTTCGATCCTTCAAAGATGCGGGATCCTTCGCTGATCATCTATGCGCCCGTGCGCAAGTTGAAAAACCAAACCATTGTCACCAACGGCGATCAGACGGATACGATCTATGATTTCCTCGCCAATAAAAAGGGCGGCTTTGCCGAAGCGCTGCGCACGCGGGAATTCGAGCCGGACGCGCCGAATTTCACGCCTCGCGTCAGCGCCCTGGCGACCGTTGAAGGCGGGGATTTTTCCCTGCAAATGAGCATTCTCAAATCCATCGACGGCGTCCACTGTCTGCGCGCTTTTTGGGAATACGACTCCCTCCCCGCGGGACAGGGTCGCTTTTTGCACACCTATCGGGCGGACGGCAATCCCATTCCCTCCTTCGAGGGGGAGCCGGAATTTGTCCTCTTTGAAGACGATCTCGATTCCATGGCCGAAACGGTCTGGCAGGCGCTGAATGCGGACAACCGCGTCTCGCTCTGGGCCGAAGCCACGGATTTGCATACCGGAAATACCCAAAGCAGAATCATCAACCGCTTTCAGTGAGAGGGAGGAACATCATATGGCCCATGAAATCGCATTGAAATACGGATGCAATCCCAACCAGAAGCCCGCGCGCATCTTCATGGAAGGCGGCGAATTGCCGCTAAAGGTGCTCTGCGGCAGGCCTGGATACATCAATTTCCTGGACGCGCTCAACAGTTGGCAGTTGGTTTCCGAAATGAAAAAGGCCCTGGGGCTTCCCTCCGCTGCCTCGTTTAAGCACGTCAGCCCGGCCGGAGCGGCCGTGGGCCTTCCCCTGACGGACGTGCTGCGCAAGATCTACTTCGTTCCCGAAGGAGAGGAACTCTCCCCCCTCGCCTGCGCCTACGCGCGCGCGCGCGGAGCGGACCGCATGTCCTCCTTTGGCGACTTCATCGCCCTTTCCGATCCCTGCGATCTGGCGACCGCAAAATTGATCGCCCGCGAGGTTTCCGACGGCGTCATCGCTCCCGGGTACGCGCCGGATGCCCTGGAAGTGCTCATGGCAAAGCGCAAGGGCGCCTACAACATCATCGAAATCGATCCCGAGTACGTTCCCGCCGAAATCGAGCGCAAGATGTGCTTCGGCATCACCTTTGAGCAGGGCCGCAACGCCCTGGAGATCCGGGAAGAGCTGCTTTCCAATCCGGTCACCCGAAATGCAATGCTCACGCCCGAACAAAAGCGCGATTTGATCGTAGCGCTGATCGCGCTGAAGTACACGCAGTCCAACTCGGTCTGCTACGCCAAGGACGGGCAGGTCATCGGCGTGGGCGCAGGGCAGCAATCGCGCATTCATTGCACGCGCCTGGCCGGTAACAAAGCCGACATCTGGCATTTGCGCCAGCATGAGAAGGTCTTGCGCCTCCCCTTCCGTCCGGATCTCAAGCGTCCCGATCGGGACAACTGCATCGACGTGTACATCTCCGACGAATGCGACGACGTCCTCAACCCTTCCGCCTGGCCGAATTACTTCACCGAGAGGCCCGAGCCGCTCTCTGCCGAGGAAAAGCGCGCCTATCTGGATCAGGTGACTGGCGTTGCTCTGGGCAGCGATGCCTTCTTCCCCTTTGGCGACAACATCGAGCGCGCCCACAAAAGCGGCGTAACCTGCATCGCCCAGCCCGGCGGCTCCATTCGGGACGATAACGTCATTCAGACCTGTGATAAATACGGCATCACCATGGTCTTCACCGGAATCCGGCTGTTCCATCACTAGAAACATGCACGCATCGGGAGGGAACGCTATGAAACTTATGGTCGTTGGCGGCGGCGGGCGCGAGCACGCCATTATCCGGAAACTTCGCGAAAACCCGGAGGTGAAAACGCTCTATGCGCTGCCCGGAAACGCCGGCATTGCGCAGGACGCGGAAATTGTCCCCATTCCGGCTACGGATCTTGACCGCATCGTCCATTTTGCCGAAGAGAAGAAGATCGATTTCGCCGTCATCGCGCCAGACGATCCGCTGGCCATGGGCCTGGTCGATCGCCTGCACGAAAAGGGGATCGCCTGTTTCGGCCCGGATCAGAAGGCCGCAGAAATTGAGAGCAGCAAGATTTTTGCCAAAAATTTGATGAAAAAATACGGCATTCCCACCGCCGCGTTCGAAGTATTCGAGGATCTGGAGGCCGCGCGCGCCTATGTGCAAACCGCTCGCGTTCCCCTGGTCGTCAAGGCGGACGGGTTGGCGCTGGGAAAGGGCGTGCTCATCTGCGCGACCCGCGAAGAGGCGCTGGAGGCGCTGGAGGCCATGATGGTCGAAAAGCGCTTCGGCAAGAGCGGGACCCGCGTGGTGATCGAGGAGTTTTTGGAGGGGCCGGAAGTCTCGGTGCTCTCCTTTACCGACGGGGAGACGATCGTCCCCATGGTTTCCTCCATGGATCACAAGCGCGCGCTGGATGGCGATCAGGGGCTCAATACCGGCGGCATGGGCACCGTGGCCCCCAACCCCTATTACACCAGGGAAATCGCCGAGCGCACCATGCGCGAAATTCTCCTCCCCACGGTACAAGCCATGAAGGCCGAGGGGCGTCCGTTCAAGGGCTGTCTGTACTTCGGCCTCATGCTCACCAAGGACGGCCCCAAGGTCATCGAATACAACTGCCGCTTCGGAGATCCCGAAACGCAAGTGGTGCTTCCGCTTTTGAAAACCGATTTGCTCACCATCATGCGCGCGGTGGAAGATGGACGCCTGAAAGAGATCCCCGTGGAATTCCGCGACGGCGCGGATTGCTGCGTGATCCTCGCTTCTGGCGGCTATCCGGAGCATTATGAGAAGGGCAAGGTCATCGATCTGGGCCGTGCCGAGGAAACGGCGCAGGTTTTCCACAGTGGAACCGCCTTGGATTCGCAGGGCCACTTGGTGACTGCAGGCGGGCGCGTGCTGGGCGTGACATTTGTCTCCGATACCTTGAAACACGCCATTGAGGGCGCATACCGCGCGGCGGACCAGATCCAATTTGAGGGCCGCCATCTGCGCAGGGACATCGGCGCGAGGGCGCTCAAAGCATTGGAGGAGTAAGATGGTTTACAGAGTCTATGTGGAAAAAAAGCCCGGCTTCGAGCATCAGGCCCTGGCCCTGCGCGAAGAAATCCGCTCCTTCCTGGGCATTCAGGCGCTGGAAAACGTGCGCATTCTCAACCGCTATGATGTGGAGGGGATCGACGAGGATCTGTTCCATCGCGCGATTCCCGGCATCTTCTCCGAGCCGCAGATCGATCAGGTCTATTTTGCCCTTCCCGAACATGAGGGGTTTAAATTCTGCGTGGAATACCTGCCAGGCCAGTACGACCAGCGGGCGGATTCGGCCGCGCAATGCGTGCAGTTGATGGCCCAGGTGGATCGCCCGAGGGTTCGCACCGCGGAAGTCTATCTGTTGCAGGGGAATCTCACCCCCGAAGAGTTCGACAGGATCCGCAAGCATGTGATCAATCCCGTAGAGCGGCGCGAGGCAGGATTCGAGGCTTTTGAAACCCTCGAGGCCGTCTACGATCGCCCGGAAACTGTGGAGACGCTGCGGGATTTCGCCCAGCGCGACCCGGCCGCCATCCTCTCCCAATATCGCCTTGCCATGGATGAGGCCGACGTGCGTTTCTGCCAGGACTATTTCCGCAGGGAGCATCGGGATCCGACCATCACGGAATTGCGGATGCTGGATACCTATTGGTCCGACCACTGCCGCCACACCACCTTCCTGACCGAGTTGACCGACGTGCGCTTTGACGACGCGGACGTCCAGGCGGCCTACGGCGAATACCTCAATCTGCGCAAAGAAATCGGCCGGGACAAGCCGGTGACGCTGATGGATTTGGCGACAATCGGCGCAAAGGTCCTCAGAAAGCGCGGCGTGCTCAACGATCTGGATCTGTCTGAGGAAATCAATGCCTGCACGATCAAGATGGACGTGCAATTTGGCGAGCGCACGGAAAAGTGGCTCCTGCTTTTCAAGAACGAGACCCACAACCATCCCACCGAAATCGAGCCCTTCGGCGGCGCGGCCACCTGCATCGGCGGCGCGATTCGCGATCCGCTGTCCGGGCGCGGGTATGTATATCACGCCATGCGCGTGACCGGAGCCGCGGACCCGACGCGGCCCGTGGAACAGACCATTCGCGGAAAACTCCCGCAGAAAAAGCTGGTGACTTCCGCTGCGGACGGTTATAGCTCCTATGGCAACCAGATCGGTCTGGCCACAGGATTTGTCCGGGAAATCTATCACGACGGATATGCCGCCAAGCGCATGGAAATCGGCGCGGTGGTGGGCGCGGCTCCGGTGGAAAACGTGCGGCGCGAGCGCCCGGTCCCGGGAGATCAGATTGTCCTTCTCGGCGGACGGACGGGACGCGACGGATGCGGCGGCGCCACCGGTTCCTCCAAATCGCACAATCTGGAATCGCTGGAAACCTGCGGCGCGGAAGTGCAGAAGGGCAATGCTCCTGAGGAGCGAAAACTGCAGCGGTTGTTCCGCAATCCCGAAGCCTCCCGGCGCATCAAGCGCTGCAACGATTTCGGCGCGGGCGGCGTCTCGGTCGCCATCGGCGAATTGGCCGACGGATTGGAAATCGATCTGAACAAGGTGCCCAAGAAATACGAGGGTCTGGATGGAACGGAACTGGCCATTTCCGAATCACAGGAGCGCATGGCCGTGGTTCTCGCGCCCGAGGACGTGCAAGATTTCCTGGAATTGGCCCATCAGGAAAACCTCGAGGCCACGGTGGTCGCGCGGGTGACGGAATCCCCGCGCCTGGTCATGCGCTGGAACGGCCGCGTGATCGTGGATATCGCGCGCGAGTTTTTGAATTCCAACGGCGCCGCAAAACATGCCCAAGCGCATGTCGCCGCTCCCAAGAGGCGACATGCACAGGAAGATTCGGATTTTGTCTCCGCCGCAAAAGCGTTGGTCGAGAATCTCAACCTCTGCTCGCAGCGCGGCCTCGCGGAGCGATTCGATTCCACCAACGGTGCAGCAAGCTTGCTGATGCCCTTCGGCGGCAAGCGGCAATTGACGCCTTCGCAGGTCATGGCCTCGCGCATCAGCGCGCAGGGGCGCGAAAGCGAGACGGCCTCGGTGATGGCCTATGGCTTTGACCCGTATGTGAGCGAGGAAAATCCCTTCCGCGGAGCGTATCTGGCAGTGGTGGAATCGCTTGCCAAACTGGCGGCTTCCGGCTGTCCCGCGGACGGCGCGCATTTGACCTTCCAGGAATATTTTGAGCGCATGACTTCTCCCGAAAGCTGGGGAAAGCCCTTGGCGGCGCTGCTCGGCGCGCTCAAGGCGCAGATGGATTTCGAAGCCGCAGCCATCGGCGGGAAGGATTCCATGTCCGGCTCGTTTGAGGACATGCACGTTCCGCCGACCCTGGTCAGCTTCGCCGTGGGCGTGTGTCCGGCCAATCGCATTCGCGGAAACGAATTTCAATCGGCCGGTTCCAAGCTCAGCTTACTTCTCCCGGAGACGGACAAAAACGGCCTTCCGAATCCCGCAAGCCAGAGAGAACTCTTCCGCCGCGTGAGCGAAGGCCTGCAATCCGGGCAAATCCTCTCCGCCGAGGCGATCGGCATGGGCGGCGTTCTGGCGAGCGCGTTCCGCATGGCGATCGGCAACGGGTACGGTGTCCGGTTCCTGGAAAACCTCTGCGTGCGCGATCTGACCCAGGCGCATTACGGCGGTTTCCTCGTGGAATGGAAGGACGGCGCGGCGGTGGAAGGCCAAATCGGCGAAGTCACGCAGGAACGCGCGTTCGCCATGGGGAAGGCCTCTGTTCCCATGGACGAATTGGAAGCCCTCTATGAAAATCGGCTGGAGAAGGTCTTCCCGGTGCAGGCGCGCCGCGAACACGCGCGGCCCGAAACCTATTCTTACAAGGCCGACGCGCATTCCCGCGCAAACATACAAATCGCCAAGCCGCGCGTACTGATTCCGGTCTTCCCCGGAACCAACTGCGAATACGATACCGAGCGCGCCTTCCTGGAGGCCGGCGCGGTTCCGGAAATCTTTGTGGTGCGCAATTTGACGGCGAGTGAAGTCGCGCAATCCGCCGAGGCGTTCGCGCGGAGAATCGCCGCTTCCCAGATTGTCTTCATTCCCGGCGGATTCTCCGGCGGCGACGAGCCGGACGGATCGGGCAAGTTCATCACCGCCTTCTTCCGCAACGCAAACATCCGCGATCAGGTGATGTCCCTGCTGCAGACGCGCGACGGGTTGATGGGCGGCATCTGCAACGGCTTCCAGGCGCTGATCAAATTGGGATTGGTGCCCTACGGCGAAATCCGGGAGGCCGAAGATTGCGAGGCTACCCTCACCTTTAACGAGATCGGCCGCCATCAATCGCGCCTGGTCATGACCCGCATCGCCTCCAACAAGTCCCCCTGGCTGATGCACACGCAGGTCGGAGAGATTCATACCGCTCCCGTCTCGCACGGCGAGGGTCGGTTCATCGCCTCGGCCGAATTGCGCAAGTCCCTGGCTGCCAACGGCCAGATCGCGACCCAGTATGCGGATTTTGACGGCAAGCCTTCTATGGATATCCGCTTCAATCCCAACGGTTCGGTGGACGCGATCGAGGGCATCACCTCGCCCGACGGCCGCGTATTCGGCAAGATGGCGCATTCCGAGCGCGTGGGCTTCCGCCTGCCGCTGTACAAAAACGTTCCCGGCAATTATCAGAACAACATGTTCCGGGGCGCGGTGGATTACTTCCGTTAGGATCTTTCCCCGCCGTTTTCCGCAAAAAACGCCCGCGGACGTCCTTTCCGAAAAGAAAGGCGTTCGCGGGCGCTTCTGCGTGTCAAAGAGGATTTTGACACGCTCCATGAAAATCTGCGGATTTTCATGGGAGAGGTCTGCGGAAATCCGCTCCACTCCAAGACTATACCATGACAAAATTCTTCGGCATGACTTCCGCATCCTCAATCGCGTCAATAAACACCGTTTCAAAGCTCTCCAGACCGGAAACCCGAAACAGCCCCGTCTTTTTGAGCTTCGTCTGATCCAGCAACAGATGCGCTCGTTCCGCGGCTTCCATGCCCAGTTGCTTCATGCGCATACATTCCATCTCCGTGGTAAAGACGGTGTTGCTCTCCAGATGCACTCCAGAGCAGCCGATAAATGCATGTTGAAAGTGAAAACACTTGAGCATCTTCTCCGCGAAGGGGCCGACGAACATGCCGTCGCTGATATGGTAGCGCCCCCCGATCACGAATACCTCCGCCGCAACCCCGGGCAGAAATTTCTGCACCGCCAAATTGGAATAGGTGATCAGCTGCACGGGCCGGTGCATGAGGATCTCCGCAAGCGGGGATATGGAGGTTCCCACGTCGAGAAACACGCATTCCCCATCTCGGACCAGTTCGGCCGCCCTCTGCGCGATCTTCCGCTTTTCGTGGCTGTTGAGATTGCGCTTGTAGCGCATGGTCAATTCCGCGTTGGAGACGCCCTCGCCAAAGCCTTCCGAGCGCATGGCGCCGCCCTGCACGCGCTTGAGCTTTCCCTGATGCTCCAATTTTTCAAAATCGCGGCGAGCGGTGGCCTCGGAAACGCCCAGTTCCAACGCAATCGACTTATAATCGATGACTCCGCATTCGTTGAGCCGGTTTAAGATATACATCACGCGGGCAGAAGCGATCATTTGCACACCTCCTGCATCAGATCCAGGCAAGCCGCGCCGACAAGTCCGGCGTCATTGCCGAGGATCGCGCGCCGCACCGGAGGGCAGCCGATGATATCCCCGGCAAAGACATACTTGCCCAATTTCTTTTCCAACCGCGAAAAGAGAAACTCGCCCGCATTGGAAATGCCTCCACCCACCAGAACCACCTCCGGCCGGAACACATTGATCGCGCCGCCGATGCCGTTGGCCACATATTCCAGATATTCGTCCACCACCTCGTTGGCCGCGGCATCGCCCGCCTTTGCGCATTCAAACGAGGTCTTTCCCGTAATCTCCCCCTCTTCCAGAGCAAGATAACGGTGCATTGCGCTTTCGGGATGGCGATCCATCGCCTCCCGCGTGATGCGGATCAGGCCCAGAAGCGATGCATACGCTTCCAGGCAACCGCGGCTCCCGCAGGTACATTCCGCGCCCCCATAGATCAGCGGCGTATGCCCCAGTTCGGCGCCCATGCCGTCGGCGCCGGAAAAGAGCTTTCCGCCCAAGATGATTCCGCACCCCACGCCTGTTCCGAGAGTGATCATCAGGACGTCGCGCTTTCCCTTCGCGCCGCCCGCGACGGTTTCTCCAATCACCGCGCAGTCCGCATCGTTCCCGATATACACCGGAACGGGGATATGTTTTTCCAGTTCCTCCCGGAGCGGCACATTGCGCCAATTGGTGTTGTTGGAAAACACCAATTTCCCGGTATACGGATTGATGCAGCTCGGCGTTCCCACCCCCACGCAGGGAAAATCCTCCAATCGCAAACCGATTTTTCCCGCCGCTTCCCGGGCAGCTTGCGCCATATCGGAGACGACCTGTTCAAAGGAACTCTGCGTGGGAACGCTGTGCCGGGAAATCACCTGCATTTCTTCATCCATCACGCCGGTCTTGATGGCGGTTCCACCCATATCAATGCCCAGTCGGAACATTGCGTTTCCCCCTTCGCCTTCCTTCAGTTGCCTAAAAGCTGTCTCTGCACCTCCAACGGCAATTCGCCCGTGGGCATATGGTTGGGATTGTACAGCGCTCCGCGATCCACATTCTTTCCAAACGTCGCCCCGCTCTTGACCGCGTGATGCAGGTTCCTCGGCTCAATAGCGTCCCCGGCATTGGTCACGTTGATGCCCGCCTGCATCATTTCCTTGAGAAGCGCCGTGTCCGGACGGGTAAAGCACGTCACCACATCGTCCACTTCCAGGCGGCGCAGCGCAAATTTCCCATCCTGCAAAATCGCGTATCCCTCGCCCACCTCGAGCACGCTCGTATCCGTGATCACCTCGACCGGGTACTTGTACGGCTTGGGAGAAAGTGCTTCAGCTTCCTCCTGACAAAACCGCTTGTTGAGCACATACATGTGAATCGTTTCCACCGTCTCCGCGAATTTCGCGTTGCGGGTCACAACCGTAACCTGTTTGCCGATGGAAGCGAGGAACTGGATGGTATCCACGGCCGCGTAGTGATCGCCGTAGACCAGGACGCGCTCGCCCAATTTGCGCGGCTTGCGATTGCCGGGATTGTGCGGGCAGTTGACCTTCGGGCAAGCCAGCACTTCCTCAAAGGGCACGATGCGTTCCGCGCCCCGCAGCATTTCCGGCACATACGATTTCGCGCCGGTGGCATTGAGCACAATATCGTACGCCTTGAGTTCCTCCACCGTGGGCGCGTGGTTCATGTGAATCTCGATATTCGGCATCCCCTTGATCTGCTCGCGAATCCAATCCGCGTACCACTTCATCTTTTCCTTGCCCGGAACCATGCAGCAGCCCAGAATTGCGCCGCCCAATTCCGCCTTCTTTTCAAACAGCGTTACGCAATGGCCGCGAAGCGCCGCGTGCCGGGCCGCCTCCATGCCCGCAGGGCCGCCGCCGACAATCGCGATGCGCGCCGGAGAATCGGTCTTTTTCATCTGCGCGAATTCGGGATCGCCGCAGGCGGGATTGATCGCGCAGCCGATTTCGAGCTTGGCCATATGCGCCTCCTGCCAACAGCCGGTAAGGCAGGAAATGCACTTGCGAATATCCTTTTCGTGTCCATAGCGCGCCTTGAGGGGCCAATAGGGATCTGCCAGGAGCTGCCGCGCAAGGCCCACCATATCGGTCTTGTTTTCGGCCAGGAGCTTTTCGCAGAACGCCGGATCGCGCAAGACATGGGTATTGAGCACCGGCACCTTGACATGCTTTTTGACTTCCTCCGAGGCATACATCGTCCATCCCTCGGGGTAGTACATCGGCGAAAAGCCCGATCCCGGCGATTCCTGGGTACACTGGGAAAGGTCGATCGCCGCCACGCCCGCCTCTTCGAGCGCTTTTGCCACGAGAATGCTCTCCTCCAGAGTCCTTCCTCCCTCGATCCATTCGTCCGCAGAATAGCGCACGAGGATCGGGAAATCCCTGCCGCACTTGCGCTGAATGGAGGAAACAATCTCCATGACAAAGCGCATCCTGTTTTCAAAGCTGCCGCCATAGCGGTCGGTGCGGCGATTGAGATACGGGCTCATAAACTGCGAAATCAGATAGCCGTGCGCGGCGTGCAGTTCCACGCCGTCGAAGCCCGCCTGCTTGACCCGCCACGCGGCGTCCGAAAACAGGCCGACCAACTCGATCACACTCTCGATGCCCATTTGTTTGACGGCCTTTCCCTTGGCCTCCTCATTTTCATAGAGGATCTCATGGCTCTGCGACCAGGGCATCCGCATGACCACGTCGCTGGCCGAATAGACCGGATAGCGCGGAACGGACGCCTGCCGCCCGGGATGCTGCAATTGCACCATGGCCTTGGCCCCGTATTGATGCATGGAACGCGCCAGACGGCTCAATCCTGGAATATCTTCATCCGTATCCGCGGCGGCGCAATTGACCGTGGGCTTTCCCGTCGACTGTTCCGGCGTCGTCGCTCCGGTGATGATCAGCCCGGTACCACCCTTGGCGATCTGCCCGTAATGATAGGTGTCTCTCTGGGAAATCTCGCCGTTGATGTGCGAGGAGCCCGCGTCCGTCGCGGCATGAAAAATGCGATTGGGGACAAGCAAATTGCCGATCTCGATGGGTTCAAAAAGATGCGGATAATTCACGATGCAGACCTCCTTTGTCGGTTCCTGAATCCGGATACGCGCTGTTCCAGCGGCATTCATCACAGCCAAGCGCCTTTCTTCTTGTTGCGCAGACGCCGCCAAGCCAATTTTTCCTCAAGTTGCGTACATACGCTAATGCTGGCTCTTATCCGCTGAAAACGCCCTGTTTCCATTCCTTGATATAGAAGATCGTATCCGCCATCTGTGCTAATACTGACATTAGAGGAATTTCATATATGGCGGCATACGGATTCCCTTCAAAATGAATTTTGA
>DVMU01000124.1 GCA_018714825.1 Candidatus Pullichristensenella excrementigallinarum
TCCGGAGGATAAGCGGAGGAAAAACAATACCTTCGGTCAGGAAATCGCCCGGAAAATCGGGAGATTTTCAGATTTCCGCAGGGTTCCTCCTCATCCATGAAAATCCTCGGATTTTCATGGAGCGTGTCAAAGGATTTTGACACGCATGGGCGCGGCGGCAATTCCGACGCGCGGCTTTTTTTGTTTGCTTCGATACAGAGCAATCCCAAAATCACATTTCCAGAAAATACGAGATGGACATCAGCACATACAAAATTCCGAACGCATAGGCCATGAACATTTCCCGGAAGGGCTGAATGTGCTTGAAGCAATCCGTAATCATGAGGATTTCCGAAAGATAGGCCCCTGCGCCGAAGATGTACGCCACGCCGCGGATCGCGTACTTGGCATGGTGCGCGAGATTCGGCGCCATGGCGATCAGGAACAGGACGGCGGCGACGGCTGCAAAAATATTGCGCAGCCAAATTAGCTTTTCCTCGCCCACATCCGGCTTTTTGGACATGCGGTAGCGCTTGACAGGGGTGAGCTTGAAGCTGGGATAGGGAAGGTGCGCGATGTGCTCCCTCTGCGGATGATGATGCGGATGGTCGGGATGGGGCAGGTTGACGTGAATGCGGTGGGGTCGCCGGGAAACGGCCATGGGAATTCGCCTCGATTCTTGGCGAAGGTTTCTTGAAAAATCTTCGCCGACTTTGGGACAGACCTTGGAAAAGCCCCCTCCCGGGGGGAGGAGGCTTTGGAACGGCTGAAAAGGTCTTACTTGTACTTCGGACGCGCGGTGTAGTGCGTGTGCAGAATTTCGTGCGCCTTGTGAGAATTGGGCTTTTCGAAGTACTCGTCATAGAGCTTCTGAATCGCCAGGTTCTCATGCGACTTGCGCACGGGCTTGCTCGCATCCTCGTCGTAAAGCGCCTTGGCGCGCAGAACCCTGGGATCCTGCACATCGCGCTGCGCGGGAGAGACGATCGGCTGACCGCCGCCGTTGACGCAGCCGCCGGGGCAGCCCATGACTTCGATGAAGGTGTAGCTCTTCTCGCCGGAGCGCACCGCATCCAGAAGCTTGGAGGCCGCGCCCGTGGAATGCGCGATGGCGACCTTGAGTTCCAGACCATTGAGGTTGTAGCTCGCTTCCTTGACGCCTTCCAGGCCGCGCACATCCATGAACTCGAGCTTTTCGAGCTTGCTTCCGGTGATGACCTCGTAGGCCGTGCGCAGCGCGGCTTCCATGACGCCGCCGGTTACGCCGAAGATGACCGCCGCGCCGGTGGATTCGCCGAGCATTTCGTCGAAATCCTCTTCGGGCAGGTTGGCAAAGTCGATGCCGCTGAGCTTGATCATGCGGGCCAACTCGCGCGTGGTGATGACGATATCCACATCCGCGATGCCGTCATGCCCCAATTCGGGACGGGCGGCCTCGAACTTCTTGGCCGTGCAGGGCATGACCGAGACGACCACGATATCCTGCGGATCGATGCCGGCCTTTTCGGCATAGTAGGATTTGATGACCGCGCCTTCCATCTCGTGCGGGGATTTGCAGGAGGAAAGGTTGGGCAGGAAATCGGGATACTGGTGCTCGCAGAACTTGATCCAGCCGGGCGAGCAGGAGGTGATCATGGGCAGCACGCCGCCGTTTTTGACGCGCTCAACCAGCTCCGTAGCCTCCTCCATGATGGTCAGGTCGGCGGCAAAATCGGTATCAAAGACCTTGTCAAAGCCCAGGCGACGCAGCGCGCAGGCCATCTTGCCGGTGACGGAAGTGCCCATGGGGATGCCGAATTCTTCGCCCAGCGCGGCGCGCACGGCCGGAGCGGGCTGCACGACCACATGCTTGGTCGGATCGTTGAGCGCGGCGAAGACCTTGGCGGTATCGTCCCTTTCGGTCAGGGCGCCGGTCGGGCATACGGCGATGCACTGGCCGCAATTGATGCAGGCGGTGTCGGAGAGCGAATCGCCCCACGCGCAGGCAATCTGCGTGTTGAAGCCGCGCTTGATCGGGCCGATGACACCCACGTTCTGCACCTTATGGCACACGGCCACGCAGCGGCGGCAGAGAATGCACTTGGCATTGTTGCGCACGATGGGGGCCTTGTCGTCGATTGCGGTTTCAGTCATGCTGCCGGCATAGAAATTTTCGTCCTCCACGCCGTACTCGTTGCACAATTTCTGGAATTCGCAATTGGTCGAGCGGACGCAGGAGAGGCACTTTTTATCGTGGTTGGAGAGCAAAAGCTCCAAATTGACCTTGCGCGCGTTGCGCACGGCAGGGGTGTTGGTCTTGACGACCATTCCGTCGGCGGCGGGCAAGACGCAGGCGGCCTGCAGGGCGCGCGCGCCGGTGTCAACCACGCACAGGCGGCAGGCGCCGATTTCGTTCAGGCCCTTCATATAGCACAGCGTGGGAATGCGGATGCCCGCTTGCTTGGCGGCCTCCAGCACTGTCGTGCCGGCGGGAACGCTTACCGAAACGCCGTCAATGGTCAGCGTAATCATACTCATCTATGGCAACCTCCTTCGTCACTTCTTGGAGATGGCGCCGAACTTGCACTTCTCCATGCAGGCGCCGCACTTGATGCACTTCTTCGTATCGATCACATGAGGCTCCTTGACCTTGCCGGTGATCGCGCCGGCCGGGCAAACGCGGGAGCACAGGGTGCAGCCGCGGCACTTCTCGGGATCGATCGTGTAGCTCAAGAGCTTCTTGCACACGCCCGCCGGGCACCGCTTCTCATAGATGTGCGCTTCGTACTCGTGGCGGAACTGCTTGATGGTGGAAAGCACCGGGTTGGGGGCCGTCTGGCCCAGTCCGCACAGAGCGGTTGCCTTGATGTTGTTGGCAAGCGCCTCCAGGCGCTCGATATCGCCGTCTTCTCCCTTGCCTTCGCAGATCCGGTTGAGGATCTCGAGCATACGGCGGGTACCGATCCGGCAGGGGGTACATTTGCCGCAGCTCTCATCGACCGTGAAATCGAGGAAGAAGCGGGCAATGTCCACCATGCAGTTGTCTTCGTCCATGACGATCATGCCGCCGGAACCCATCATGGAGCCGGCCGCGATGAGGTTGTCGTAGTCCACGGGCGTATCGAGCATGTGCGCGGGCAGGCAGCCGCCGGAGGGACCGCCGGTCTGCACGGCCTTGAACGCCTTGCCGTTGGGGCAGCCGCCGCCGATGTCGTAGATGATCTCGCGCAGGGTTGTGCCCATCGGAACTTCGACCAGGCCCGTGTTGTTGATCTTTCCGCCCAGAGCGAAGACCTTGGTGCCCTTGGACCTTTCGGTGCCCATGGAATTGAACCAATCCGCGCCGTTGAGAATGATCTGGCAGACGTTGGCGTAGGTTTCGACGTTGTTGAGAATGGTGGGCTTGCCGAACAGGCCGCGCACGGCCGGGAACGGCGGACGGGGCCAGGGCTCGCCGCGGTTGCCCTGGATGGAGTTCATCAGAGCCGTCTCCTCGCCGCAGACGAACGCGCCCGCGCCCAGGCGGATGCCGATATTGAAATCGAAGCCCGTATCGAAGATGTTCTTGCCCAGCAGGCCGTACTCTTCCGCCTGCGCGATGGCGATCTCCAGGCGCTTAACCGCGATGGGGTATTCCGCGCGAACGTAGATATAGCCCTGGTTGGCGCCGATCGCGTAACCGGCAATGGCCATGGCCTCGAGCACCGCGTGCGGGTCGCCCTCGAGCACCGAGCGGTCCATGAACGCGCCCGGGTCGCCCTCGTCGGCGTTGCAGCAGACGTATTTCTGGTATTCAGGTCCGCGGGGCTGGGCCGCGCAGAAGCTCCACTTCAGGCCCGTGGGGAATCCTCCGCCGCCGCGTCCGCGCAGGCCGGATTTTTTGATGGTATCGATGACCTCTTCGGGGGTCATTTCGTTGAGCGCCTTATAGAGGGCCTTATAGCCGTCAAAGGCAATGTATTCGTCAATATTCTCCGGATCGATCACGCCGCAATTCCGCAGCGCGACGCGCTTTTGCTTGCGATAGAAATCCACATCGTCCAGCGCCTTGACCGAATTGTCCTCGGCGACCGAACCCTTGTACAGAAGCCTCTGCACGATGCGGCCCTTGATCAGATGCTCAGAGACGATCTCGTCGATATCCTCGACCTTGACGCGGCTGTAGAACGCGCCTTCGGGATAGACGATGACGACCGGGCCCGCCTCACACAGGCCGAAGCAGCCGGTATGCACCAGCTTGATTTCCTTGGTAAGCCCCTTCTCTTCGAGAAGTTCCTCAAAACGCTTGAGCAGCTTTGTCGAACCGGAAGAGGTGCAGCCGGTGCCGCCGCAGATGAGTATGTGCGAACGGAAAAGCTCCATATTGCCTAGCCTCCTTCATTACTTGTCCTGCGCGCCAATGGTGTACTCGGCCACGGGAGTGCCGTTGACGACATGCTCCGCGACGACGCGAGCGACCTTTTCCGGGGTCATATGGACATAGGTCACTTTCTCCTGGCCGGGAGCGGTGATTTCCACGATCGGCTCCAGGCGGCACATGCCGATGCAGCCGGTCTGCGCGACGGTGACGTTGAGAAGGCCGCGCTTGTTGATTTCATCCATGAAGGCGAGCATTACGGGACGCGCGCCGGCGGCAATGCCGCAGGTCGCCATGCCCACCACAATGCGGGTGCCCTCATGTTCTCTGCGCAGGTTTACCTTATCCAGGGTTTTTTGGCGAATGGCCTCCAAATCCGCAAGGGACTTCATCAGATATACACCTCCAAATTTTTTCCGTCCGGGCCGATTGCCTCGAAGAGGAGAAAATCAGCCGTTTTGCACTTCCAGCAGGCCTTCTTCCACATATTGGCCGATCCAATCCAGAATGTCCGGCTCGTTCAGCGGAAGATTTCCCAGGGGCTGACGAATCTGTGCCGTGTCAAAGAGGAACTCGCGCTCGTCGATCCTGTAAATCAGGCGGAAATCCGGCGTCAGAGGATTGCCGAGCAGCAACGTCCGCACCGTTCCCGGCAGATCGCCCATCGGCGGCAGATCCATGTGGGAGGCGCGGAAAGACGCCTGCAGTTTTGTTCCCCGACCCAGCTCGGACAAGAGCGAAAAATCGCCCTCGCACATCTCGGAAAGCTGCTTAAACATCGGAATCCCCAGCCCCACCTTGCGGGTTTTGCGCGAGGTGGCAAAGGGACTTGTGACCTTTTCCAGAAATTCCGGAGACATGCCCTTGCCGTTGTCCTCAATGGTGATGGTCAGCCGGTCGTTCCGGGTATCCAGAGAAATGGTGATGACGATCAGCGTCGCTCCCGCACAGACGCTGTTCTGAACCAGATCCAGAATGTGCAGCGCCAGCTCCGGCATACGCTACATTGCCCGGTACTTTTCCAGGATCGCCGGAATATCGTCGGGCACGAGGCGACCGTATACGTCATCATTGATCATGATGACCGGGGCCAGACCGCACGCGCCCAGGCAGCGGGTATCCTTGAGCGTGAAGCGTCCGTCCTTGGTGGTGGAGCCGACCTTGACATCCAATTCGCTTGCGAGACGTTCGAGGATATTCTTGGAACCCTTGACATAGCAGGCCGTTCCAAGGCACACGCCAATGACGAATTTCCCGCGCGGCTCCAGGGCGAACTGCGAGTAGAACGTGGCCACACCGTAAACTTCCGAAAGCGGCACGTCCAATCCCTCGGCAATGCGAATCTGCACGTCGCGCGGCACATGATCGAAGATCGACTGCGCCTCCTGGAGCGTGATCATGATCGCGCCTTGCTTTCCCTTGTTTTTGCGGATAACCTCGTCCAACTGGAGATATTTCTCCCGGTTTTCAGCCATAGGTACATGACCTCCCTCAGATAAATTGCACGGGTTTCTACAAGGGATAGAAACCCGATTTTCGACCATTTATTATTGTAACATATCGTAACGAGAAATGCACAATAAATCCTGAAAATTAACATTGAAAAATCTGTGTCATCTGGGAAATGCGCGCAAATCCCTTCCGGGCAGGGCGCGAAACGTTCGGGAAGGAAACCCAGGGGCCGATATGGCGCGGACTAGCGCGCGCCGTTTTCTATTCCTGGAAGAATTGCCGGATTTTTTTGAGCGAGGAGGATTTCATGTTCCCATAGAGGCGCTCCATATTCGCGTTGGATTCGAGCCCCTCCAAAAGGGTTTTCGCCTGGGGAGAGTGCGGAGGGGTTTCCAACTCCGCGACGAATTTATAAATCTCCTTGGCATTTTCCAGTTTCTCCAGAGCTGCCAAATGCAGCGGATTCAAGCCGTCGCCCACGGGTGCGTTTGCGCCCTTGTACCGCTCGCACAGAGCGCATTTTTCTGCGGAAGACGGGTTGCGGGTCCCGCAAAGGCAGGTCCAGGAGTCCTCCTCAATGGAAAAGGAGAGAAAGGCGTCCGCGCCGTAAGCCTTTTTTAGGGCGGACAACTGAAACGCCTGATAGGGGATGCGTATGGAATCGCTCGGATGCGCCGTCTGCTTGCCATGGAAGAACGTTTTGCACAGGAGCACTTCTGCGGCGCAGACGCCGCGCGCCAGAGAGAGATCAATGGGCGCGAACTCCGTATGCCAAAATCCTGCCTTCTCTTCGGCCGTACATTGGAAAAAGGCGATGGAACCGAGATCCACCGTTTGCCCAAAGAGATTTTCCAAACGGATCTGCGCCAACAGGGCTTCAAGCGGTTCCCCGTAAGAGCAAAGTTGCAGGGCGATGGACGACTCTCCCAGGAGCACCTGCACGGGGCGGACGCGCGCGCCGGGCACATAGTTCATCACGGGCAGAATTTGCAGATCGGAGCTTTGCGCCTCGATAGCTTCAATTTTGACCGCCGTGGCATTGGCGATGACGCCGATCATGTTGGCAGAGAACATGTTGTAATCAATGTCGATTCCGATCAGAGCGTTTGCCCCCGCGTTTACGGCTTTTTCGAGAAGATGCTGGATGGCCGCATCCTTGGCCTGTTCGAGTTTATCTGCAAATCGCTGGTTGGAAACGCCGAAAAAATCCGAAAAACCGGCGGAAAACTCGCTGAGGAATCCGGTGCCCAATACGGTTTCGCCGGATAGGAAGCCCAGGTACTCGACAATGCGATATCCCTCAAAATTGTACCCGGAAGTAAGCAACATGCGGATCATCCCTTCGTAAGGTCGATGGTCGGATTACCTTTCAAACTTTTCCAGCAGGACGCCGCCCTCTTGCAGCATTTGGCGGGCAAATTCATCGGGATATCCTTCGCGGTACACCACGCGCTCGATGCCCGAATTGACGATCATCTTGGCGCAGATGACGCACGGTTGGTGCGTGCAATACAAAGTCGCCCCTTGAATGGAGACGCCCAGCTTTGCGGCCTGGATGATGGCATTTTGCTCGGCATGGATGGCGTAACACAATTCATGTCGCGTCCCCGAGGCGATCCCCTGCTTTTTGCGCAGGCATTCGCCGCGCTCCACACAGGTTCGAATTCCCGCGGGCGCGCCGTTATACCCGGTGGTGAGAATTCGCTTGTTTTTGACGATCACTGCTCCGATCTTGCGATCCGGCTGAAAACAACTTGCCCATGTGGAGATCAGGTCGGCGACTTCCATAAAGCGGGCATCCCATTTATCCATGAAAAAGTACCTCCATGCCACAAGTAATTCGCGGGATATGCCGTCGATGCGTTTATTATAGCAAAAACGCGCGACGTTTGAAAGATTTAACAGAAAATTAAGCGCGAAAGGGGTTGTCAAAATGCGGAAAAATGGATACACTATCAATTGTGATCGTTAGCACTCGTGGGAATTGAGTGCTAACAACCTGAAACAGACCATACTATTTCAAGGAGGGAATCCTATGAACATCAAGCCGCTTGGCGATCGCGTTGTGATCAAGAATCTGGAGGCGGAGGAGACCACCAAGGGTGGCATTTTGCTGACCAATGCTTCAAAAGAAAAGCCGCAGATGGCGGAAGTGCTGGCCGTGGGCCCCGGCGGGAACGTGGACGGCAAGGAAATCAAGATGTATGTCAAAGCCGGTGAGAAAGTCATCTATTCCAAGTATGCCGGAACCGAGGTCAAGCTCGACGGCGAGGACTTCATCATCGTGCGCCAGTCCGATATTCTGGCGATTGTTGAATAATTAGGAGGCGGAAAAAAATGGCTAAGCAGATTAAATATGGCGAGGACGCGCGCCGCTCTCTGGAAGCGGGGATCAACGCGCTTGCGGATACCGTAAAAATTACCCTCGGCCCCAAGGGCCGCAACGTCGTGCTGGATAAGAAATTCGGCGCGCCCCTGATCACCAACGACGGCGTGACCATCGCCAAGGAAATCGAATTGGAAGATCCCTTTGAGAATATGGGCGCGCAGCTGGTCAAGGAAGTTGCCACCAAGACCAATGATGTGGCCGGAGACGGTACCACCACTGCCACCCTGCTGGCGCAGGCGCTGATCCGCGAGGGCTTGAAGAACGTCGCCGCGGGCGCCAACCCCATGGTTTTGAAGAAGGGCATCGAGCAGGCGACCGAGACGGCCGTGGCTGAATTGACCGCGATCTCCAAGCCGATCGAGTCCAAGCAGGCAATCGCGCAGGTCGCCGCGATCTCCTCGAGCGACGCCATGATCGGCGATCTGATCTCCGAAGCCATGGAGAAGGTCGGCAAGGACGGCGTCATCACCGTCGAGGAATCCAAGACGATGAAGACCGAACTGAACTTCACCGAAGGAATGCAGTTTGATCGCGGCTATGCTTCCAGCTATATGTGCACCGATATGGAGAAGATGGAAGCGGTTCTGGACAATCCGCTGATCCTCATCACGGATAAGAAGATTTCCAATATCCAGGAGATCGTTTCTCTGTTGGAGAACGTCGTCAAGCAGGGCAGGCAGCTGCTGATCATCGCCGAGGACGTCGAGGGCGAAGCCCTGGCCACTCTGGTGCTCAATAAGCTGCGCGGAACCTTCACCTGCGTTGCCGTTAAGGCTCCGGGCTTCGGCGATCGCCGCAAGGCCATGCTGCAGGATATCGCCATCCTCACCGGCGGCCAGGTCATCACCAGCGAACTGGGCCTGGATCTGAAGGAAGCCACCATCGATATGCTCGGCTCCGCGCGCCAGGTCAAGGTCGATAAGGAGAACACCGTCATCGTCGAGGGCGCGGGCGATCCTTCGGAGATCAAGGCTCGCATCGCCTCCATCCGCGCGCAGATTGAGGAGACCACCTCGGATTACGATCGCGAGAAGCTCCAGGAGCGCCTGGCCAAGCTGGCCGGCGGCGTGGCTGTGATCAACGTCGGCGCCGCGACCGAAATCGAGATGAAGGAGCGCAAGCTGCGCATTGAGGATGCGCTGAACGCGACCCGCGCGGCCGTCGAGGAAGGTATTGTTCCGGGCGGCGGAAGCGCCCTGATTACTGCGAGCAAGGCTGTCGCCAAGCTCATGCGCGAGGCTTCGGGCGATATCAAGACGGGTATTTCCATCGTGCTGCGCGCGTTGGAAGAGCCGGTACGCCAGATCGCCAAGAATGCGGGCGTGGAAGGCTCCATCGTCGTCGAGAAGATCAAGAGCAAGCAGGCCATTGGCTTCGGCTACGACGCCGCCAAGGATGAGTATGCGGACATGATCGCCCGCGGCATCCTCGATCCGACCAAGGTCACCCGTTCGGCATTGCAGAACGCCGCGTCCGTCGCCGCGATGGTGCTCACCACTGAGTCCCTCGTCACGGACATCCCCGCTCCCGAACCGGCTCCGGCCGCGCCGCAGGGCGGAATGGGCGGAATGTACTAATTCCAGGATTTAGAGAGCGGCCCTTTCCAGATGGAAGGGGCCGCTTTTATCGTCCGGTGCAATGAGGGTGCGTTCCCCAAAAACAAATTCGGCAGGGCGATTGCCCTGCCGAAACCATTATCCCAAGTGTGCCGTTCGCCGTTACTTTTTCACCCGCCGCTCAGGCAGGGCGGAAACCTGCGGCTGCATTCTGCCTTCCCCTGGCAAAATCGGGGGCATGACATCCGCAAACCGACCCGGAATCCTTTTTTGAATCTGTGGGTAAAAGCACAGGCGTTGCGAACACCCCAGGATAACTTCTCCCGATAAAGGTATTATAGCAAGACGAGGCGACCCTGTCAATGCCCTGGGCGCTTTTTTGCAAATTTGGAGAAATCGCACAAAGCTTCCCGCATGTCAGGCCCCGGAGCTCACATAGCGGATTTCGCCGGGCATAATCAGGCCCAATTCATCCCGCGCCGCGCGCTCCACATACTCGTCGGTCTGGGCAAAGGCGATTTCCTTTTCCAATTCGCCGATTTCCTGAACGATTTCGTCTCTCTGCGCAATCTTGGAAGCGAGCGCATCGGAGGCCGCCGAGAGGCGGGAGTTGGCCACGAGATAGCTGATCGAGAAGCCGATGACCAATAGACCGGCCAGCAATAAATAAAATTTGGGCTTGGCATGATATCTGCGGACCAAAGAAATCCCTCCCGGAAATCCAGCATTGGGTACTACCTTCCATTTCGACGAAAGGAGGGAATTTCCTGTCATTTAAATATGACTTTAAAAAGGCGATAATGCGCGATTGCGCGGGCTGCTTGTCGAAATTTAGGCAAAATTCGGCGGAAAATCCGCTGCCCGAGCGCGTGCGGCCCCGCGAGCCAGATCCCTGCGCCCAGTCCGGCGGCGAGGAAGGAATACAACCGCACTTGGCCGTAGCAGGAGAGGGTCAGTCCCAGGGCGAGAATGGCCGCAGCGCCTGCGCCGAAGGCGAGATCTGCAAGCAAGGTCAGCCAAAATCCGGCGGAGAGCAGGCGGCGCAGCAGGCGCAACAGGGAGAACCAAACTCCCACGAGCACCCCGGCCAGGCACATGGCCGCGAATACCTTCCATTGCCCGATGGTCGCAAACAGCATCAGCGGAACAACCTTCCGAGCACGCCGCCCTTTTTCTCGCGCGGGCTGCCGGAATATTCGATGGAGGAAATCTCTCCCTCCACTTCGAGCTTGCCCTCCTTGAGGTTGAGATTCTCCACATGCAATCCCTCGCCGGAAAGGGTCATCGAACCGGCGGAAGTAATCAAAACCACGATCTGCTCATTGAAACAATCCACATCCGAAACGCCCGTAATGGTGGCCTTTTGTCGCCCTTCGAGAATCAGGGAATGCCGTACCTGCGGAGCTTCCTGCAAAAAAACCGCCCCCTCTCAGAGAAAGTCTATGCTCTGAGGGGGGCGGAATGCCTGTCCGGAAAAACGCGCGGATTGCGAAAGGGGATCTCAGAGAGTCGGCCAGGCATTGGAAGATTCAAATTCCCGAACCAATTTCTCCGCGCGCTCGATTACGGACGGCTCAAATCCGAGCTGTTCAAGCAGCAAAAGTGCATTGCGGCTGACTGCAGGGCCGGGGAGTAACAGATAGGGGAAGCGGACGCCGCCCGCAAAGACCTCTTCCTGGAAATGCCAATTTTCAAAATCGCGATGGAGCATTCGGGTCAGCTCAATATCGTGCGTGGCGACCATCAAAAGCGCGTTTTGCCCGCTGAGACGCTTGAGGACCGAGGCGGAGGCCGCGATGCGCTCGATGGTATTGGTACCGCGCAGGATTTCGTCCACGAACGCGAAAACGGGCCGCGCGCCGCTCGCGGAATCCAGAATGCGCTTGAGGCTGCGAATTTCGGCGAGGAAGTAGCTTTCCCCGGCAAGCAGATTGTCCCGCACCGCCATGGAGGTGCGAACCTGCGCGCGGCACAGGGAAAACTCGCGCGCAAAGCAGGTGCAGATGGTTTGCGCCAGGATGCAGTTGACGGCCATGGCCTTGGCAAAGGTGGATTTGCCCGAGGCATTGGAACCGGTAATCAGCGCGCACCGCTCCCAGGAAAGGCTGTTGGGCACGGGATTTTGCAAGAGCGGATGGGTCATGGAGACGCATTTTACCCTGCGCTGCGGGGAAAATTGCGGAATGCACCAATCCTCCCGACTTTCCCGCAGGGCGGCCAGGGATTGCAGCGCGTCCAGTTCCCCCATTCGCCGATACAGTTCGCGCAGTTCGCCCTGATGGCGGCGCAAGGTTCCGGCGGTGCGGCACAGGCGGACCATGTCCTGCAAAAACAACACGCGCGGGTAAAATGCCAGAATGCCGATCAGGCTGTCCGAATCGTCCGGTACCAGGGAACGCATCCGCTTGCGAAGCGGTTTGAGCGCGTCGGAGAGTTCCCGCAGCCGGGCGATTTCCGGAGCAAGCGCCGGACAATCCATGCGGGAAAGTACGCGGGCCGCGTCCAGAACGCCAAAGAGATATGAAACCGCGTTTTTTTCCCGCCACCAATGCAAATCTCCGAGGAGATGCAATACCAAATTCAGCAAAAACGAAAAGGCCAGCCCCAAGAGGAGCGGCGGATACAGCAGCGCTCCGAGCGCGATCGCGAGGGGCAGCACGGCGAGCGCATAATAGAGCCAGGGGCATTCCGGCCCCATGCGTTCGGAAGAATAGAGCAGGGAAACCGCACCGCAGAAGCGCTCGCGGGGCATTCGGACAAGGCCGGAAAACAGCGCCTTGCGGGAATCGCGATCGCTTCTCAGGGCGTCCAGGATCTCGCTGCGCCGCGCAAGCACGGTGTCGTCCTCCCCGGTAAAGCGCAACAGCGCGTACAGCGATTCGCTGCCGGCAGCGCTAAAGGTGAAATCCATGCGCCGGAAGACCTCGTCCATATCCAGATCCCGCCAGGTGATATCGTCCACAATCGCTTCGGGCGGAATTTCCGCGCGAACCTCGCGCCAATACCCGGCCACATCTTCCAGAAGATCCTCGTCAAGCTGTTTGGCGCGGGTCTTACAGCCCCAATCGGCCAAAAGACGATCCGCCTGCCGGGGACGCTTATGCCAAAGGATTAACCGCGGCAGCGCAATCAGGGCAGCCGCAAGAGCAACGCCCCACAGGACGATGGGGGAAACATCCATGCAGACCTCCGAAATCAATCGTCCGCAAACAGAATTCGGCCCTCGCGCATCTCACGAACCGGCGCCAGCGCCTCCACCGCGTATCCCGCTTTGCGCAGCTTTTCTAATCCGGGTTGAAACGCCTTGGCGATCACCGCGCCTACGCCCGCGATGCGCGCGCCCGCCCGCTCGATCAGGCGGATGGCGCCGAAGGCCGCCTCGCCGTTGGCCAGGAAATCATCGATCAGCAACACCCGATCCTCCGGGGAAATAAATTGGGATTTCAGGGTGAGCTGATAGGCCTTGTTCTTGGTAAAGGAGAACACTTCTGTCTGCAAGATGCCCTCGCTGAGGATGCTCGAAACGGATTTTTTCAAAATGACCATCGAAACGCCCATTTCCAGGGCCGTCATGGTCGCCGGCGCGATTCCCGAAGCCTCGATGGTCGCGATTTTGGTGACGCCCGCTTCGCGGAACCTCCGGGCGAATTCCATGCCGATTTTCTGCATCAACCGGGGGTCCACCTGATGATTCAAAAACGAATCCACCAACAGGACCTCGGAATTGAGCGCCCGACCGTCCCGCAAAATCCTCTGCTTGAGCTCTTCCATGTCCCCTTCCGACCTTTCTTTTGTAGATTGCAAGTATTGTAACACAACGGCGCGGAAAAGGAAAGCGAATGTATGTTAGGGAAAAAAGAATCCCCCGACCGATCGGCCGGGGGAAAATTTGGGGAAAACCCGCGATATCAATATCGCAGGCCGAGATCGGCAAACCGGATGCCGGTTGAAGCGGTAATCCGGATAAAATTCTCTTCATACAGGATCACGAGATTCTCTTCAAAATCATGCAAGGAAGAGACTTCTTCGCCGATTGACAGATTGCCGTCATATTCAAAGAGATAGGCGACGGAGCCATCCGCGTGCCCATGGAGATTTTTCCAGGTTTCCCCCAACGCCTGCGCATAGGCCTCGGCCAGCGCGGCGGTATCGACGCCCTCGAGTTCCAGCCAATAACAGGCGATTTGCTCGTCGGACGTTTCTATGATCGGTTCGGCGAGAATCCCGTTGCTGAAGGAAGCAAGATCCTGCACGGCCAGGAGCCGATCCGTATCCTCCGCGGTGTTGTAGATTCCCAAATCGGCAAATTCAATGCCCTGGGAAGAGCGGATGGAGATTTCTTCGCCATTGTAGGAAAGGAGGAGGTTTCCGGGATAGGACCCGGGAAGCTGCACCGGCTCTCCGATTGCCTCGCTGCCCGTATATTCCAGAAAATACTGATAAGCGGACGCGCCTTCGGCCACATGGGAAAGCTTCCAATCCGGGGACTGGGCCAGCAGGGCTTCAACATAGGCGTTGAGCAGGACAAGATCCAGTCCGTCTCCCTGATAAACCTGATAAGAATGGGATTCGAGCGTATCCCGCGCAGGTTCCTGGACGCGGCCGTCGGCAAAGGCGTACAGATCCGGCACGAGCACCGATCCCTCGGGATTCGATTCCGCGGCCAGGCCGACGGACACGCTGCAAAAGAGGCAAAGGGCCAGGAGCAGCGACAGACATTTCCTCATGGGGATTCTCCCTTTTCGCATTGCGGATTTTTAGAGGGCGCGCATTCAGTCGGACGCGATAAGCGCCTCCTCGAGAACGAGCCCGGAATCGTACGAGTGTATCCCCAGCAAATTGGCGATGTTCGAGGAACAGCTGAAATTGTACCACCGATCCCCATAGCGGGCGCATTGCAGGCACAAATAGCCCTCCTCGCCGCCAAAGCGCACGCGCGCGATGATCTCGGCCAATTCCTCGCAATTGGAGGCGGCCATTTGACGGGCGATAGTTACCTGATTGTATTCCGAATAGTACAGCTTCGCAACGTCTGTCCCGAGCCTCGCATCCAATTCCTCGACCGACAGGAATTCGAGGAATTCAAGATCCGTCTGCCGGGCAGCCTTTTCCGGATCCGAGAGCCCGTTTATGAACGCGGAGATTTCTTCCTCCCCTGTCAAGGGCAGAGAAGTACCTTCATATTCGCCGTAACTCTCGGAGGGCCACTGATACCGCAGATATTGCCAGTAATGGGCATTGGACAATTCCGCCACGCGCTGCGAAATCAAAACTCCGCGGGAATACTCGTCTATTACGGGCACACTTGCACAGGCATTGGGAACAAAATGGTGTATTCGGGCAAGAAACGCCTCCGCGTCATAGGAATCCACATACGTCTCGATCGCAAAGGTCGAAAGCATGGCGCTTACGTCCCCGGCCTGCCGCGCCGCGATATAGGCCTGCACCGCCTCTTCGGGCGTGGCGTAGCCCGCTCCTTCATAGGAACCTGTGTTCCCGGAGGGAACATAGCCCTGAACAGAGAGGGGAACGACCGTCTCCTTTCCGGAAACGCGGATCTTCAGCGTCAATTCTTCGGGGGCAACTTCCGCAAGCATGTTCGGCAATTCGAAGACGAACTGCCCGTCCAGCTGTACCAATTGCCCGATGCTCTCATGCGAAAAGCAAAGGCTTGCCGGAAAGACATAGCTGCCCTCGTAAGAGATTTCCGCCGCAATCTCTTCCGCCAAAATTTGCTCCTGCGTGGACCAGTTCACAAGACTTGCGTCCACAACCAGAAAAGTGTGCGTATCGCTGGTAACATCGTTCCATGAATCGGAAAAATACATAGCGCCGATTTCTACATCGAGCGCGTCTCCCTCAGAGAACGCGATTCCCTGAAGCGCCAGAAGCAAGACCAGCGCCGCCGTCAAAACCCGTTTCATCTACAATTCCTCCCTCCGGTATGATGCTGTATTATAACAGATTTTACCCCAAAAATCAATAAACTTGACGAACGGATGCGCGGGCGATCCCGGCCGCGGGAAAGCCGCCTTTTGCCGGAAAGAGGTCGCAGCGGCCGGAAGGTTCCTTTCAAAATCAATCCCCCGCCTTCAGAGAAAGCGGGGGAAAACTGCCTGCAAGCCTTGCGCCGCAAGCGGACGGGAGGCAGGGGAAAGGCAAGAAGCGCCGTCAGAACAATCCGGAAATTTTTCCCTCCGCGTCCACATCGATGCGTTCCGCAGCCGGGATCTTGGGGAGGCCGGGCATGGTCATGATCTCGCCCGTCAGCGCCACGATAAATCCCGCGCCCGCAGAGATTTTGAGATTGCGGACGGTGATGGAGAACCCCTCCGGCGCGCCCAGCAATTTGGGATTGTCGGAAAAGCTGTATTGCGTCTTGGCCACGCACACGGGAAGGTTTCCATACCCCAGTTCCGCAAAGCGCCTGGCCTGCTTTTTCGCCGCAGGGGTCCATTCCACCCCCGCGCCGCCATAGACCCGGCGCGCGATCGCCTGGAGCTTTTCCTCGATGGAGAGGGAATCCTCGTAACAGAAGCGGAAGGAATTTTCCTCCTCGCACAGCCGGACAACCTCTTCTGCCAACCGCACGCCGCCTTCCGATCCCTTTCCCCAAACCTCGGAAAGCGCTGCGTTGACCTTCCATTCGCGGCACTTTTCCTCGATCAGGCGCAGCTCGCGCTCCGTATCGTCCGGGAAGCGGTTGATCGCCACCACACAGGGAAGCCCGAAGACCTCGCGGATATTCTTGATGTGCCGCACGAGATTGGGAAGGCCCTTTTCCAAGGCCTCCAAATCTTCGGATTTCAATTCATCCTTTTTCTTGCCGCCGTGCATTTTGAGGGCGCGCACCGTCGCAACCACGACCACCGCCGAAGGATGGAGGCGCGCCATGCGGCATTTGATGTCAAAGAATTTTTCCGCGCCCAGGTCTGCACCGAAGCCTGCCTCGGTCACGGCGTAATCGCCCAGCTTGAGCGCCATGCGTGTGGCCATCACGCTGTTGCAGCCGTGCGCGATGTTGGCGAAGGGGCCGCCGTGGATCAACGCGGGGGTGTGTTCCAGCGTCTGCACGAGATTGGGCTTGATTGCGTCCTTTAACAGCGCGGCCATCGCGCCCGCGGCTTTCAGATCGCCCGCGGTGACGGGCCGTTCGTCATAGGTGTATCCCACGATGATGCGGGAAAGCCGCGCCTTGAGATCCTCCAAACCCTCCGAAAGGCAGAGCACGGCCATGATTTCGGAAGCGACGGTGATATCGTATCCGTCCTCGCGCGGGGTTCCGTTGACGCGCCCGCCCAGGCCGTCCACCACATAGCGCAGCTGCCGGTCGTTCATGTCCACGCAGCGCCGCCAGGTGATCCGCCGGGGATCGATGCCCAGGGCGTTGCCCTGATAAATGTGATTGTCCAGCATCGCGGCCAACAGATTGTTGGCGCAGCCGATCGCGTGGAAATCGCCGGTAAAGTGGAGGTTGATATCCTCCATGGGCACGACCTGCGCGTATCCGCCGCCTGCCGCGCCGCCCTTGATCCCGAAGACCGGGCCGAGCGAAGGCTCCCGCAGCGCCACGACGCTGTTTTTCCCGATGCGCCGCAATGCGTCCGCCAGGCCGACGGTGGTGGTGGTTTTGCCCTCTCCGGCGGGCGTGGGCGTGATGGCCGTCACCAGCACGAGCTTGCCGTCCGGCCGGTCCGTCTTGAGAATGTCCGGATGGATCTTGGCTTTGAAATTGCCGTATTGCTCCAAATAGGCTTCCGCAATGCCCGCGTCCTTTGCGATGGTTCGGATGTCCTTGAGTGGGGTGGATTGCGCGATTTCAATATCCGTCCGCATGGTGTGCCTCCTTCGTGATCTTCCACCTCTATCATACCGTTTCCGGAGGATTTTGTAAAGGGTGGGAAGATTCGAATCGAAAATCGCGCTTGCCCGGGAAAAATTCCGCCGGAAGATTGTTGCCCGGCGGAATTGGAAAGTGTTTTGCAAACGGTATCGGAAACTCAGCGGATCTCCATTTCCTGGAAATGCAGGTTTTCTACCAATGCCACCATCTCCAAACCCTCGGCATTGAAGCAGGACAGGGGGTCCTGCGAAAGGGTGATTTTCAGCAGTTCCTGAACAGGCTGCAGATTCTCCTTAGAATAGGTGTCATCGTACTCGTCGCCATCGCTGGTCACTCGGATGGAAACTTCCTCCGCTTCCGCGAGCGCTTCAAAGAATTCCAGGCTGCTTTCCGTGAGGATGATTCCCGTATTCTCCAGACCCATCTCTACCTGAGAAGAGAGATCGAAGGCGTAAACCGTCTCCCCGATCAGGAACTGCGCCTCTTCGCAGGGAGCATCGCTGCGAATAACCGAAAGTGCAACCGCTATCAGATGATGATCAACCGTATCGCCTTGTACGGTGATTCCCCACGGCAATGTCCGGCCATATACCGCGGCAAGGCAACTCTCGGTCTTGTCAAAGGCGTCCTTCTCATAACCTTCCATGGATTCCAGGGCCGAAAAATCAAAGGTCTTGGTATCTGTCGCGCCCGCGGCCGTCGCGCAGAGGAGCAAGCTCAGTACCGCGCACAAAATCTTCTTCCAAAAACGCATTTTCTTCCTTCCTTTCGTAAGTTCATTCAAACTGTCGCGCCGGGCCTCTCCCTGCGCGGCCTGGAGAAACGTAGAGGAAACGGCTCATTCCGCAAAATACCGCCTATACACCTCCTCCGTGATATCCAGGCTGTACGATTCGCTGCCGATCTCTCCTGCATAGAGAAGAAAGATCAATTCGTGCGTATCGGGCAGAGCAGCCTGGATCTCCTCAAAATAGGGCAGCAATCGCTCAAACGCGATCAGGACTGCCATTGGATTGTCGAGCGATACGACAATGAACGGTTTCCCGTCATTGCCGTAAGAAACGCTCGCCGTCTGATTCCCGGGGCGCAGATCAAAGCCCCGTCACGGGCAGAGCATTCTGCGCCTGAAGGAGATCGATCGCGTTCGCGGTTTTGCTGTCGAAGATGCCGTCGGCCGTGGCGGGATCATAACCAGGCTCATGCAGACATTTCTGAAGCGCATGGACTTCGGCACCCCTTGCGCCGTTTTCCAACATGTCATATACCGGCGCTGCTCCTTGCGCGGATTTCGCATCGTCGGTTTCGCCGGAAGCGTCTGCTATCGCAATGTCTGCAGTCGCCGGATCGATACAC
>DVMU01000125.1 GCA_018714825.1 Candidatus Pullichristensenella excrementigallinarum
AGCCTTATCGGCGGCCCCGCAAAAATCAATTTTGGCCTGCTCACCAATCGATATGTGTCCAGTACTTCTCTTGCTCTCGCGCAAGCCACGGAACAGTTGATCGACGACGGAGACACCGTTTTCATCAATTCCTCCTCTTCCGCGCTTAACCTGTATCGATTTCTAGGGAAAAAGCACGTCTTGGTCGTGACCAACAACTTGTTGGTTATCAACGAACAATTGTGCGCCAACACTTCCCTTCTCCTCGTAGGTGGCTCGATTACGAAGGTGGAACACGATACCAAATTATCTCTTTTGGGGGATGTCGCAATCGATACCATTTCCCGTATCACCGCTACGAAATGTATTCTTGGCGTAAGCGGCATAAGCGCGGAAGGCGGCGTTACATGCACCACGATGGCGGATATCCAGCTAAATCGAGCCATGATGTCGCAAAGCACCGGAAAGAAAATCATTCTCGCTGCTCCCTATAAAATCGGTCGGCGCTTTAACTATTTCAATTTTGATGCCGACAAAATCACGGATCTTGTCACCGGCGCCAGCGCAGACCCGAAAGAAATCTCCGCGCTTCAGGAACTGGGCGTTCATGTGACACTGGTGGAAGGAATCTGAGGGTTTTCAGAGGAAGACGCGAGCGCTCGTGCTCATGAAGCATTCCGCATTTGAGGAATTTCGAGACTCTTCCAGGACTTTGCCTGCTCGAAGCACAGGCCTATTCCTTCTTTCCATACGCAAAGAAGCTGTTGCAGTTTGTATTCCCGCAACAGCTTCTTCCTGTTTCCAAACCTCTACGCGATTGCTCGCCCCGCCTCATTATTCCTCGATCGGATTCCAAGCGTCGTAATGATACGTGACATTCATCGCCGCAACCCATTCCGCCACAGCAGCCTCATAGTGCTCGGTCTGCGCCTGCTCCAGCGCCTGCCCCTGAAGCTGATCGGCGATTTCTTCCAGAGGCACGGCTCCAGGCGTCACATCGGATTCATAGCGGATGATGTGAATGCCGCTGCTCCCGATCACGGGAGCGGAGACATCCCCCACATTATCCAGCAACATTGCCGCGTCTCGGAAAACCGTATCCCAATTTGTGGATTCAGCCGAGACATAGTAGCCACGCGTGGCGCAAGGCTCGCTCTGCATTCCCGGATCTTCACCGTACTCGGCGATGAGCGTATCGAAATCCTCGCCTTGGAGCAGGCGGGTATCGATCTCGTCCAGCTTGTCGCGCACAGAATCCAGGCAAGCGGTCTCCAGCCCCGCCAGTTCCTCCTGCGCCTGGCCGATGCGCTCTTCCACGCTCTGAATATCGGATTCCAGCATTGCCTTGTCCGTCTCATAGGTTTCCGTGGGGTCATCGTCTTCCAAAGCGTCAAGATCCGCCTGCAGCGATTCCAGTTCCCCTTCCAGGCCCGTGATCTCGTCGCGCTTGTCCAATACCGGATTGAGCACGTCCTCTTCAGGGATGATCAGGATGTGCTTGACCGTACGATATCCCTCGGGATTCCACGCGATCACGGAATCCTCGCTCGTCTGATCCCCCTCGTAACTTCCGGGAGAATCCTGATAGAGCTCTTCATCCTCGGCGACCTTTTCCTGATAATACGCCTCGATCTCTTCCTGGGTCGGTTCGGGAACCTCTGCGCGCGCGGCCTCTTCCACCTTTTCGACCAGTTTTATCTCCGTAGCATACGCGCGCACATTCGGCTCCAGGAAGCCGTAACTCGTCATGGCAATGCGCGTCTCGGCTTCCCGCTCTTCCTGGTTCGAACCCGCCACGCTTTCCATAAAGAGCTCTGTCTCGCTCTGCATGGTTTCCTCCACCGCAGAATCAATTTCGGCAAGCTCGTCCTCGGTCAAAGAAATCCCCCGGCGCTCGGCCTCCGCCACATGCGCAAGCCGCTCGATCTTGCTGTCTACACTGCTGTCGCGAAGCTGTAGAATATCCTCTTCGGTCACTTCCATTCCCAAATAGGGATAGTACTGCAGCATGGAACTGTAGCTTGTTGAGAATTCATACATGATATCCATGGCCGTGACTTCTCCGCCGTCATACTCGGCCAATACCGCGGCATAATTCTCTTCAATCCTGGAAATCTCGCGATCCGCCCATTTCTGCGGATTGACGCCGAACAGATTGCAGCCCGTAAGGCAAATTGCCAATATCAGCGTCATCAGCGCGAGAAGTGCTCTTTTTCTCATGAAGCGATTCCCTCCAAGTTTCAAAATTGCCGGCGGCTTTCCAAAGCGCCGAACCGCTCCTGTGCACGGAAAGTCAAATAGACGGCAGACATATGTCTGCCGTCTATCTTATCACGATTTTGCGGTTTTCGCAAGTTCTTTGCGTTCCTTGCAGCCCTCCAGAAAGCCCAGAATTTCATCAAAAAGAGGAATTTTACAGTTTGTCCACAAATCCGTGAAATCTTTTCCCATGTCAACTCTGCGCGCATATGCGCTGCCGATGGAGCGTAGCAGGATTTCCGCACCGCGAGAACGCATTCGAGGATCGTCTCCGGGCTGCACCAACAGAAAATCCGCCACTACGGAAAACAGATCGCGTTCCGCGCGCCAAAAACCGCGACAACGCGGCCTGAGGGGACAGCCAATCAAAATAAGCGCACCCACGGCGTACCTTTCGGCCAGCAACAACGCTTCCCGGCATCCTGCTCCGGAACCAATCAGCGCAATTTCTTCTGCGCTCTGGGCACAGATCCACTGCGCGCGAATGTAGGAAGCGGTACAAACCGCAAAGTTCGCGCGCTCCAACGTGCGCAAAAGCGCTCCTTCCTGAGCCTGTCCGTCTCCGAACAAAAGACAAACGCGCATAGGCATCCTCCCCCGCCGGGCGGGGCGCAGCCCCGTCAGCGCGATTTGAGCCTTCTGACCGTGTCTTCCGTCGCCATGACCAGCATTCGATCCTCCGCATGAATCATGGTTTCCGGCGTAAGCGCAGCATTGACTTCTCCATTGCGCTTGATCGCAATGACATTCAGATGCATCCGGTTGCGCAGATCCAATTCACGAAGCGTTCGACCGCCCCATTCTGCCGGGGACTGGATTTCCACCATGGAATAATCCGGAGAAAGCTCTATGAAATCCAATATGTTGCCCGAAATCAAATTATGCGCAACGCGACGACCCATATCGCGTTCCGGGAAGATCACCTTGTCGGCGCCCAGCTTCTGAAGCATTCGGCCATGGATTTCATCATGCGCCTTGGCAATGACGTATTTGACCCCAACTTCCTTCATCAGCATCGTCGCCATGCCGCTGGCCTTAATATCGGTTCCGATAGTCACGACCGCCACGTCAAAATCGCGCACGCCCAATTCCCTGAGCGCTTCCATGTCCATCGCGTCCGCCTGGACAGAATGGGTCACGGAATTTCGAATATCCTCCACCCGCTCCTCGTCCAAATCGATAGCGAGCACATCTTCGCCCTTCTCATAGAGAGTTTCGGCCAAAGTCCTTCCAAAGCGTCCCAAGCCAACGATCACAAATTGTTTTCTGCTCATATTGTCTCCTCTGAATCCTTCTTGTCCAACCGATATTCTCCGCCTATCCGACCAACACGCGGTCTTCCGGATAACGAATCACGTCTTTGGAATTCGCCTGCCTGCGCGCGATGGCCAGGGTCAATGTCAGCGGACCGACGCGGCCGATGAACATCGTAAAGATGATAAAATATCTCGCAAGCGGCAGAAGATTGGCGCTGCCGATGGAAGAAAGCCCGACCGTTCCCAACGCGGACGCGCATTCAAACGCATTGTCCAGGAAATCCACCCCAGGCTCCAACAGCGTCAGCACCACCACATCCACAAGCAGCACCGCGATTCCGATAAACACGACCGTCGTCGCCTGCTGAACGAGCGAACGCGGAATGGTGCGCTTGAATACGCAGATTTCCGAGCGGCCCCGCGCCACCATGCGCACGGTGAAGATCAAAACCGCGAGCGTCGTCAATTTGATGCCGCCGCCGGTAGACGCGGGGCAGGCTCCGATAAACATCAATACAATGGAGATCAGCTTGGTCGCAGGATGCAGCGCCGCCTGATCGATGCTGTTAAATCCCGCGGTGCGCAAGGTCACCGATTGAAACATCGAGGCCATCACTTTCTGGAATCCATTGAGCGGGCCGATCGTCGCAGGATTGGACCATTCCACGGCCAGCGTAAACAGCGTTCCAAAGGCAATGGCAATTCCCGTTGCCCACAGAACGATCTTGCTGTGCAACCGCAGGCGTCGGAAGCCCCGGTTGCGCCACAGATCTTCCAAAACCCCGAAACCCAAGCCGCCGATGATGATCAGAAGCATGATCGTAAAATTGATCACCGGGTCGTTAACATATGCCGTAAGGCTGGAATAATTCCCGAACAGATCGAAGCCGGCATTACAAAACGCCGAGATGGAATGGAAGATCGAATAGTACAGCCCTCGTGCGAATCCGAAATCCGGGATCAACCGCGTGGCAAGCACGGCCGCGCCGCACAATTCAATGGTAAACGCCGAAAACGCGACCCAACGCATCAATCGCACCAGACCGCCGATGCGATCCTCGTTCATTGACTCCTGGATGATCAGGCGTTCCCCCAGCGTAATGCGCTTGCCCAACAGCATAAAAAACAGCGTCGCAACCGTCATCAATCCCAGGCCACCGATCTGAATGAGCAGAATGATCACTATCTGGCCAAAAAGTGTATATTCTGTTCCCGTATCGCGTACGACCAAACCGGTCACGCAAACGGCAGAGGTGGACGTAAACAGCGCGTCCGAAAAGCCAACGCTTTCTCCTGTAACAGACGCCGCCGGCAAGGTCAGAAGGAGCGCGCCCAACAAAATTACCGCCGCGAAACCCAGTGCAAGCACACGCGTGGTATTGTGGGCAATGCGTCCCGTCCGTTTCCCGTTCATACCTTTTTTTAAGCCTCCATGTTTTGGATTTCAACCTGCTTGATCAACGCCTTGTAATCGGCACGCGAGAATGTATCGGAGCCTTCCGCCATACACTTTGCGCCCGCCGCGGCTACACCCATGCGGAATGCCGTTTCCAAATCGGCCTCCATCAAAAATCCCGCCGCGAGTCCGGCAACCATGGAGTCTCCCGCGCCTACGGTCGAACGCACAGGGACAGAGAGTGCCTTGGCATACAGGCATTCGTCCCCACAGACGATCAACGCTCCCTCCGCGCCCATGGACACCGCAACAACCTCCACGCCCTGTTCCTGCACTTCGCGCGCCGCGCACGCGATTTCGGCAATCCCATGCAGCTCGCGTCCGGTCAGAAGCTCCAATTCGTAGCGGTTGGGCTTAATCAAAAACGGCTTTGCCTCTATGCCAAGTTTCAGCCTTTCTCCGTCTGCGTCGAGAATGCAGCGGCACCCCAAACCTTCGACCCGCGAAATCAGCGTGCGATAATAATCCCAGGGGCAATTGGGTGGCATGGAACCGGACAATACCAGAAAATCTGCGTGTGCGGCCCGATGCACAACGAGTTCCGTCATTTTTTGCAGATCTGCTTCCTGCACACCAATTCCCGGCTCATTGATCTCCGTTACCTCGCCGCGTGAACGGTCAAAAATCTTCAGATTAGTGCGCGCACGCCCTTCGCACCAGATGAAATCATATGCCGTAGCGCTTTTCAGAAGTCTTTTCTCAAACAACCGTGCGCTCTCACGATACATGAACCCCACACATTCCGCGTCAAGGCCCAGCGCAGAAGAAGAAACCGCCACATTCAAGCCCTTGCCGCCCGCGTCGTACCTTCCACTGATCACGCGATTGAGCGCACCCGTTTCCAAATGCTCCACTTCCACCGTATGATCTACGCTTGGATTGAGACAAACCGTCGTAATCACCGAATCGCTCCTATTCTTCACCCCATTTGGGCAACACAGCATGGCTCTTTGCCGCCTGTGGAGGTGTATGGTTCTCTTCCACTACGCCCACGCTTTCGCGTGCAGGCTCTCCCCCGTCCTCTTCCACCAATTCTCCTTCAATCACATCCGCACGCTTGGATCCAAAACCGATCCATTTGCGGAACTTATATCGTAAATAGAGCGCCAATCCCGCGCCAGCGAGCGTCACAAGCGCCAGCGGCACAAGAATTATCCAGAGAAACAACCCCATCCGTTCGCCTCCTCTGCGACAGTATAGCATGGGCAACGTTAATTTGCAAGACAATCGGCAGCGTCTCGCCTATCAAATGCTGTGAAGAATCTATACAAATGTTCCCGCAACTTTTTCTTCCCAGCGCCGTGCTCGCGCCTTGATTCCACGAAATTGCGCCCCGCCGATAAATCGGCAGGGCGCGCAAATCTCCAAAGCTTATTCTT
>DVMU01000126.1 GCA_018714825.1 Candidatus Pullichristensenella excrementigallinarum
GAAAAATGCGTTGATTCCGGTGCTGACGGCAGTAGGCCTGCGCTTTGGAGGCCTGCTTGCAGGTGCGGCGTTGGTTGAGAGCGTGTTTTCCATTCCGGGCGTTGGAAAATATCTGGTGGACGCGGTCGGTAACCGCGACTATCCGGTGATTCAGAGCACTATTTTGTTGCTTGCAACGATGTTTGTAGTGGTCAACACAATTGTGGATCTGCTCTATGCGGTTGTTGATCCGCGTCTCAAATACGATTGAGGAGGAAGCGTTTGATGATAAAGAATCCTGTAATCCGTCGCTTCTGCAAAAGGAAGGTTTCGGTTGTCGCGCTATTCTTGCTCCTTCTGTTTGTGGTGGCGGGTATTTTCGGACCGATTGTGTGGAGAGTGGATCCCATTCAGCAGAACTATGCGGAACGGTATGCTCCCTTTAGTCTCTCGCATCCGCTGGGAACGGATAACTTGGGCCGCGATACGCTTTCAAGAATGCTTAACGGCGCCAGGACTTCCCTGAGCATTAGCTTTATCGGCGTTACCCTTGGTGCTTGCGTGGGTGCATTTCTGGGTGTATTGGCCGGATATTTTGGGAAATGGGTGGATACGATCATCAGCAGATTTATTGACGTACTTTTGGCGTTTCCAGGACTTTTGCTGGCAATTACGATCGTAGCAATCCTGGGTCCCGGTACGCAGAATACCATGTATGCCATCGCCATCTTCGGAATTCCCAATATCTGCCGTATGGTGCGCGGCTACGTCATTCGCCTCAAAAAGAGCGAACATGTGGAGGCTGCCATCGTCATGGGCAGTAGTCATCTGCGCATTATCTTCACGCACATCATCCCCAACGCGATTTCGCAGATCATCGTCAACGTAACCCTTAATTTGGGTACTGCGATTCTGACTGCTTCTTCCCTTTCATACCTCGGCCTGGGCGTTACCGCGCCCTATCCGGAGTGGGGCGCCATGCTGTCCACAGCGCGCGAAGTTATCATGACACATCCGGTGCAGGTACTTATACCGGGCTTGACCATTACGTTGGTCGTGATGTGCTTCAGCCTTGTCGGTGACGGACTGCGCGACGCGCTCGACCCGCGGCTCAAGAATTCGTAGGGGAGGAGCAGGGGATATGACAAAGACAATTCTAGAAGTGAAGGATCTCAAAACCTACTTTTATACGGAAGAGGGCGTCGTGCCTGCGGTAGACGGATTGGATTTCGACGTCAAGGAGGGCGAGACGTTCGCCATCGTCGGAGAATCCGGATGTGGAAAGAGCGTCACGTCCATGTCGATCTTGCGGTTGATTCCCAATCCTCCGGGGAAGATCATCTCTGGCGAGATCCTCTATATGGGCGAGGATCTCTTGAAAAAAACGGAAAAACAGATGCGTAAAATTCGCGGCAACGACATCTCCATGATCTTCCAGGAGCCCATGACCAGCCTCAACCCGGTTTTTACTGTAGGACGGCAAGTCAGCGAGTCTCTGATCTTTCATCAGGACATGGATAAAAAGAGCGCTCGACAGAAGGCCATCGAAATGCTCAAATTGGTGGAAATTCCGGATGCGGATCTGGTTGTAGATCGCTATCCGCACCAGCTTTCTGGCGGAATGCGCCAAAGGGTCATGATCGCCATGGCATTGGCCTGCGATCCGAAGATCCTTATCGCGGACGAACCCACCACGGCTCTGGACGTGACCATTCAGGCGCAGATTCTCCGTCTGCTCAAGAGCCTTCGCGAGAAGACCGGCGCTTCGATCATGCTGATAACGCACGATTTGGGCGTGGTTGCGCAGATTTCGGACCGCGTCATGGTCATGTATGCAGGCGAGGCAGTGGAACGCTGCGATGTGCGGGAAATCTACAAAAACCCGCTGCACCCCTATACGGTGGGCCTCCTGAATTCGATTCCGAAATTGAATCAGAATTTGCACAGGCTTCCGAGCATTCCCGGCATGGTGCCTACGCTCACCGATATGCCCAAGGGTTGCCGCTTTGCGGCCCGTTGCGCCAAGGTCGGACCACGCTGCCTTGAGGAGCGCCCGCAACCGATCGAAGTCGAAAATGGGCACATGGTTCGCTGCTTTCTCTATTCCGGGGGGGTGAAATAATGGCTGAAGATAGGCGTGTACTTTTGGACGTTCAGGATCTGAAAGTGCATTATCAGGTTAAAAAGCATACGGGTAAGGGCATAAAGAGCCTGTTTGGAACGCAGAAGTTGGCGGTCAAGGCCGTAGACGGAATTTCTTTCCAGGTATATGAGAGGGAGATTTTCGGCCTGGTGGGCGAGTCCGGCTGCGGAAAATCCACGACCGGCCGTACCATCATTCGCCTCAATACGCCCACTTCCGGGAAAATTCTCTTCGAGGGCCAGGAGCTGTTCGGGGACAATTCCCGCCGTCGCCGCATGGAACTTGCCAGAAAGATTCAAATAATCTTTCAGGACCCGTACTCTTCGCTGGATCCTCGGTTTACCGTTGGCCATCTGATCAGCGAGCCGATGATTATTCAGAAAGAAGGCGATCGCAAGTCCCGGCGCGAACGTACGCTCAAGCTGATGAACGATGTCGGTCTGCGCGAAGAACAGTATACCCGATATCCGCATGAGTTTTCCGGCGGCCAGCGTCAGCGCATCAGCGTGGCACGCGCCCTCGCGCTCAATCCCAAATTGGTCATCTGCGATGAACCGGTAAGTGCGTTGGATGTCTCCATTCAGGCGCAGGTGCTTAACCTCATGCAGGATCTGCAGGAAGAGTACGCTTTGACCTATATCTTCATTTCGCACAATCTAAGTGTGGTCAAGCATCTGTGCGATCGAATCGCCGTGATGTATCTGGGGCATATCGTCGAAATGGCGGATAAGGAAGAACTGTTCCAGAAGCCGGAACATCCCTACACACAAGCGCTTATGGACGCGATTCCGGTCGCGGATCCCGATATCAAGACCATGCGGCAGATGCTGGAGGGCGATGTGCCCAGCCCGGTCAATCCGCCTGCGGGATGCTGCTTCTGTTCGCGTTGCCCCAAGGCGACCGACAAGTGCCGCAAGGAGCGCCCCGAATCCAGGGATATTGGCAACAACCATATGGTTGCGTGCCATTATATCTAATTCCTCAACCCGGGAAATTCTGGAAACAGAGAAGAAAGGATGGAAGGAAATGGCAATTCAACACCTCGACGTCGTGCAGGGGAGGCATTCGCGCGTGGTTTTCAGCCACGGCTTGGCCTTCTTCACCGGCCATGTGGCTCCCAAGACCAAAACGCTTCGGGAACAGAGTGAGGCGCTGCTCAAGCGGTACGATGAACTGTTTGAACAGTTCGGACTCAAGAAGAAGAACATCCTCTACGCGATGTGCTATCTGAAGAATGCGGACGACGAGAAAGAGTATACCGACGTCTATTACGAGTGGATCGACAAGGACAATCCCCCTGCGGGCCTGGCTGTCACCGCGCGCGGCAATCCCAACAATGCCACCGGCGAAATCCTGATTGAGCTGCATTTGATCGTTGCTACCGATCCCGATGCCAAAATCGAAAGATACGATGTGTCCAACGGATCGCGCATGGTCAAGTACAATGGACTGGCGTTCTTTACCGGCCATGTCTATCCGCGCGCCGATACGCTGGGCGAGCAGACCAAGGGCGTTCTGAACCGCTATATGGAGCTGTTTGAGAAGTTTGATCTCAAGAAGGAAAACGTTGTGGCGGCCAACGGCTTTGTCAAGAACATGGATGATATCGAGCAGTTTAAGGCTCCTTGGAACGAGTTCTGGGGAGAGAATCCGCCTGCCGGCGTGATCGTGCAGTGCCCGCCCAACCAGAACACCGCCTTTGGTCCGAACCTGCAAATTGAGCTGGAGCTGATCGTGGCGTATGGCGATACCGAGGTCAAGCGCTATGACGTGGTTCCCGGCATGAGCCGTTTGGTGACTGCTGGTGGTCTGGGATTCTTTACCGGTCACAGCGCCAAGCTGGGCGCCTACAAGACCATGGATGAGCAGACCCGCGCGCTGTATGAGCGGTATGAAGAGTTGCTCGCGCAGTTCGGCATCGAGAAGAAGAACCTGGTCATGTCCTATGCCTATTTGGCGGATATGGATCTGCTCCCTGAATTCCTGGCGGCCCCGAAGATCGCTTTGGATCCCGATGCCCCGCCTGCCGGCGTTGCCATGGAAGGAAAGCCCATGGGCGAAGGCAATCTCCTGGAGGTGCAGTTCGTCGCCTCGATGGATGGAGAATAAACTGCCCAAGCAAAAAGGATAAGGGAGGTAGGAAAAATGTCGGAAGTTTTGAAGGCACCGCGCGAGATGCAGGATGTGCGCATCGCTCCTTCCGTAGAATGGTCGGAGGAAGCCAAGGCTGCGCAGAAAAAGGCGCTGGAAACCCCCAAATGTGCGGATGCGTGGATGAATCTGGGATTGGAATTGCGTAAGCAGATGCTCTTCCGCGAGGCAATTGAGGCGTATAGCCGTGGTTTGGCCTGCCAACCGTTCCATTCCATGTTGTATCGCCATCGCGGCCACGCGTTGGTGAACATCGGTTGCTATGCCATGGGCGCGTCCGATTTTGAAATGTGCTTGCGTATTGATCCGGATAACTGGTCTGCCTGGTATCACCTGGGCCTTTCCTATCATCTCATGGGTGAGTATGCGCTGGCAAGCGAGGCCTACGCACAGTGCCTGAAGCGTTCGTACGATGATTATCACAAGATCTGCTGCACGGATTGGTACTGCATGACCCTGATGAAGATGGGCAAGATCAATCAGATGCGCGAAATTGCTTCCCGCATCACCAAGGATATGGTGCCGGGCGAGGCGTACGGATACTTTGGCCGCGATTTGGTCTATAACGGAACCAACGATCCGGAGCAGACGCTTGAACAGGCGCGCAAGGATAACGATCACATGTTCGCGACCGGCGCGTACGGTATCGCCGTGTATTATGAATATGTGCTCGGCGATGAGAAGCGCGCCATGGAAATCCTACATGAAATTCAGCAGCGCAATACTGTCTGGAGCGGCTTTGCCGAGCAGGCTATGGAATTGCGCCTTCAGGGAAAGGCGAAATAAGGAAGGGAGAGAGAAGGATGAGCGAGAATAGAACTGGCATGAAAAAAGAACGCTGCGATACGCTTGTCCAGGAATGGGAAGTAATGTCCTGGGAGCGCAACCCCCAGCCCGATGACGAGGGCGTGAAGAATGCACGTGCGGCTGTCGAAAAGGATCCGGAAAATGCCGAATTGTGGATGGAATTGGGCTTGGCGTACGCGAATCTCGGCTACTACCGGGAAGCGACGGAATGCTATTCGCACGCGATTTCCATCAATCCCTTCGATTGGCGCTTCTATCGCCATCGCGCACACCGCTTTATTTCCTGCAATCTGTTCCAGGACGGTGCGGCGGATTTCACGATTGCCACTCGCCTCAACCCTAAGGATTGGAATTGCTGGTACCATCTGGGCTTGGCATATTTCCTCCTCGAGGATTATGAACATGCTCTGGAGGCCTACAAGACCTGCTACAGCCTCAACAAGACCCTGGATGACCTGTGCGCCTGCACCGACTGGTATTGGATGACCCTCAAGCGCTTGGGCCGTGATGAGGAAGCACAGGCCTTGATCGACAAGGTCGAGCCTTGGATGGGCAAGGATCTGGGCGAAATGGACGGCCTGGGATACTTCAACCGCATCATGGTTTATAAGGGAATCAATCCGCCCGAGTCTTTGCGTCCGCAGGCCGGAGACGACAACAAGGCTTTGCGCATCGTTACCCAGGGCTTTGGCCTTGCCAACTACTACCATATCATCGGCGAAGAGGAAAAGAGCGTCGCGATGCTCAAAGAGGTCATTGAGACCGCCGCTGCCAGCCGTTGGTACAGCGCCTTTGGATGCCTGGCCGCGCATGTCGATGTCAAGCGGCGCGGAATTCAGATTTAAGGGGAAAGGATGGGAGCATAATGGAATTTCAGCAGAAATATGAAATCGCCAGCCGGGAACGTTGCGTGATCCCGAATAAGCCGGAAATTCTTCAGGCGGACGAGGCCTTGCAAAAGGATCGCGATAACGGCGATCTGTGGATGCAAAAGGGATTGGCGCTTGCCAAGTATTCTCTGATGCGTGAAGCGGTGGAGTGCTTCTCCATGGCCATTACCTGCAATCCTTTTAAGTGGAATTACTATCGCCATCGCGCGCATCGCTTCCTCTCTATGTGGCGCTTTGAGGATGCTGCGGCGGATTTCACCATCTCCAACCGCCTCAATCCGCAGGATTGGGATACCTGGTATCACCTGGGACTTTCCCATTTCCTGCTCGGTGCGTATGAGAAGGCTGCCTATGCGTATCAGCATTGCCTGGATCTGACCACCAAGGAGAGCAAACTCATCGCCTGCGTGGACTGGTACTGGATGACCCTCAAGCGCCTGGGACGCGACGAGGACGCCGCCAAGCTCCTGGAGCGCATCACTACCGGCATGAACGCCGAGGATAACAGCGCGTACTATGCCAGGCTGCTGGTCTATAAGGGACTGAAGAAGCCCGAAGAAGTGCTCAGCGCTGATCCCACCAAGATCACCGATCTGGAGCGCGTGACTTATGGCTTCGGCATCGGCAATTACTATCTGATCAATGGGGACGAGAAAAGGGCAATCGAAATCTGGAAAGAGGTTGTCAAGGCTGGAGATGAGAACGATCTCTATTTTGCCTTCTCCTACCTCGCCTGCAAGGTCGAATTGACCCGCAGAGGCCTTCTGTAAAGTCGCTTTCTCAAAACCCAAAGAGCCGCGCGAATTTCGCGCGGCTCTTATTGTTGCTAAAAGAGAAGGGCTCACCATCGCCCCGCGAAAGCGGGGCGATGAAGGGCTAAATCAGCGCAGGCGCGCGGCGAGCTCTTCCTCGGTGGGCTCGGTGAAATCGGGCTTGAGGCCGGGGATGTATTTGCAGGCCTCGTACAGGATTTCGGCAATATGACCATAGACACCCACACAGTGATGGATGTACGGGCCGGTGACGAACTTGTGCTCGATCTTCGGCCAATCCTTGAACTCGATCCAACCATAGGTACCCTCGGTGATCGGGCCGTCGATGACCTTGCCTTCCATCATGAGCAGGCTATACTGATCTTCGGAGCAATCGAAGCGGCAGAGGGTGACGTCGCCCTTCTTCAGTTCGAAGTGCGCCACGCACGGACGCTTCTCGTCGAAGTTCGGCTCGACGCTGGAGCGCTGATCTTTGCGTGCCAGGGAGCTGGGGAACACGCCGCAATGCCAGAAGAGTTCCGCATTGTCGTTTTCGGGATGGCGGATGGTCAGATCGGCGAAGAAGGACGGGCAGGTCCAGCGCGTCGCAGCCTGGGCGATGACCGAAGTGATCGCGCCGTGGATGTCGTTTTCGCAGATGACCGGCAGCTTTTCCTCAGTCAGTTCCGAGAAGGAGAAGCAGCTTGCGACATTGCCCAATTCGCGCATCGGTCCCCAGCAGGCGGAGGCGATGGCGTCCAGCTTCATTTCATCCGCCCAGCGACGAATGGAGCGCGTGAGCGCCGCAGAGTTGCGCAGGCGATCTTCTTCGACATGGATGGCATAGCGAGATCTATAGGAAGCGATCATGTCGTCGAGGATCTTGTTTTCGTTTTTGAGGGTATCCTGGAAAATGGCCTGCAGCTCGATCAGCGTGGTCGGGACGACCTCGATGCCGAAGCGCTCGAGCAGCTGCAATTCATTGCTCTTGACCGACCAGAACGGTTCGGGACGGACGCTGATTTGGCCCAGCCGCAGATTCCGCAGCGCCTTGACCACCTGCGCGACGGCGAGGAACTGGCGCAGCGTGCGCTCGAAGGTGGGATCATCGACAGTGCAGTTGGTCATGTAAGTGAAGGGAACCTTATGCTGCCGGAGTACCTTGCCGGTCGCGAACAGACCGCACTGGCTGTCGGTGCAGCGATGTCCCATTGCGTCCGGCGCGTCGTCGCGCGGACCCCAGAGAAGCAGGGGCTTGTCCAGCCTCTTGGCGACCTTGGCGACTGCGTCCTCGGAGCCGAAATTGACATGCGGGGCAAAGACGGCGTCCACATGCTTTTCGCGGGCATATTCCGCGACCCTGTCCGCGTCCATGCCGTTAAAGAGCAGGCCCTCATCGTTGAGGAAATCGATGTCCACATAGTCGATTCCAAGCTGATCCAGCTTGTCCCGAACGATTTTTTTGCGATTGAGCGCTACATCGATGTTGCAGAAAAATTCGCCTTCCATATTGCGGCGGGTGGGAAGAAAGAGCAGACGCATCGAATGATCCATGTTACCAACCTCCATCATTTCCTTGCTATTATCAGGCGGGCCGCCGTTTGGCGCGGGCGCGTCCGCAATGATACCGGAGCCACGCTTGCCGAATGGATTGCCGAAGAGAACAGCACGCGGGCGAATGCACCGGCGTTCGATTCCACAGCTTGTTTTCAGCAAACAGAATCCCACCTCATTATACACAAAGCACGATGGCTTTGCAAGAAGGCGGACCGGTTAAAACTATCATAATTTGATACATTTCCCTGTAAAAAACAAAACCGGGCTTCATAATTGCGACAAATGGCAAAAAAATGACTGGGCAATATGCGCAATTTCTGTT
>DVMU01000127.1 GCA_018714825.1 Candidatus Pullichristensenella excrementigallinarum
TCCGGAGGATAAGCGGAGGAAAAACAATACCTTCGGTCAGGAAATCGCCCGGAAAATCGGGAGATTTTCAGATTTCCGCAGGGTTCCTCCTCATCCATGAAAATCCTCGGATTTTCATGGAGCGTGTCAAAATTCCTTTGACACGCAACCGGACGGACGCAAGTCCGCCCGGCCGTTTTGGGATCTTCCGTTTGTCCGGCGTTATGCGGCCAGCCCCATCACGGACATGGTCTTGCGGAAGATGTCGGTGTTGTCATAGCTGCCCTGAAAGATTTCCGCGCCCACGCCCTTGGCGTACACAGGGAGAAGAAGTCCGGTGTGCGCATAGGAGGTGTAGTCGATGCCGGCTTTGTTGTTGAGAATGTGGCAAACGGCCATGGACAGCGGTTCGTATCCGCCGTAGAGGAGTTCTTCCTCTTCGCCGATTTCGCGCTGATCTGCGGGGATCATGCTCAGATCGAAGGCGGCCTGGAGTTTGGCAAGTTCCTCTTCGGAAAGTGTCAGATCCTGATCGGGCTGTGTGGTTAAGCCGTAATAAGCCTGAATCTCGGCCAGCGCGTCTTCGAAGGTCGCGCCGCTTTCGCGGAGGGTGGCGATGACCTTATCGAACGCCTCGTAGGAGATGGTCTGATTCGAGAGATAGTTGAAATGCGTGTCGTAGGCCGTGGCCGCGAAGCCGATGGTCAGGCCGCCCGTTTCATGGTCGCCGGTGACGATGATGAGGGTCTCGTCCGGATGCGCGTTGTAGAAGTCCACGGCAACCTGTACCGCGTCGGAGAAGGCGATGGTTTCCCAAATGCTGGTCATGGCGTCGTTGGCGTGGCAGCTCCAGTCGATCTTGCCGCCCTCGGTCATGAGGAAGAAACCTTCCTCGCCGTCCAGGTTCTGAATCGCGGCCTGTACCATTTCCGAAAGCGCAAGGGAATCGGTACCGTCCTGCGCGTTGCGCACGCGATCAATTTCCCACTGCATGGCGCTGGAATCCGCCAGATCCGGGGAGATCGCCAGGACTTTTCCGGAATCGGCCGTCAGGGAACGGATGGCTTCGTTGGTATCGGCAATGGTAAAGCCGTTCTCTTCAGCCAGCGCGAAGAGGTTTTCCTGCGCCCCATCCCCATCGGGCTCAAGGAAGCTGCCGCCGCCCAGGAAGTCGAGGGTAGAACCAGTCAGGCCCTGCACGGCGATGTCGTAATACTGGCTGCGGCTTTCGACCTTGGCGTAGTAGGCCGCCGGAGTTGCGTGATCCAGAGAAACGGTCGTGATCACGCCGACCTTCTTGCCGGATTCCTTGGCGTACTCGGTGATGAGCTTGAAGGATTCGGTCTTGTCGATATTGTAGTTGATCACGCCCGAGAGCGTCTTGTTGCCCGAGGCCATGGAGGTCGCCGTGGAGGCAGAGTCCGGGCAGAAGCTGGTGGCATCGTAAGTCGTCATGATCCCCACGTTCTCAAAGCCGGTGAAGGAGAGCGCCGCGGGCGTCGGAATCGCGGCATCCGGATTCTCGATTGTGCCCAGGTAGTATTGCGTGGCCGTCACCTGCGGGCTGCCCATGCCGTCGCCGATGAACATGAAGACGTACTTGGGGGTTGTCGCGGCATTTTCTTCGGCAAAGGCCGGGATCGACGCAAACGCCAGCGTCAGAGAAAGAATGGCTGCAAGGATTTTTCTCAGTTTCATGGTTCGCACCTCTCTTTATTTGGTTCGGAAAGAGCATAGCAGGCGCGCGTAAGGGGATTGTCAGGGAATTTCCCGGGTTATGTAAAATAAATACCTTCACGGAGAAGCCGCGCATTTATAAAACAGAGGGAAAATGTAAAAACAGGGTTGCCAAATAATTTTATACATGATATACTGTTTTAAACAACGGTTATGCTTTGTTTTTGAATTGGAAACTCCGCTTCGCGAAGAACGGCGAGGCGAGGGAATAAGAGGGAGGTTTGGAATTATGAAAAAGGTGGTTTCTCTGCTGATAGCGGTTCTTCTGCTCGTGAGCGCCTGCGCGGCGTTTGCAGAAGGAAGCTACAAGATCGCAGTCGTACCGAAGATGACCAGCATCGCGTGGTTTGAGCGCATGGAAGTCGGCGTCAACGAGTACAACGAGGCCAACGGAACCGACTATTTCTATGGAGGCTCCGTGGAAGGCGCGGATCAGGCGGCGTATGTGGAATCGCTCCTGGGCGCGGGCTATGACGCGCTGTGCGTCGTTCCGTTTGACACGGAAGCGCTGGATCCGATCCTGGCCAAGGCGCGCGAGATGGGAATCGTCGTCATCACCCATGAGGCGGCGGGCTTGCAGAATGTGGATTATGACATCGAAGCCTTCGACAATACCGCGTACGGCGAGCACTTCATGGCCGCGATTGGCGAGAAGACCGGCGGCACGGGCGAATACATCCAGATCGTGGGCGCTCTGACCTCGGCCTCGCACATGCAGTGGATCGAGGGCGCGCAGGCCTACCAGGAAGCCAATTTCCCCGATATGAAGCAGGTGGGCACCTTGGAATCCGCGGACAATCAGTCTACCGCCTATGACAAGGTCAAGGAAGCGCTGACTGCGAATCCCAACATCGTGGCGATCCAGGGAAGCGCCATGGGAGACGTGGCGGGCGCCGCGTTGGCGGTGGAAGAGCTGGGACTGGCCGGACAGGTCACCATCATCGGAACTTCGCTTGTCTCGGTTTCGGGCAAGTATGTTGAGGATGGAACGATCTCCATGATCGGCTTCTGGGATCCGGCTTTGGCGGGCCAGGCCATGATCGAATTGGCGATTGCCACGCTCGAGGGCCGCGCGGAAGACGGCATGAGTCTGCCGGTCGAGGGCTATAACGATCTGGCGCTGGTGGACAACGTGTTCTACGCCAATGCCTGGATCGACGTGGATGCTTCCAACGTCGCGGACGAGGCCTACAACTTCTAAGAGAATCCGGGGCGTGTCTCTAAATTTCCGAGAAGGCCTTTCCAACGGCGTTTCGGACTCTTGCCGATTTGATCCGGAAGAATTTGGATTTTCATGGGAACAGGTACGGAATTCGCCCGGATTGAGAATCTTTCCCTTTAGATACACCCCCTGGAGATGCATCGGCGACTTGTAGGCTCTTAGCGGCCTACAAGTCGCCGATGTTCCAATTCCTGATGAATTTGTATTGACGGCAATGGGAGGAATTCCATTTCCTTAAGCAGATGGATTTTGGTGGCCTCCCAATGTTGCCGAGCGGGAAACGAGGTGGAACAGTGGCAAATACGTTCCTGGAGCTGAGGGGAATCCGAAAGTCTTTCGGCGGTGTCGATGCGCTCAAGGATGTGGATTTGACGATCAACTTCGGCGAGGTACACTGCCTGGCCGGAGAAAACGGCAGCGGAAAATCGACCTTGATCAAGGTGATCTCCGGCGCACATGCGGCAGACGCGGGAAGCATCCGCATCGAGGGAAAGACGGTGGGAAAATTTCGCCCCATCGACGCGATCCGGCGGGGCATTCAGGTGATTTATCAGGATTTCGCGGTGTTCCCCAATCTGACGGTGATGGAAAACATCGCCATGAACCGCCAACTGATGACCGGCGCGCGGGTGGTGGATTGGAAAAAAGTACGGGCGCTGGCGCTGGAGGCCATGGAGCGCATCGGCGCGCACATGGATCCGGAATTGCCAGTGGAACGGCTCTCGGTGGCCAACAAACAATTGGTCGCCATTTTGCGCGCCATCATCAACGACGCCAAGCTCCTCATTTTAGACGAGCCGACGACCGCGCTCACGGCCCGGGAAGTGGAAAAGCTCTTTTCGATTGTGCGCACGCTTCGCGACAGGGGCATGGCCATCATGATCGTCAATCACAAGCTCGATGAGATCTATGAAATTGCCGACACACTCACCATCCTGCGCAACGGCGCGTATGTCTCCAGCGGAAATATTCGCGAATACGACCGTCGCCGCTTTGTGCACGACCTGACCGGTCGCGAAATCGCGCAGGTGCAATATCGCCCCAGTGAAGTGGGGGAAGAGGTGCTCCGCGTCGAGCATCTGACGCGCAAGGGCGCGTTTGAGGACGTGAGCTTCACCCTCAGGCGGGGAGATGTCCTGGGCATTACCGGCCTGTTGGGCAGCGGTCGCGGAGAAATTGGGGATGCGCTTTTCGGCGTGCAGCCTGCGGACTCGGGGAAGATCATCCTCAATGGGAAAGAAATTCACATCCGCTATATCTCGGATGCCATGGAAAACAACATCGCCTATGTGCCTGAGGACCGGCTCACACAGGGCCTGTTCCTCGATCGATCCATCCTGGACAATACCATGGCCGCTTCGCTTTCCGCGTATTTCCGGGGCTTGTCCCTCGATCAGCAGGCCCTGCGCCGCGATTCCGAGGGCTGGGTGGAGAAGATCGGCGTGGTCGCGCCGTCGGTGGATCCGCCGATTCGCACGCTTTCCGGCGGCAATCAGCAAAAGGTGGTCATTGCCAAATGGCTCAATACCAAGCCCAAGCTGCTCGTGCTCAATGGGCCGACGGTCGGCGTGGATGTGGGTGCAAAGGCAGATATTCACAGGATTTTGCGCGATCTCGCGCAGGAGGGCGTGGGCATCATCGTGATTTCCGATGATTTGCCGGAATTGATCGACAATTGCAATCGCATCTTGGTCATGCGCAACGGCCGGTTGGAAAGCGAGGTCGCGGGAGATTGCGATGAGAGCCGGCTGGCCGATCTCCTGAGCGGAAGGGAGGCGAGTGCATGAAGAAGAAATCCGTTTCCGGAATTCTAACTTCCAATCAGATGATTCTTTTGTACATCATCGTAGTGCTGTGCGTGCTCATTGGAACGCGGAATCAGGCGTTTTTAAGCGTCTCCACGGCCATTACGCTATGCCGGGCCATGCTGGTGACGCTGTGCTTTGCAGTATGCGAAATGCTGATCATCATCAGCGGCGGCATTGATGTTTCTTTTCCGGCGATTGCCTGCGCGGCGCTGTTTATTCCCATCAAGATCATGACCGACGCGGATCTGGACAGCGTGCCTCTGGCCTTTGGCATGGCGATCCTCATCGGGTTGATCTTCGGGGCGTTTAACGCGCTGCTCATTGCCCATATTCAGTTGCCGCCCTTGATCGCCACACTGGGAACCAGCAGCATCATCAACGGCGGTTTGCTCGTGTTCTTCGGTTCGCGAGAGATTTCCAATTTGCCCGACAGCGTGGATGCGATTTCCAAACAATATCTCTTCACCTATACCGCGCCCACGGGCTTTGAGTACAAGCTCACGATTCTATTTCTGATTCCAATCCTTTTGTGTGTTTTCGTGGCGGTGCTCCTGCGATATACGATGCTCGGGCGTGGCATCTACGCCGTGGGCGGGGATGCCAACGCGGCGCGCATCGCGGGCTTTAACGTGCGGCGCATTCGCGTGTTTGCCTATACCTTTTCCGGAGCGGTGACGGGGTTGGCGGCGATGGCCTACTGCATCCTCATGCGCACGGCCAATCCCAAGAACCTGATGGGCAGCGAGATGATGGTCATCGCTGCGGTGGTCGTCGGAGGCACGCGCATTACCGGCGGGCACGGAGGTGTCCTGGGAACGATTCTGGGTGTGTGCCTGATTACGCTGATCCAAAATAACCTGATTATGCTGGGTGTCCCTACCTATTGGCAGAAATTCGTGGTGGGCCTGGTGATTGTGTTGGGAACCTCGATTACATCCCTCCGCGCCAAGCGCATCGCGCAGGGACCCAAGGTTTAGGAGGTGAGCGGATGAAGAAGATACAATCCATGGATCGCAGCCTCAAGACATTGCTGCTGTTGGTGGCGGCAGTGCTGTTGGTCATGGCGATTGTGGCGCCGGGAAGCTATTACGGCGTGGACAACCTCCGCTCCATGATTTTCCAGTTTCCGGAATACGGCATCATTGCCTACGGCATGATGCTGGCCATGCTCTCCGGTGGCATTGACCTGTCGCTTGTGGGCATTGCCAATCTTGTGGGGATTGTCGCGGCCAAAATCATGCTGGGCATGGGAGGAAGCGGCGCGTCCATCGCGCTGGGATGCGCGGCTGGGATTCTCGTGGGAGCGGCTTGCGGCCTGTTTAACGGATTCATGATCGGCTATTTGCGCGTCCCGGCCATGTTGGTGACGCTGTGCGGCTTGCAGCTCTTCGGAGGATTGGGCCTGGCCATTACGACCGGTCCGGCGCTCAACGGCCTGCCCGAAAAGTTCATCCAAATCGCCAACGGCAGCGTGGGAAGCATTCCCATTGTGCTGTTTATCTTCCTGGCCGTGGTGGCCGCCATGGCGTTTTTGACAAAGTGCACGGTATTTGGAAGCCATGTGCTGTTCATGGGCAGCAACGCCGAAGCCTCCCGGTATTCGGGCATCAGCATTCTCAAAGTCACGCTTCTGACGTATATGGTTTCGGGAATCCTCGGCGGCGTGAGCGGGCTGGTCATTGCTTCGCACTTCGGTTCCGCTAAATCGGACTACGGAAGCTCCTATACGCTGCTTTCGCTGCTGATCGCAGTGCTCGGCGGCATCCATCCCGACGGGGGGCGCGGAAGCGTTCTGGGAGTGACGCTGTCGATCCTGTTGCTGCAATTGATTTCCAATGCCTTCAGCATTCTGCAGGCGGATACGACGCTGAAGACCTTCGTCTACGGCTGGCTGCTGATCGGCTCTTTGGCATTTACGATCCTCATGGAAAAGCGCGCGGCGCGCAGGAAAGGAGTCCGGCCCGCCGTTCTGGATAAGCGCTGAGTTGCAAGAAGGCCCCGAGCATTGCCCGGGGCCTCAGACTGTCGAAAGAGCCATGTGGGCAGGCGCCTTCCAAATTCCAAATCGAGCGCGGCGGCGTGTACGGCGCGCTCGGTTTTTCCGGAGCATAAGCGGAGGAAAAACAATTCCGCCCGTCAGGAAATCGCCCGGAAAATCGGGAGATTTTCAGATTTCCGCAGGGTTTTTCCTCGTCCATGAAAATCCTTGGATTTTCATGGAGCGTGTCAAAGAATTTTGACACGCAGCCCCAAAGGCGCGAAGCCTTCGGGTTTCTGATGCGAAGATCCGGGAAATTATTCGATTTCGTCCAGGGAGAGATCGTCCTCTTCTTCCTCTTCGGGCTCCTCTTCCACAACGGTCGAAGGCGTGGAGCCGCCGGCAAATTCCCTGCGGAGCGTTTCCTCGATGGCGGAGAATATGTCGGGATTGTCCTTGAGATATTTGCGCGCCGCGTCGCGGCCCTGGCCGATGCGCTGGCCCTCGTAGGAATAATACGCGCCGGCCTTGGTGATCAGCCCGCGTTCCGCCGCAAGATCCAGAAGTTCGCCTTCGCGGGAGATGCCCTCGCCATAGAGCATGTCCACCACGCAGCTTTTGAACGGCGGCGCCACCTTGTTTTTGATCACCTTGATCTTGACGCGGTTGCCGATGACGGCGCTTCCGTCCTTAATCGGCTCGCCCTTGCGGATGTCGATGCGCACGGAGGCATAGAATTTGAGCGCCTTGCCGCCGGTGGTGACTTCGGGATTGCCGTACATCACGCCGACCTTTTCGCGCAATTGATTGATGAAGATGGCGATGGCGTTGGTCTTGGAGATCACGCCCGCGAGCTTGCGCAGGGCTTGGCTCATCAGCCGAGCCTGCAGGCCCACATGGCTGTCTCCCATATCGCCCTCGATTTCGGCCTTGGGCACCAGGGCGGCCACCGAGTCGATGACCACGATGTCGATCGCGCCCGAACGAACCAGCGCCTCGCAGATGTCCAGCGCCTGCTCGCCGTTATCGGGCTGGGAGACGTACAGTTCGTCAATATCCACGCCCAACGCCTTGGCGTAGACTGGGTCCAGGGCGTGTTCTGCGTCGATAAAGGCCGCGGTTCCGCCGCGCTTTTGCACTTCCGCCACGCAGTGCAGCGCGACGGTGGTCTTGCCCGAGGATTCCGGGCCGTAGATTTCCACGATGCGTCCCTTCGGAAGCCCGCCCACGCCCAGGATAAAATCCAGATGCAGGCAGCCCGTGGGCACGACCTCCACCTGTAGGCGGTTGGCCGCGTCCCCCAGACGCATCACCGAGCCCTTGCCGAAATCCTTTTCTATCTTTCCCAGCGCAACTTCCAACGCGCGCTTGCGATCATCGCCCAGCACGCGGGAAGCGCCCTTTTTTTCCGTTTTTTTATCTGCCACAGGAATTTCTCCTTTCTGATCGCTAGTACGATTATAGCACAGCCCTTGGGGAAAATCTATCGAACATAAGTTTATTTTTCCTTGGACAAGACAAAAAACCGGGTTTGCGATTGCGGAGGACAAGCCGATTTGCTATAATAAAACCCAACAACAAGGAGGACAGGAACGTGAATATCCTGCTGAATGGGAGAAACGTGCCTTGCGAAAAAGGCCAGAGATATGAGGAAGTGATCAGGAGCCTTCCGGGAGGAGGAAAGGGCGCCCTGGGCGTGTGCGTCGGGGGACGGGCGGTTTCTCTCAACGCCATGGTGGAGGACGGCGTTTGCGCGCGCGTTCTGACGTATTTTGATGAGGAAGGTCGCCGCATCTACGAACGGACGATCCAATTTGTGCTCCTGGCCGCGGCGCGGCGGGTGCTTCCGGGCGCGCGGGTGCGCATTGAGCATTCCTTTGGACAGGCGCTGTTTGTGCGCCTTCCGGGAACGACCGTCACGCGCGCGTTGGTCGCGCGGCTGGAACGCGAGATGCGCCTGCTGGTGGAGGAGGATCTCCCCATCCGGAGAATCGAGACCACGAAAAAAGAGGCCAACGAGTATTTCGAAAAGACGGGGCAGATGGACAAATTGCGGCTTTTGCGCTACCGCAATTTCGATAAATTCCGCTTTTACGAATTGGACGGGATGTACGAGTACTTTTATGGGGAGATGGCGCCCTCGACAAGGTATGTGAGCGTGTTCGCGCTGCGGTGCTATCTGCCGGGGCTTCTCTTGCGGACGCCGGACAAAGACAATCCCGGCAACGTCGCTCCATTCCGCGATCTGCCCAAACTCATGCGAACTTTTGGGGAAACTGGCCGCTGGAACGGAATCCTCAAATGCGAAAACGCCGCGGATATCAACGAGATGATCGAAAAGCGCCGCTTCCGCGAATTTATCCGCGTCAACGAGGCGCTCCATGAGCGCAGCATCGAAAAAATCGCGGATCAGTTTGTGGAAAGCGGCGCGCGGCTGATTCTCATTGCGGGGCCGTCTTCCTCGGGCAAGACGACCTTTGCCCATCGCCTGATCATCGCGCTCAAGGCCCTGGGGCTTCGTCCGATGAAGCTCTCCTTGGATGATTACTATCTTGATCGGAAGGATATTCCCGTAGGGGAAGACGGAAAGCAGGATCTGGAGCGGCTGGATACATTGGATGTGCCGCTTTTGGACGAACATCTGGTCAAACTGCTGCAGGGAGAGGCCGTGGAAGCGCCGATCTTTGATTTTGTCACTGGGGAAAGAAGCTCCGCGACGCACACATTTTGCGTGGGGCCGGATCAGCCGATCGTGATCGAGGGAATTCACGCCCTCAACGAACAATTGACGGAATCCGTGCCGCGGGAAATGAAGTTCAAGGTCTATATCAGCGCCCTGACCATGCTCAATCTGGACGATCACAACCGCATCCGCACCACCGACGCGCGGCTTTTAAGGCGCATTGTACGCGATTATCAGTTCCGCGGCACCTCGCCGGAGGAGACCATGGCCATGTGGCCCTCGGTGCGCAATGGGGAGGAAAATTATATCTTCCCCTATCAGGAGGAGGCGGACGCGATGTTCAATTCCGTTCTGGCGTACGAGCTGCCGATTATGAAAAAGTACGTCTATCCGATGCTGTGCGCGGTGCCGCCCGAAAGCGAGTGCTACACGCTGGCGAGGCGATTGGTAAAATTCCTCAATTATTTGCGCACCGCGGATGTGGAGGACGAAATCCCGATCAATTCCATCCTGCGCGAATTTATCGGGGGCTGCTGCTTTTATCGCGAGGAAGACTGATCAAAACTGGCAAAAATGCACAGCCAATTCCATGGTTTGAATTTGCTTCCTTCTGTGCAAACTACCTTCTGCAAGGAGGAATGCGATATGAAACGCAACAAATGGTTTTTTCTGACGTGGACGGTCGTTGTGGCCGCGCTGGTGTTGGCGGGTTGTATGAATTCCGCCAATCAGACCAAGGATGATCCGCAGGTGAGTATGCAGCCCTCGGCGAGCGCTGGAATGAACAATACCGGCGACGTGGGCAGCTCGGACATGGCGGGCGTGGAGGGCTCCGGCGCGGCGACGCGCTTTGATTGGGGAAACAACGCCGCCCAGGTGGAAACCGCGATCAACAATCTCTCCGAAATTTCGCAGAGCCGCGTGGTGGTCACGGGGACTACGGCGCTGGTGGCCGTAAAGTATGATCCGCAGTACAAGGGCGAGACGACCGAGCGCATCCGCGAAATGGTCGCGGGCGCGGTTCGCGAGGCCGATCCCACGATTCAGACCGTGGCCGTCACCAGCGAGGAAGAGGATGTCAACGACGTCTTTGAAATTTCCGATAAGATTCGCGGCGGCCAGTCCGCGGACGATTTGGCGGAAGACATCAACCGCATCGTCCGCAACGCAACGACTCTTCGCTAAAGGGGGAGCCTTATGAAGCGCGCGGGGACCTGGATATTTGGGGTGGCCCTGGGACTATTGATCCTGATCGTCTTCTGCGCGCGCTGGGCCGGGCGCTGGGAAGAGCTTCTTCCCCTGCGCCCGGTTGCTTCCGAGGCTTACCGAGTCGATCTGAACACCTGCAGCCTGGAGGAATTGGAGATGCTCCCGGGCATTGGGGAGACGATCGCGGGCCGCATCCTCGCCTATCGGGAGGCGGAGGGCGGATTTTCGCAAGCGGAAGAGCTTTTGCAGATTCCGGGCATCGGGGAAAAGACGTTTGAGGGAATCCGGCAATATGTGACGGCCCAATGAGACTAATGCCCGCGCAAATGTGGAATTCCTGCGGGAGGAAGACATACACTTACGGAGGATAGAATGTTTACACATCTGCACCTGCACACCGAATACAGCCTTCTGGATGGCGCGTGCTCCATCAAGCCCCTGATGGGACGGCTCAAGGAATTGGGGATGGAGGCCTGCGCCATAACGGATCACGGCGCGATGTACGGGGTGGTGGATTTCTACCGGGAGGCCAAGGCCAACGGCATTCATCCCGTGATCGGCTGCGAGGTGTACGTCTGTCCCAATATGGAGGACAAATCGTATGTCGCGCGCGAGTACAGCCATCTCGTGTTGCTGTGCGAAAATCAGGAGGGCTATCAAAATCTTATCAAGCTCGACAGCGAAGCCTTTGTGCGCGGATTTTATTACAAGCCGCGCGTGGATTACGAAACCCTGAAAAAGTATTCCGGGGGGCTGATCGCGCTTTCGGCGTGCCTTTCGGGGGATATTCCCAAGCTCCTGCTCGACGGCCGAGAACAGGAAGCGCGCAAAATGGCCGAAACGTACATAGACATCTTCGGCAAGGACAATTTCTTTATCGAGATCCAGGATCACGGAATCCCCGAACAAAAACAGGTGTTGCCGCGGCTGGTGCGGCTGGCGCGGGAGATGGAGATCCCGCTCGTGGCTACAAACGACTGCCACTATCTCACCCGAGAGGATGCGGACGCGCAGGAAGTGCTCATGTGCATCCAGACCGGCAAGACGCTTTCGGATGAAAACCGGATGCGCATGTCCACAGACCAGCTCTACGTTCGATCCGAAGAGGAGATGCGCGCGGTTTTTCCCAATTTCCCGGACGCCCTGGAAAACACAAATAAGATCGCCGAGCGGTGCCGGGTGGAATTTGATTTTTCCACCACGCACCTGCCGCGCTTTCCGCTGCCCGAAGGCGAGGACGATCCGGAAAAGTACCTGCGCAAGCTCTGCGAGAAGGGCTTGGTCGAGCGCTACGGGCCGGATCGACAGGATGCCTGGCAGCGGCTTGAATACGAATTGCAGGTCATTTCCTCGATGGGCTATGTGGATTATTTCCTGATCGTATGGGATTTTATCCGCTACGCGCGCGAACAGGGGATTGGCGTCGGGCCCGGTCGGGGAAGCGGCGCGGGCTCGATCGTGGCCTATTCGCTCCGGATCACCAGCATCGATCCTTTGAAATACCAATTGCTCTTCGAGCGGTTCTTGAACCCGGAACGCATCTCCATGCCGGATATCGACGTGGATTTCGATTACGAGCGCCGGGGCGAGGTCATCCAATATGTGGAAAGGCGCTACGGCGCGGATCATGTGGCCCAGATCATCACCTTCGGAACCATGGCCGCGCGCGCGGTGATCCGCGACGTGGGCCGCGTGATGGACATGAGCTTTCAGCAGACCGATCAGATCGCGAAGCTCGTGCCCTTTGAACTGGGCATGACCCTCGATCGCGCGATGAGCCTTTCCGGAGAATTGCGCAGGCTCTATGAAGGGGACGAAAACGTCCGCCGGATGCTGGATACCGCGAAAAAGCTCGAGGGGATGCCCCGCCACGCCTCCACGCACGCGGCGGGCGTGCTCATTACCAGCCGTCCGGTGAGCGATTATGTGCCGCTGCAGACCAACGACGAGGTGATTACCACCCAGTTCCCCATGGGCACTCTCGAGGCGTTGGGCCTGCTCAAGATGGATTTCCTGGGCCTGCGCACGCTCAACGTGATCAACGATACCATCGATTTGGCCGTGGAGGGCGGGGAAACGCGCTTCCGTCCGGAGGACATCCCCCTGGACGATCCGGCGGTTTATCAAATGATCTCCGAAGGAGAGACCGACGGCGTGTTCCAATTGGAATCTACGGGGATGCGCCTGTTCCTGACCAACATGCGGCCGGAGAATTTCGAGGACATCATCGCCGCCATCTCGCTCTATCGGCCCGGGCCGATGGAGTCCATCCCGCGCTATATCGAGGGAAAGCACAATCCTCAGAGCGTCCAATATCTCACCCCGCTGCTCAAGCCGATTTTGGATGTAACGTATGGGTGCATGGTCTATCAGGAACAGGTGATGCAGATCGTGCGCGATCTGGCGGGCT
>DVMU01000128.1 GCA_018714825.1 Candidatus Pullichristensenella excrementigallinarum
CGCGGAATTTGTAGAAAATGAGGACGGCTCTGTGGAGATGGTTTCCTTCGACCCGCATACGCAGCCGATTCTGACCAATTATCCGATGTTTATCAAGGCGCTCAAAGACATCGGGTATGCGGGTTACATTAACTATGAATTCTGCCACATGCCCTTCCGCAACGGAAAGGTACTTGGTTTCAATGATTATATTGAAAATCAAATCCGCCTCGCACAAAAGTATTTCCGCAACCTAATTGAAACGATGTGACGAAATTTGCAAATTTTATGGGCATTCAAGTTGCATTTTAACTGTTAAAATGCTATAATATCTTTATAATTATGCGAAGTCAAAGCGAATGCTTTGATCGTATAGAAACTCTGAAGGAGGAAAACACATGAAGAAGGTTCTCACCATCCTGTTGGCCGTGATGCTGCTGGCAGTGGGCGTCGCTTCTGCCGAGACGCTGAAGCTCGCATCCCACAACGCAGTCATCGAGGGCAACGCCTACCGTGTCCGCTACGAACAGGACATCCAGGATGCTGCCGCCGCCGCGAGCGAATACGGCTACGACATCACCTATGCCTCGTTCGTCTCCAACTGGGACGCCGCGACGGAAACCCAACAGATCCAGAACTCCATCAACGAGGGATACGACATCATTCTCGTCAACCCGGTTGCCGCCACGGGTCTGGACCCGGTCATCGAGAAGGCGCAGGACGCGGGCATTGTTTACATCAACTGCGACTGTGAGTACCTCTCCGAGGATGTTGAGATCCTCAACATCTGCACCGACCAGTACTATCTGGGCTACAAGACCGCGACCTACGCGGGCGAAGTTCTGGGCGAAGGCGCGAAGGTTGTCATGATCAACGCCATCGAGGGCAACGCCGCCAATACCTTCCGTCAGAACGGATTTGACAAGGGCATCGAGGAGCAGGGCCTGGAGGTCGTGGGCTACTACAACCACGATTGGGACAACACCCTCTGCCAGCAGATCATGACGGAGATCCTCAATTCCGGTTTGGAATTTGACGGCGTGCTGGTTTCCCAGGGCGCTGAGGCCGTGCTGGCCGCCTATGACGCCGCGGGCGCGGAGCTTCCCAAGTTCATCGGCTTCGGCGATACGGGCGAATACATGCAGAGGATGCTTGAGATCAACGCGGAAGAGGAAGTGCTCCCCTACATCGTCGTCTCCAACCCGCCGGGAGTGGGCGCTTCGGCCCTCAACTTCGGCATCAACCAGATCATGGGCAAGACCCTCAAGGACGATGTGTATGAGAACGGCAACGAGCTCTATCACAGCATCTACCTGCCCTCCAAGATCTGGTACACCTATGAGAACCAGGAAGACTACCGCGAGATGGCCGAGAGCATGGCCGCGGGCGACGCGATCAGCTACTGGCTGACCATCGACGAGGTCGCGGAGCAGTACTTCAACTAATCCGGAACCCGCGCCTTTTCCGGCGCCCGTCTTCCGGGACCGCTTGGCCGGTGGGTTTCCGCCGGCCAAGTCCCTTTCAGAGTTTCCAGTTTCCCAATGCACATTTGGAGGTGTTCTCCCATGTTTGAGATGCGGGGAATCGACAAGCAATTCGATGCCGTCGTTGCGCTCAAAAAGGCGTCGCTCACCATTGAACCGGGAAAGATCACGGCGCTTCTGGGCAGCAACGGTTCGGGCAAATCCACGATGGTAAAGGTGCTGGCCGGCCTCGTCAACCCAAACGGCGGCGAGGTGCTCATGGACGGAAAACCCATCCAGATCCGTTCGGGCATGGATTCCCGGAAATACGGGATTGCCACTGCGTTTCAGGATCTGAGCCTGATTCCTACCATGAGCGTGATCGACAACATCCTCCTGGGCAACGAGCCCATGGGATCGATGGGGATGGTCGATCGCAAAAAGGCGCTTCGCGAAGTCAACGAACTGTTGGAGCGTTTTCAAATTGATTGTGATCCCAACGATTACGTCAATACGCTCATGCCCTCCGCCCAAAGTATGTTGGAGGTTGCCAAGGCCGTCAAGCACAAGCCGCGCCTGTTGCTCCTGGATGAAGTGACCGCCGCCTTGCATCATGATGAAATCGACATTTTGTTCCGGGTGCTGCGCGAGTTGCGCGAAGAGGGTGTGGCAATGGTCTACGTCACGCACCGCATGAACGAAATCTTCCAGATATGCGACAGCGCGACGATTATGCGCGGCGGCGAAACCGTAATCTCCGCGCCCGTTTCGGAGCTCACGCTTTCCGATATCGTCTTTTACATGACCGGCAAGCGTCCGGAAGTGAGCGACAAAAATCCCACTGTCGAGCATCACTTTTCCGCGGACGCCGTTCCGGTACTGGATGTGGAAAATCTCAAAATCTCGCCCAAGGTCAAAGACATTTCCCTCAAGGCCTATGAAGGGGAAATCATCGGCATCGGCGGCCTGGAAGGCCAGGGCCAATCCGAACTCATCCGCGCGGTGCTCGGCGAAATTCAGCCCGAGAACGGAACGATCCGCTTTCTGGGAAAGGATCGCCGCTTTAAGGCTCCGGCGGACGGCGTAAAGAGCGGCATCGGCTTTATCTCCGGTGAACGCAACCGCGAAGCCATTTTTGCCGAGCGCACGATTTCCGAAAATATCTTTGCCGGCAATGCGGCAAAGGGCGGGCTGTTTTCCTATTTAAAGGCCTCTACGGTAAAAAATTTCGCCCGCAACGCGGTGGAAAAATATCGCATTAAAATCGGCGAGCTCAAAAATCCCGCCAATTCCCTTTCCGGAGGCAACCAACAAAAATTGGTGGTGGCGCGATGGATCGCCATGGGGCCGAAGCTTCTGTTGCTGGATGACCCCACCAAGGGCGTAGACATTCATTCCCGCCTCGAGATCCACGACATCTTGCGCCAGTGCGCCAAGGACGGCATGACCGTCATTATGTCCGCCAGCGATACAGATGAATTGTTGGCCATCGCAGATCGCATTTATGTGTTCTATGAAGGCAAGGTCTCCGGAATGCTCTCGGGAGAAAGCAAGAACGCCCAGAGGCTGGTCGCCTGCATGATGGGCATGACGGGGAAAGAGGAGGCGGTGCAAAAATGAACGGCATCAGGAGTTCTTATCTCAGGTTTCGCAAAACCCCTGCGTTTACGGGCTTTATCCTCTTTTTGATCTCCATCGTGCTCAATACCGTCATCCAGGGATTCGCCTCCGGCAACGCGCTTGCGTTCTTTAATCCCAACGCGCTGAGCACCCTGATCACGTCCAACGCCCCGTTTATCCTGGTCACCATGGCGCAGAGCCTTCTTCTGATTTCCGGTACATTGGACATGTCCATCGGCATTCAAATCGCGCTGGTCAACGTGGTCTGCATCATGATTCCGCAGGAACTGGGCGCGCCGGTAGAAGTGGGCTGGTTGTGCGCGATTCTCGCCGCCGTGGCCGCGTCGCTCCTGTCCGGATTCGGCTGCGCGGTGTTGCGCCTTCCGCCGCTGTTGGTTGGCTACGCCATGACCTTTATCATCAAGGGCGTCAATGTTCTGGTCATGGATATTCCCCAGGGCAAGGTTCCCAAGGCGTATTGGAAGCCGTATCAATCCCCCCTATTCGGCTTTTTGCCGGTTGCGCTTCTGATCATCCTTCTGGTATTCTGTGCATGGCTCTATCTGAAACGGACGAAGTTCGGCCGCTACATCTACGCTGTGGGCGGCAATCCCCGCAACGCCTTTGCTGCCGGAATCAATCCGGTCAAGGTACAGATCCAAGCGTTCGTGCTTAAAGGCGTGATCACGGGAATCGCGGGCATCTGCCTGACTCTGATGACCGCTTCGGGAAACCCGCTGCAGGCAGAGGATTACGGCCTGCGCTCGCTGTCGGCGTGCATTCTCGGTGGACTGGGCTTCGGCGGCTGGGGTTCGATGTCGTGCGCAGTCTTCGGCGCGGGGTTCTTCGTAGTGATTCAGAACACGGTATACTACCTGTTTACGCTGCTTCCCAAAATTATTCCGGGATTCGCGGTCACTTCTTACTGGCAGAACATGGTTTCCGACGTAATCTTGCTGCTCGGGCTGTTTATGACGATCGTTACCGCCAAGGCCCAGCGCGAGACGCTCAAGCAAGGGCTTGTCAAACAGTTCCGGCGAGGTGAAAAGTATGCAAAATAACGCAAGTACCGCCCGCATGGGCTTTTCAAGTTCGTTGAAGCATTTTGTCAAGGCAAGTCCCGCGCGCATGGCGCTGATTTTGGCCGCGCTTCTGTTTTTGATTACGGTTTTGATCAACCCCAACGGCCTGAACCCGACCGCCATCGGATCGATTATCCTGATGACCACGCTCCTGGCCATCTCCGCAGCCGGACAGACCATGGTGCTCATCAGCGGCGGCATCGATTTCGGCGTGGGCTCGGTCATGTCCGCGGCTGCCATCCTCACCACCTACACCATGAACGGACAGAACGGACATTTCGTGCAAGTCCTGGTCATGGCCTTGCTCATGGGCGCGGCGATCGGCGCGATGAACGGAATCTGCGTAGTAAAGATAGGACTTCCTCCGATGATCGTCACCATGGCAATCTCCAATATTGTGACGCGGCTTCAGTATGTGTTTACCCAGGGAAGTCCTTCAGGATACGCCTCTCCGCTGTTTGTCAAATCCGTAACCGCGCGCATCGGAGGCGTCATTCCCTTCATTGTGTTCTACGCAATGCTCATCTTCCCACTGGTGTTGTTCGTGATCAATCGCACACGCTTCGGCAAGCAGATGTACATGGTCGGAAACAATCGCGTGGCCGCGCGGCTCACGGGCGTGCGCGTCAATCGCATTGTAATCCTCACCTATGTCTTCTCCGGCCTGCTTTCTTCCTTTGCAGGAATGTTGGGCGCAGCATACATGAATACCGCGCGCTGCCAGATTTTTGACGACTATGCCTTTACTTCCCTGGTTGCCGTAATCGTGGGCGGCACCTCCTTTTCCGGAGGCATCGGCACCTTCGGCGGCACCATCGCGGGCGCCTTGTTGATGACCGTTCTCTCCAACGCGCTGACCACGCTGGCCCTGTCCCAGCCCCTGCGCAATATCCTGAACGGCGTCATCGTGGTGCTTCTGTTGATCCTTTACAACCGTTCCAAATCCGTCCGGCAATAAACGATCAATCGCAAGCCGCGCCTTCCGGCGCGGCTTCCTTCCCGCACTTTTCCTTGGTCTTCCCCAATCGTTGGATTTTCTCCCTTATTTTTTAAAACAATGGAAGTGTACAAAATGCAAAAGTCCTTGGCACGGCGCGCCGTTACTTGGTTGACGGTGGCGATCCTATTACTTGTCTGCGGCTATGCGTTGTGCAACAACCTGATCAACATTACGATGAACCCCATCATCGACGAGTTTTCCCTGGCCGGAGCCAACCAGGGCATGATGTCCAGCATGATCAGCCTGGGGAGCCTGGTGGCGCTGTTTTTGACGCCGCTTTTGCAGGGACGGGTCAAAAAATTCTGGATGCTCGCTTTCAGCGGCGCCCTGGAAGGGTTGATGTTGCTTCTCACCGGGGCCTCGTCCAATTTTCCCGCATTGTTGGCTGTGTGCGTCGTATTGGGTATGGGCGGCGGCTTGACCGACAGCTATGCCAACAGCTATATCATCGATCTGCATCGGGAAAACAGCGCCAAGTGCCTGGGCCTCTTGCACGGCTGCTTCGGCGTGGGCGGACTGTTGACCCCGCTGTTGGCTTCCTATGTGCTCTCTTATTCCGGCTGGAGGGACGTCTATTGGGTCAGCGCCGGAGTGTTCGGCGCACTGTTCCTGGGATTCGTGCTGATCGGATTAAAAACCCATCGGCGAATCGATGTCCGGGAAGTTTCCTCCGAAACAAAGCTGAGCGGATCCATGCTCAAGGGCTATCTCTCCCGGCCTCGAAACGTGTTTTTGTTAATTGCCGGCGTGTTCTATGCCGCCTCTCAAATCGGCGTGACCGGATGGATAGCGCGGTACATGACCTTGCGCTTTGACGCGGAATA
>DVMU01000129.1 GCA_018714825.1 Candidatus Pullichristensenella excrementigallinarum
TTCTCAATCCTTGGGATCGTAGAGGATCCTTCCGCAATTGTCGCACTCGACCGTCTTTTCCCCGAGCTTGAGTTCGCGCAGCGTGGCCGAAGGAAGCGACATAAAGCATCCGCTGCACTGGCCGTCCACGAGCTTGGCCATCGGCGGCGTGCAATGCTGCTTGATCGTGCGATAGCGCTGCACCAGAATCGGATCGAGCTTGGCGGCCTCCCGCTCAATATTGGCGCGCATCTGGTTGAGTTTTTGCGTATCGCGCTTAAATTCCTGATCGTAGACCTGCTTGAGCTGGTCATATTCCTGCTTGGTCTTGGCCGCGCGCACGCGAATCTCCTTTTGCTGGCGATCCCGCGCTTCCGCATCCTTGCGCATCTTCTGCAATTCCTGCTCGTAGTGCCGGAGCGTATCGACGAGTTTGAGCGCCGACTCCGCCTTCTGATTGGCCTCTTCAATCGATTGGGGCGGATTGCCTTCCACCTCCGCGCTCAGGGCGGAAAGCACGCTTTCCAGGCGCTTTGCTTCGTCCTCCACGGCCTCGAGCCGATCCTGCATCACCGCGACGTCGGCCTCCAGCTTCTTCATATTGTTCTGCTGTTCCATCAGAAAGTTGCGCTGCTTGATCAGCCTTTGGCGGTTGGGCGACTGGCGCATCTGATTTTCGAACGTATCCGTCTCCATGTCCACCTGCATAAATTCCCAGAGTTTGTCCAACTGCACGTTCATTCCTCCTATGATCAGGCACGCTCACGCGCCCACGAACGGCTCCTGAGAGCTCTCCATAACGATTATATTCCATTGTAGCGCATCCAGCGCGTTTTGTAAACCATCTTTGAGTAAACCGATGGCCGGGCGCTCCGTGGCCGCGTGTCCGGCTTCCATAACGCACAGGCCTTCGTCCATGGCCTCCAATCCCAAATGATAGGCGATTTCGCCGGTCACATATGCGTCCGCTCCCGCCTCGCGTGCAATGCGCCAATATCCGCCGCCCGCGCCGCCAAGCACCGCCACGCGGCGAATCTCCCGCGCGGGATCGCCATAGGCGCGCACCACGTCGCCCAGCCGCTGCCCTACCGTTGCCCGCAGTTCTCGAAACTGCGTCGGGTTCACACTTCCCAGGCGCATTCCGCTTTCCAGGCTCTGTATCTCCCGGAGGCCCAATTTTTCGGCCAGGGCATCGTTGACGCCGCGTTCGGCGCTGTCAAAATTCGTATGTACCGCAATCAACGCGCATTCCGAGCGCACGAGTTTGCACAGCAGCGCGCCTTCCGCATCGTCTTCCACCAAATTCTTTCGCCCGCGAAAGAGAATGGGATGATGCGTGACGATCAATTCCGCCCCGAGGGAAGCCGCCTCGTCAATCACATGCGGCCGTAGATCCAAAGCCAGCAAAATCCTTTGTACTTCCCGGCCCGCGCTGCCCGCGAGCAAGCCGGGATTGTCCCATTCCTCCGCCAATTCGCGGGGCGCAAGGGTTTCCAGAACCTTCGCGATGTCGCCGACCGTCACTCGCATTGCAATCCCTCCCAAATGGCGATTTGCTTTTCCAGAGGACGCGCGTCCTCGGCAGAGCGCACGGCGCCCCGCAGCGCTTTGCGCGCAACGCGCAGGCGGAAGCGCGCGTACTCCGCCAGAAGCGGGGGATTCCTGCGCAAAAGCACGGGACCAATCTCCGCCTCTTCTTCCTCCAGGAACATTTCTCCTTCTTCCACGGCCATGAGCACATACAGTCTTCCGCCGTCGAAGGCCAGATCCTCATCCACAATGCGCAGCCCGGCCCGGCAAACCCGCAATCGCAATTCTCTTTGCGCCACATTGGGCTGCAGAATCGCCCTCGCGCCCGAAAGTTTCTCCCTGCCGCGCTCGAGGATACCTGCGATCGTCTGGCCGCCCATGCCTGCGATCACCACGCCATCGGCCGGCCGTCTCAGCGCCTCCAGCCCATCTCCCACCAGGAATTCCACGCGATCGGACAAGCCCAATCCATAAATCAACCGACGCGCCTTATGCAAAGACGCATCGGAACAATCGGTAAGCTGCGCAAATCGGCACAGCCCGTTTTGAAGCATATACGCGCCCAGTCTTCCGTGATCTGCGCCGATATCCGCCAGGCATTCGCACTTGCCCAGCATCCGGCACGCGGCCTCAAGGCGCTTATCCAGCGCGATTTTCATCAGTCGATGGAATCCTTGAGTTTACGCGAGCGGCTGGGATGGCGCAATTTGCGCAACGCCTTGGCCTCGATCTGGCGAATGCGCTCGCGAGTGACCTTGAATTCCCTTCCGACTTCCTCGAGCGTGCGCGCGCGGCCGTCTTCCAATCCGAACCGCAGCTTCAGAACCATTTCCTCGCGCGGCGTGAGCGTGGAAAGCACGTTCATCAGCTGTTCCTTGAGCATCGTAAAGGCTGCCGCCTCCGCCGGGGCAGGCGCGTCGTCATCGGGAATAAAATCTCCCAAATGGCTGTCCTCTTCCTCGCCGATCGGCGTTTCCAAGGAGACCGGTTCCTGCGCGATCTTGATGATTTCGCGCACCTTGTCTTCGGGAATTCCCATCTCTTCCGCGATTTCCTCAGGCAGGGGCTCGCGGCCGTATTCCTGCAAAAGCTGCCTGGAGACGCGAATGAGCTTATTGATGGTTTCGACCATATGCACGGGAATGCGAATCGTACGCGCCTGATCCGCAATGGCGCGGGTAATGGCCTGGCGAATCCACCAGGTCGCATACGTCGAAAACTTGTATCCCTTGCGATAGTCAAACTTTTCCACCGCTTTGATAAGGCCCAGGTTTCCCTCCTGGATCAAATCCAAAAACAGCATTCCCCGGCCCACATAGCGCTTGGCAATGGAAACGACCAGGCGCAGATTCGCTTCGCTGAGGCGGCGCTTGGCTTCCTCATCCCCCGCCTCCATGCGCTTGGCCAATTCGATTTCCTCTTCCGCGCTCAGAAGCGGCACCTTGCCGATCTCCTTCAAATACATGCGCACCGGGTCGTCAATGGAGATTCCTTCCGGAACGGAAATATCGATTTCCTCCTCCGCCTCATCCGCCACGGGGTTGGCCTCGGGAATCGCCTCGTCCTTCATGACCTCGATATTCAGTCCGGAAAGCGTATCGAGAATTTTATCGAACTGGTCCGCGTCCAATTCCACATCGCCGAGCATCTCGACGATTTCCTTATACGTTAAAACGCCTCTGGCCTTGCCGGTCTCAATCAGCTCACGGACACGGGCTTCCATGAGTTCCGCGTTTTGCTTTTTCATGCTGGCCACTCCTTTCGACCGGTCAATCTTCCAAATCCTTAGTAAGTTCGTCAATTTCCATCAAGAGCGCGCGACGCCTGTCCGAATCCGCCTGCGCAAGTTCCTCCTGCAAGCGCTCCAGTCTCTTCTGAATGCGCGCGCGGCGAATCGTGCGCAAGCTCTGCTCAGCCATCTTGATTGCGCCTTCGCGGTCGTCGGGCAAATTTTCATAATTGAGGGCCATATTTGCCTCCTCCAGTTCTTTTCCCTCCAACCGCTCCAAAAAAGCATTGACCGCTTTGCCCTCGATTAACCATTGCGCCAACTTTTGGCGCACGCCGGGATCAAAATCCTCGGCGCAAACCGCCTCCTGCGGAATTTGCGCGCGCGCGAGCAGGGTCAACAGCGCGCGCTCCGCCAAATCGGTTTGCGTATCCTCTCTCTCGCTCCGACTGTGCCGCGCCGCGGGCATCGTCTGCCGGGGCTGGACCGCGCCGATCTGCCGAAGCAGAATTTCCCGATCGTACCCCGTCTCGTTGACCAATCTGCGCAAGTGATTCTCCATCTCGATCGGACTTTTGACCCTGCGCAGAATTTCGCAACATCTGAGCGCGTACTGCGTCATTCCATCCTGCGTGGAAATATCCAACCCATCGCGCGCCCGGAGCATCCGGTACTCCGCGGCCCCGTATTTTTCCAGCGCCGCAAAGCCTTCCTGCCCCTTTTCCCGGATAAAGTCATCCGGGTCCATGCCCGACGGATAATCGATCACCCGAACGGCCAAATCCGTGGGTTCAAGGATATCCAGCGCGCGCAGCGCCGCCTTTTGCCCCGCCGAATCGCCGTCGTAACCGACCCAAACCTCCGGCGCATACCGCTTCATCAAGCGCGCCTGCTCCTCGGTAAGCGCGGTGCCCAGCGTCGCCACCACGCCGCGAATCCCCGCCTTGCGCAGGGAGATCACGTCCATATACCCTTCGGCCAATACCAGCCGCCCTGCGTCGCGCTCCTTCTTGGCGAGATTCAGGCCATACAGGCCGCGCCGCTTGTTGAACACCGGCGTATCCGGCGTATTGAGGTATTTGGGCTGCTGATCGCCCATCGCCCGACCGCCGAACCCCAACACCTTTCCCTGCGGGCTGATAATGGGGAAAATTACCCTCGATCGGAACATGTCGTAGCGCCGGCCGTCTCTATGAACGATGAGTCCCGCGCGTTCGAGCAGGCTGTCCTCATACCCCATCGCTTCGAGATGTCCCGCAAGCTCCTCCCATCCTTTCGGGGAAGCCCCCAGGCCGAATCGGCGAATGTCTTTATCGTTCAGGCCACGGCGATAGAGGTAATTGAGCGCGTCTGCGCCCTCCTGGGTCCATAAGGTTTCGTGATAGAAGCGCGCCGCGAGCCGGTTCGCCTCAAAGATGCGCTCCCGCTCCTGCGCGCCTACTGTCGATGAAGAAATTTCGCGCTCCGGCAATTCCATACGCGCTCGCTCAGCCAAGAGCTTCACCGCGTCCAGAAATTCTAAGCGTTCCATCTCCATCACGAATTGGATGACCGTCCCTCCCTTGTGGCAGCCATAACAATAGTACAATTGGCTCTCCACATTTACAGAAAAAGACGGCGTTTTCTCATTATGGAATGGACACAGCCCCCAAAACCTCTTGCCCTTCTGCTTGAGGCGCACATATTCTGAAACCACCTCTTCGAGGCTTACGCGGGAACGAAGTTCGTCCAGCCACGCGTCCGATATTCTACCTGCCATGCGCACCCCTTTTCCAAACAAATCCGCGCCATGAACAATTTGCTCACAACAATAGAATTCTCCGTTTTCGCGGTTTTTCCTGCATCCTTTCGACACTTTGCATCAATTTATCGAACCATAACGGAGAAGTTCTTCCCCGGATGTGCGAAGACATCTGTACTTTAGGTATATACCACATGAGCGGCAAAAAACCTCCATTCCCTGTGGATTTTACAAAATATCAACAGAACGCGGTCGGTATTCACCGATTTCCCTCCTGTTCATAGGATACTTAAGACGAAATTGGAGGGAAAGCCTCATGATTGTGTGCAAGTTCGGCGGAAGCTCCGTAGCGGACGCGGAGTTGATTCGCCTTGTAGCGAAAATAACGCAAAAGTCGAACGATCGCAGGTTCGTTGTGGTCAGCGCGCCGGGAAAGCGCTTTGCGGGCGACGACAAGATTACCGATTTACTCATCCAAGCGCACCAGGGCAGCGCACGGGCGCTCGAAAAGGTGCGCGCACGATTTTTGGCCATCGCGGAGCAGCTACACATGGAGGAAGAGATCGCGCGCGAACTGGAAACCATCGCTCGCCGAATTTTCCTGAGCGCGGACTATGCCGCCAGCCGGGGAGAATATCTCTCCGCCAGAATACTCGCGCGCCTGATCGATGCGCCCTTTGTGGATGCAAAGGACATTCTTTGCTTTGACGCCTCCGGAACGCTCGATTTTCGCCGGACATATGAACGGACGCGCGCCGCACTCAAACCGCTCGCGCGCGCGATTCTGCCCGGATTCTACGGTTCCCTGCCTGACGGTTCCATCCGAACCTTCCCTCGGGGCGGCTCGGACATCACCGGCGCTCTGGTCGCAGGTGCAATGGGCGCACAATGCTACGAAAACTGGACGGACGTGGACGGCGTCTTTACCGCCGATCCCCGCCTGGTGGAAGGTGTACGGCCCATCGAGCAAATCAGCTACCGTCAGATGCGGCTTCTGAGTTCCATGGGAGCCTCTGTCTTACATCCGGACAGCATCCGGCCCGTTTTCCGCGCCGGAATCCCCATCCAGCTGCGCAACACCTTCCGGGAGGATTGCCCGGGAACGCGCATCTGGGCGGACGCGCACGCGCGCCTCCCGCTGATCACCGGCAAGCCGTTGGAAAGCGGCATGTGCGTGGTTGCGATTCTCCATGCCGAAGCGCCCGGTCTGCTGGAGAACGCCCGCGCCTCGCTCGACCACGCCGGAATCGACTGCGCCTCCCACAGCGTCTTCGCAGATCATCTGCTCTTCTTTCTCAAGGCGCGGGAATTCGTGCGTGCCGTGCGCGCCCTGCACGAAACCCTTGTGGAATTGCCCGGCGATTCCCGGACATGTAGCTCCCCTTCCGGCACATTGTCGGCAGAAAATCCGGACGCGCATTAAAATCGGGCAAAGCGCGGAATTTTTCTTGCCTCTGCCTGAAATTTCCTATATAATTTTCTTGGCTAGATTGTTCCGCGCTCCTTTTCGACGCGATCTGTGGGCGCATCTCTTTGAAAAGGAAGTTCGTCAAATGCTGGAAGACAGGCAGATCAACAAGTCCGTCCCCATTCCCCTCTATTTTCAGCTCAAAACGCTGATTCTTGAGGAAATTGAGAACGGCGCTTATCCTGTGGATACACTGATCCCCACGGAAAACGAAATCAGCGCCATGTTCTCCATCAGCCGAACCACGGTGCGCCAGGCCATTATGGAACTCGTGCAGGAGGGCAAGCTCTATCGGGTCAAGAGCAAGGGCACTTATGTCGCAAGCCCCAAGATCCATCAGGAATTTGTCAACCGTCTTTTGAGCTATAACGAGGAAATCCTTGCCAGCGGCCGCACGCCCAGCACGGTCGTGCTTTCCATGGAGGTTTTCCCCATCCCCGCGGCCGTGGCCAAGGGTTCCGGTCTTCCGGCGGATTCAAAGGTGATCTGCCTTTATCGAAAGCGCCTGGCGGATGGAAAGCCGGTCGTGCGGGTAAAGACCTATCTTCCCCTGGAGCCCTGCGGGTTCGTCTTAAAGCATGATTTTTCCAGGGAATCGCTTTACGGCGTGCTCTCCCTGAAGGAAGAAACCCGCATCCGGCACATCTCGCGCGTCATGGAAGCGATTCCTGCCGAGCCGGAAGACGTTCGGGTTCTGGAAATGAAGCCCGGAATGCCGGTGCACTTCTTTACTTCCGTGGGCTACAATGCGGCGGAGCAAGTCATTGAATACTCGCTGGCATACTATCGGGGAGATCAAAACCAGTTCCATGTGGATATCTATGCGGATTCCTGAGCGCTCCCTTTTGCGCAGGAATTCAGGACATTGCCTGGATGTGCGTCTTTCTCCCGCGCATCCCGGCTTCTCAGGGCAAAGAAAAAACCGGAGCGCGTCCACGCGCCCCGGTTCAGACTGTCGAAAAAGCCGGTTCAGACTGTCGAAAAAGCCTGTGGCCAGGCCCCCTTCCAATCGAGCGCGGCGGCGTGTACGTCGCGCTCGGTTTTTTCCGGAGCGCAAGCGCAGGAAAAACAATTCCTTCCGTCAGGAAATCGCCCGGAAAATCCAGAGATTTTCAGATTTCCGCAGTCCTTTTCTCCTTCCATGAAAATCCACAGATTTTCATGGAGCGTGTCAAAATCCTTTTTTGACACGCAGA
>DVMU01000009.1 GCA_018714825.1 Candidatus Pullichristensenella excrementigallinarum
GCAAGAACAAATGTCTTCTTTTGACGGACAAATGGCGCGCGTCGTTCCAAAACTTGCAAATTCTCGCCGATTTTGATATGATGACCAAAAGCCTTTGGAGGTGTCGGCATGGAATTGTTTCAGGGAAGTTATGTGGCGCTGGTGACGCCCTTTCATCCGGATGGAACGGTAAATTATGAAAAGCTCCGCGAGCTTTGCAATTGGCATGTGGAAAACGGAACGGACGGATTGGTGGTTCTGGGAACCACCGGCGAATCTTCGACAACCGACCATGCGGAAGACGCGGCGATTGTCCGCACATGCGTGGACGCGGTCGGCGGACGCATCCCGGTCATCGCGGGCGGCGGTTCGAATTCCACGGAAACCTCGCTGATGAAGAGCCGCACGTTCCGGGATCTGGGCGTGGACGGGCTTTTGCTCATTACCCCGTATTATAACAAGGCCAACCAAAAGGGAATGTATCGGCATTTTACGACGGTCGTGGATCAGGTAGACCTGCCCGCGATTCTTTACAACGTCCCGGGACGCACGGGTTGTTCCCTTTCGGTGGAATGCGTGCGCGAATTGAGCAAGCATAAAAATATTCGCGGCATTAAGGAAGCCAGCGGATCGATTTCCTATGCCGCGAAGATCGCGACGTTTGTCAACGACGAGTTTGTCCTCCTCTCTGGCAATGACGATATGATCGTGCCCATTCTCTCTCTGGGTGGAAAGGGCGTGATCAGCGTGTTGGCCAACATCTATCCGAGACAGACGCATGAGATTGTGGCCTCCTGGATGGAGGGGGATGTGAATCGCTCCCGGGAATTGCAGCTTAAATTCCTGGAACTGATCAACGCGCTGTTTATTGAGGTCAACCCCATCCCCGTCAAGGAAGCGATGAACCTGATGGGCATGGAGGTGGGCGGCTACCGCCTGCCGCTGTGCGAGATGGAGGAGAAGAATCGCGCTGTGCTCCAGGCCGCTTTGAAGGGGTTGGAAGAAAAATGAAGCTGATATTGGCCGGATACGGCAAGATGGGGCATGGAATCGAGGAACTTTTGCGGGATCGGGAAGATGTGGAAATTCTGGGCATCGTGCATCCGGGCTTGTTTGAAAGCCCCTGGGATGTTCCGGGCAAGCCGGATGCGATCGTGGATTTCTCCTATCCCGGGAACCTCGAAAATGTCCTCAGCCGCGCGGAAGACGCGGGTGCGGCCGCAGTGCTGGGGACAACCGGATACGCGCGCGATCAGCTGCGGCGCATTGCCCAGGCGGCCGAGCGCATCCCGGTTGTGCACAGTTCCAATTATTCTTTGGGGGTTGCGGTGCTGCGGCGTGCGGTTTCCCTGGTGGCGCCCGTGTTGCTGGCAAATGGATTCGATGCGGAAATTATCGAGACGCATCACAATCAGAAGGCGGACGCGCCCAGCGGAACGGCCAAGGCACTGTTGAATGCCATCGATCCGGAAGAGAATTTCGAGCGCGTATACGGTCGCGTGGGCGTGCCGGGCGCGCGGGGACACGAGATCGGCATCCACGCGGTGCGCGGAGGCACGGTCGCGGGCGAACACAGCGTGCTCTTCTTTGGACAGGATGAACAGATCGAACTGCGGCACAGCGCCGCGAGCCGGCGCATCTTCGCGGCAGGCGCGGTCAAGGCGCTTCAGTTCGCGGTGGGGCGCAAGCCCGGGCTCTATTCCATCGACGATGTCCTGGGACTGTAAAACCCGCGCGCTGTGGGGAGAACATTTCGCTTTTCCGGGCGGGATTGGCAAACGCAAAGGCATGGAGGGATTTGCATGAACGCGGAAGAGATTATCCGCTTTATTCACGATTCAAAGAAAAAGACGCCCGTCAAGGTCTTTCTCAAGGCCAGGCGGCCGCTGGAATTCTCCGGCTGTCACGTCTTCGGCGCAGGGGATCAGGTTATCTTCGGCGAGTGGGCGGATATCGCTCCGGTATTGGAGAGAAATGCCCGGGATATCGAGGATGTGATGATCGAATCCGACCGCCGCAACAGCGCGGTGCCGCTTTTGGATCTCAAGCCCATCAACGCGCGCATCGAGCCGGGCGCGATTCTCCGCGACAAGGTGGAGATCGGCGATCGCGCGGTGATCATGATGGGAGCGATTCTCAATATCGGCGCGGTCGTGGGGGAAGATACCATGATCGATATGGGCGCGGTGCTCGGCGGCCGGGCGACGGTCGGCAAGCGCTGCCATATCGGCGCGGGCGCGGTGCTCGCGGGCGTTGTGGAGCCTGCGAGCGCGACGCCTGTGATCATTGACGACGATGTGCTCGTCGGCGCAAACGCGGTGGTGATCGAAGGCGTGCATGTTGGGCGCGGCGCAGTAATCGCGGCGGGAAGCATTGTGATTCACGATGTTCCGGAAAACGCGGTGGTCGCAGGCGTGCCGGGGAAGGTGATCAAGATCAAGGACGAAAAGACCGAAAAGAAAACTGCCTTGGTAGACGCGTTGCGGGCGCTCTAACTCTCAAAAGCAGGGCCTTTCTTAAGAAAAGAGCTGTTTCCAAATGGCAAAAAAGCCAACGGAAACAGCTCTTTTAGGTTATGGCGCCAATCTATTCCTTTGGAGCAACCTTCTTTGCAATGGGCGTGTTTTCCGGATTGAGAGGCTCCAGGGGAACCTCCTTTTGACAATGGGGACACAGAAAGCGATCGCCTTCCTCGGATTGTTCATCCTCTTCGGCGCGGACAAAGAACATGCGCCCACATTCAGGACAGAGCGCGCCGATAAACGCCTCGGCATCGTGGTGGCCGTCCCCGCGCAAGACGTGCAGCCCATCTTCCGGCTCATAATCGCCGTCTTCGAATTCCTCTTCCTCTTCGGGGAGAAAATCCATGGGGCCTTCTTCGTCGTGCATCGCTTCGAGTTCGTTGAGATCCTCATCAATGCTCTCGACATAGTCGTTCAGTTCGGAAAGCTCTTCGCGCATTTCGCCGACCCCGCGCGAGAGCACATCCAAAACATCCATCATGGCATTGGCCAACTTGGTCTCCGCTTCGTCGCGCTGGGTTGCCTCTAGAAGGCCGCGCAGGTAACCGATCTTTTCCTGAAGTTCCTCCATGAATTTCCACCTCCTGGGATGCGTTTCCGGCTGGGAAAATCTCCGCGTGCAAAGGCAAAGACATGCGCGCGTATGCCGGATGCGGCTTTGGCCGCAGTTTTACAAAAAGGGCGGCCGGGAATCCAGAGCCGCCCCAATAGTTTGTGCGAAAAGGGGGTTCGCTTATGCGCGACCGAGGTACTCGCCGCCGTTGCGGGTATCGATCTTGAGGCGATCGCCGATTTCGATAAACAGCGGCACTTGCAGGGTAAAGCCGGTCTCGACCGTGGCGGGCTTGGTGGTGTTGGAAGCCGTATCGCCCTTGAAGCCCGGCTCGGTGGAGATGACTTCAAGCTCCACGAAATTCGGCGCTTCGACGCTGAAGGGCGCGCCCTTGAAAAAGCGCACGGTGACGTTCGTGTTTTCCTTGACAAAGGGGATCGCGTCTTCCACCTGCTCGTGCGTCAGGGGAAGCTGATCGTAGGTTTCGAGATCCATGAAGTAATACATATCCCCATCGTTGTAAAGATACTGCATCTCCTTGGTTTCGATGTGCGCCTTGGCCATCTTGTCCGTGGGGTTGAACGTGCGCTCAATGACGGCTCCGGTCACGATATTCTTCAGCTTCGTGCGCACGAACGCCGCGCCCTTGCCGGGCTTGACGTGCAAAAAGCTGACGACCGTCCAGATGCCGTTGTCCATTTCGATGGTGACGCCGTTTCGGAAATCGCTTGCGTTGATCATGGGGAATGAGCCTCCTCAAAAAATGGTTTGGGATTACAGTTCGATGAGATCCTTGGGACTGGTGGACGGATTGATGAAGCCCTGCTCGGTGACAAGAACCATGTCCTCAATCCGGCATCCGCCCAATTTGGGGATATATACGCCAGGCTCGATGGTCACGACGTGTCCGGGCTGAAGAACCGTCTGATCTCCCTTTCTCACCCAAGGGAATTCATGGATATCCAGCCCCACGCCATGTCCCAACGAATGCCCGAACATGCCCGGATAATCCTTTTCCAGGAAATCGCGCGCTATGGCATCCAGTTCTCCGCAAACCGCACCGGGCCTGACTGCCGCCAGCGCCATGCGGTTGGCCTCGAGCACGGCCTGGTACATTTCCCGAAGTTGCGAAGAGATTTTGCCGATGGCCAATGTGCGCGTCATATCCGACCGATAGCCGTTTACCGTCGCCCCGAAATCCAATGTCAGAAGATCTCCGGGACACAACTTGCGTTCCCCGGGAATCGCGTGCGGCAGCGCGCCGTTGGGGCCGGCGCAGGCGATGGTATCGAACGCCGGCTCTTCCGAACCCAGTTGGAGCATCTCGTAATCCAACGCGATCTGTACCTCGCGTTCACTCATTCCCGGATGAATCCGGGGAAGGAGATTCTCCAGCGCCCGACAGGCGATGGCGGCGGCCTTCTGCATGGAGGCGAACTCGTCCGGCTCCTTGACCGCGCGCATTTCCTCGGGCAGTTGTGCAAGCGGTTTGAGAGAGACATCCGGCAACGCATCGGACAGGGAAACATACGCATCGTAACTGACGAAATCCGTTTCCACGCCCAGAACGTCCGCCTTTGCGCGTCGGCACAATTCCTCCAAAAGCTGCGCGTCGGATTTTCCCGCGTGCGTGCGGACGCAAAGGCACTGCGGGGCCTGATAAGAGAGCTGCTCCGTATAGCGGAAATCCGTCATCACCGCGCAAAAATCCCTTGCGACAAACAGGTAACCTTCGCCCGTAAAGCCGGTAAGATAGCGAATGTTTTGCCGCCTATGAATCAGGGCCGCGTCAAAACCTCTCTCTTCGAGAAGAGACGCGAATCGAACAGATCTGTTCATCAAAACGCCTCCACTTCTACACACATACATTTATTTTACCACAAACCCTGGAGAATTTCCAGCCCTGCAAAGCAAAAAACCGCCCGCAGGATGTAAAAATCCGCAAAGAAGATGGGAGAAATCGCGCAAATTTCCGGGAACCGCGCGAGGAATCCGCGGAAAAAACCAAAATAAAAATCCCACGGACTCGAACCAGGCATTCCCCGCGGCGCGCGTCAACATCTGTTTAGTGCTGCTGCCTTCCGGCCCTGACACGATTCGCAGCATGACGCCGCACGGGACCCGGTTGTCATCACCCGTGAGACAAAAGAGAGTATACCACAGTCCGCGCTGTTTTGCAAGTATTTTGCAGGGATTTTGCAATTGCGCGGGCGCTTGAAAGAGTTCAAGACGCCCGCACGTTGAAATTCCCCCGGTTCGCAGGAAACGATGCCTAGAGCGAGATGCTCTTTTTTCCAGTGGCTTTAAAGAAGATGACCAGGGACAGGATGATGGTCACCGTCAAAAGGGTGGCCAGTGCGGCGGCCATGCCAAATTCGTTCCTGGTCACTTGCAGGTAGATGGCAACGCTCATGGTCTGCGTCTTGGCGGTATAGAGGATGACGGAAGAACTCAGCTCCGTAATCAGGGTGACCCAGCTGAGGATCAGGCCGGAAAACACGCCGGAGAGCATCAGAGGCCCGGTGATCTTGGCGAAGGTCTTTAGCGGCGAACAGCCCAGGCTGATCGAGGCTTCCTCAACACTCGGGCTGAGCTGCTTGAGCACTGCCGAGCTGCTTCGGATGGTGTAGGGAAGCCTTCGGATGACCAGAGAGATAACCAGAATGGCCACCGTTCCGGTCAGGCGCAGGGGGCGGGAATTGAAGGCCAACAGAAGCGTGATTCCGAGCACGGTACCGGAGATGACCAATGGGAACATCGTCACGACATCGAGAATGCTCGAAAAGACGCTGCGCTGCCGCACCGATACATAGGCGATGACCATGCCCAGAATCATGATGATCAAGACCGCGAGGATGGCGAATTTGTAAGTGTTGGCAATGGTGTATCCGCGCGTCTCAAAGGCGTCGATGTAATTCTGGAACCCCCAACCTTCCTTGTATACCGGACCGCTCATGTTTTTAAACGAGGAGACGATGACGGTAATCTGCGGAAGCAGCGAGATCAGCACGAACAGATAGATGAAAAGGTGCATGAAAAAGCCGGAAAGCTTTTTCGGCTTGACGGGCACAATCGGCCGCAGCGAACTCATCTCAAAGGATTTCTTATTCGTGATATACCGCTGCACCAGGAAAATGGCGATGGTGATCACCAGCATGATCATGCTCAGGGCGGCCGCGTAATTGGCCGAACCGCCGACTTCGCCGACAAATTCCTGGAAAACCAGTACCGGCATGGTTCGATACCCTTCGCCGATCATCATGGGTGTGCCGAAATCGGTAAAGGTATTGGCGAAGACCACCAGAGCGCCCGCCATGACCGAAGGCAGAATCAGCGGCACGATCATGTTGAAGACCTTTTTGAGCGGATGGCATCCGAGATTTTCCGCGGCCTCTGTCAACGAAACGTCGATCTTGGAAAGCCCGCCGGAGGCATACATGTAGATATAGGCGTACAGCTTCATCGTGAATACGAGAACAATCCCGCCGAAACCGTAGATGCTGAATTCGATACCAGATCCTGTAATGGATTTGAGAAAATTGCTGATGATTCCGTTGCGGCCCAGCAGTACGATCCAGGAGTAGGCGCCGATAAACGGCGGACTGAGAAGGGATACGATGATCAGGATCTCGATCACGCGTTTTCCCTTGATCTCATAGTTGGACATGATGTAGGCCATGGGAATGCCGATGATGCAGCACAACAGCGTCACGACCACCGTCACTTTGATGGAATTGAAAAGCGAGCGGTAGTAATAGGGCTTGCTACAGAATTTAAGGAAATTTTCAAAGGTGAACTCTCCGGTGCCCGTTTCCTGGAAGGCGCTGATAAAGAGCTTGATCAGCGGATAAAACAGAAACAGGCACATGGCCAAGAAGATGGCAATGGTAATCCACAGCCATACGCTTCGGTTTTTCTGCCGCATACTCATCCCGTCACCCCCTTATCAGGCTACTTGCGCCGTCTTCGGTGAAAACGTTGACGCGCTTTGCGTCCGCGCCCAGGGCGACGTCCTTTCCGACCTCCACCATGTTGGCGAAATCGCCGGCGTCCTGGCTGATCTCGATGACCTCTCCGTCGGGAAGAAGGATTTCATAATCAATGTAACTGCCCAGGAACGTGCGTGCCTTGACACGACCGACAAGGGCGTTTGAATCGCTGACAAAGCGCAGTTCCTCCGGGCGGATGGTAACCTTGACTTTTTGGCCGTCCTGCGCGTCGGGGGAGAGATTCGGCATGGGAATCGTCATCGGGCCTACGGTTACGGCAGGGCCGCCCTCGCCGCGAACGACCGAGCCGTCAAAGACGTTGTTGGTGCCGACAAAGGTTGCGACAAAGAGATTGGCCGGCCGTGTGTACAATTCCAGAGGCGCGCCGATCTGCTGGATTTTTCCAAAGTTCATCACGGCGATGCGGTCAGAAACCACCAGCGCCTCTTCCTGATCGTGGGTGACGTAGACGGTCGTAATGTCCACTTCCTTCTGCACGTCGCGGATGGCGGTGCGCATTTCCACGCGAAGCTTGGCATCGAGATTGGAAAGCGGTTCGTCCATCAAGAGCACCGCCGGATGAATGACGATGGCGCGCGCCAACGCGACGCGCTGCTGCTGTCCGCCGGAGAGCTGATTGGGAGATTTTTCGGCATGTTCGCCGATTTTGACCGTTTCAATAATTTCGTCGACCCGTTTTTTGATCTCCGGACGGGGAATGTGACGCTGTACCAGGCCGTATTCGATGTTTTTGCGCACGCTCATATGCGGAAAGATGGCATAGTTTTGGAAGACCATGCCGATATTGCGCTTGTAAGGCTTGATATCGTTGATGGGCGTATCGTTAAAATAAATGGTGCCCCCCTCAATGGTGTTGAATCCCGCAATCATGCGCAAAAGGGTGGTTTTTCCGCATCCGGATGGTCCCAAGAGGGTGAAAAATTCGCCGCCCTTCACTTCCAGGCTCAAATCGGAAATAATGGTTTTGTCCCCATAGCGCTTTGTCACGTTATCTACGCGGATGGTGGTATTCTTCATGTACGATCGCTCCGTTCAAAGCGCGCCATGGCAGGAAAGCGGCGCGCAGGATTTTATTATTTTCGGCGCCTTCGCAGGGAAGCCGCCGAAAGGGAGTGTTTGATTCTTCAAAGCGGGGAAAGGGGCCCGCGCTCAAAGGAGAAATTGCCTGGACGCGGGCCCCTTTTTGAAACGCTGCAAGAGGATTTTAGAGGTAATCGGTCATGATATCTTTCATCTGCTCGAGGATCGCGTCCTTATTGGTAGAAATATAATCATAGTCGCAGGAGATCACGTTGATCTCGTCAATGGGCGTGAGCTTGAGCTCGGTATCCAGATCGGAAAGCACCGGCCGAACCTGCGGCGTTTCGGCCAGCAACAAGTTCTGATATTCTTCCGAAATCAGGAAATCGACGAAGGCCTTGGCGCTTTCAGGATGCTTGCAGTTCTTGATGGCGGCGATTCCGTCACAGTTCATGATGACGCCTTCCTCCATCCAGACCAGGCCGATATCCATTCCCTCTTCGATGTAAGTGGTGACCATGGCCTCGCAGACCAGACCCACCGCGTATTCCCCGTCCGCTACGGCCTTATGCGAGGCGGAAGAACCGGAGGTGAGCACCATTCCATTTTCCATCAGCTGGCGCACAAAATCCCATCCGGCATCGGGATCGCCGTCGCCCATGGCATAGAGGATGTTGACCAGCTGCTCCCAACCGGAAGAAGTCTGCGTGGGATCGGGCATGACGATCTTGCCCTTCAATTCGGGCTGGAGAAGATCCTGATATCCATTGACTTCGATGCCCAATTCCTCGAGCATTGCGTTGTTGATCATCAGGCAGCTTCCGACATAGGAGAAGCCATAGATGCTTCCGGCAATGCACTGCGCGTCTGCGGGCAAGGTGTCGTTCAGGGGCGAATCATAATCCATCCAATAATCATCCATGGGAAGATAGCTGCCGTACATCATGCCGCCCAGCATGACGTCGCCCAGGGGCTCGTCGCCTTCAGCCTCAATCCGCTTTTGCAATTCGGCGGTTCCGGCGGAAACGACTTCCACTTCAATGCCCGTGGCTTCGGTGAATTGATTGACGGTATTGGTCAGATACGGCTCGGTGCGGGAGGCATAGAGCACGAGCACTTCGCCATCTTCGGCGAACGCCGCAAAGCTCATCAATAGAAGCAGGG
>DVMU01000130.1 GCA_018714825.1 Candidatus Pullichristensenella excrementigallinarum
GGAACGGGAATCTTCTTTTTCGCCTTCGGCAAAAGACCGGTATCATACACTACGCGCGCGTCGCCTCCCTGCGCCTGGATCATCTCCGCAAATTTTTTCAATCCCTCGCCCGAAGAGATCTTTTCTTCAAGCATCTTGACGCCTGCAGCGACATCCGGAACGATCGCGGCGTTTTTGAGCATATACGCACCCAACTGGAGCGCTACCTGCTTGAGCTTGCCGCCTGCGCGTCCCGCGAGAACATCCACGGCCTCCTCCACTTCCAGGGCATTTCCGATATACATTCCCAAAGGCTGATCCATATCGGTAATCAGCGCGCAGAAGCGGCGTCCGCTGAGGTTCCCGATGCGCACCATGTCCTGCGCCAGCTTCTTGGCTTTGGGCAGAGTTTCCATCAACGCGCCGGAACCGACCTTGACATCCAATACCACCACGTCCGCGCCTGCGGCCAATTTCTTTGAAAGAATCGAGGAAACGATCAGCGGAGGGCAATCCACCGTCTCCGTCACATCTCGCAGGGCGTAGAGGATCTTGTCCGTAGGTGCGAGCGAGGCGGTCTGTCCGACGATCGCGCAGCCGACCGTCCGGACAATCTCTTGAAAGCGGTCGATGCCGATATCTACCCGCATTCCCGGAATGGATTCGAGCTTGTCGAGCGTTCCTCCCGTAAATCCCAGGCCGCGGCCGGACATCTTGGCCACCTTGAGCCCGCAGGCTGCGGTGAGCGGAACCAGAATCAGGGAAGTGGTATCGCCAACCCCGCCGGTGGAATGTTTGTCCGCCTTGATGCCGGGAATCTCCGAAAGATCGAGCGTCTCTCCGGATTTGGCCATGGCCAAGGTCAGCGCCAAGGTTTCGCGATCCGTCATTCCCTGAATGCAGATCGCCATCAAGAGCGCGGAAATCTGATAATCGGCCCAGCTTCCATCCGTCACGCCCTGTACAAAGGCACGGATTTCCGCTTCATTCAGTTCCTCTCCCATGCGTTTTTTTCGCAAGATCTGCGCGGGTTTTATAGACATTTCCCTTTCAACTCCCTTCCTCTGCGCGATATTTCGCTGTAAAATCCCGCTGTTGCAACGCGTCTAACCAAATTCTGCACTTCTCTTCGAATGGGAGGGTATTGGCAGGACTGGTAGAAGGGAGACGAACGGCCTCTCTTCCGCCAAGCGTTTCTCCCGCGAGGCGAAGAAAACATTCCTCCGCCTTCGCCCCGTTGAACAGCACTCGCCGGATGTCAGGGTATCTTTCAAAAAGCGCGGCAAAATCATTGGGAATCGGATTGCGAATCGCGCTGTCGAGCGAACCGGAACGCTCGCAGGAACGCATTACGTCCCACAGCGCCAAGCCGTTTTCCAGAATAACCGCGCGTTTTTGTTCTACGGTAAATACCTCGCATCCATACGCCTCTCCCAGGATTTTCCAAAATGCATTTCCGGGATGGGCGTAATAAAAGTTTTCCTGCAATGATCGGACGCTGGGCATTGTTCCCAGAATCAATACCCGGCTGTTTTCCCCGATCACCGGGTCAAAGCAAGCAATCCTTTCCATATTTCCATTATACCAGACCCGGCGCAAAAAGAAAAGCCGTGTGCCGAAAACCGCCGGAAATACGGCCGGGATTCGCCGGATTCTCTTTTGCATTTAGTTTTCTCAAACCCCCTTTGCAAAAAGCCTTTTATCATGTATAATTGGGGCAAGGGAGTGATCGGTATGAATCAATTGCTTCAAAAAAAGGCGTTTATCTGCGATATGGACGGTGTGATTTACCATGGCAATCTCCTTCTCAACGGCGTTCGGGAATTTGTCGATTGGTTGGAGCGCACCCAGAAAGAATATATCTTCCTGACCAATTCTTCGGAACGTTCGCCTCGCGAATTGCAGCAGAAACTCAAAAGAATGGGCCTGGAGATCGGCGTGGAACATTTTTATACCAGCGCGTTGGCCACGGCCAGTTATTTGAAGAACCAGTGCCCCGGCGGCTCGGCCTATGTCATCGGGGAGGCGGGCCTGGTCGGAGCGCTGTACGATGCGGGCTTTTCCATGAACGACGTCAATCCCGACTATGTGGTCGTGGGAGAGACGAGCGGATACAGCTTCGAAAAGATCGTCAAGGCCGTGATGCTCGTGCGCAACGGCGCCAAACTCATCGGCACCAATCCGGATGTAACCGGCCCGATTGAAAACGGCATTGCCCCCGCCTGCCGCGCGCTGGTTTCGCCCATTGAGATGGCCAGCGGCCGCCATGCCTATTTTATCGGCAAGCCCAATCCTCTGATGATGCGCCATGCGCAGAAGCGCCTGACATCGCTGCCGGAAGAAACCGCGATCATCGGCGACCGCATGGATACCGACATCGTCGCGGGCATTGAATCCGGAATGGATACGGTGCTGGTGCTTTCGGGCGTCACCTCGCGCGAAACCATGGCCAAATATGCCTATCAACCGCATTATGTGCTCAACGGCGTAGGAGATATTCCCAAATACGCGCAATAGGAAGTTCAGCATGAAAAAGATCCTGCTCATCACCACCACCCATACCGGTTGCGGGCACAAGTCCATCTCTGATTCGCTGATGGACTGGTTTTGCGATATGCCGGAGGTCGAGGTCGTCCAGGTGGATGGTTTTGAAAAACTGGTCAATCGATTTGCCCGCACGCTTTGCGGAAGTTACGGCATTGTCACGCGGCACGCGAAATTTCTTTGGGCGATGACCTGGGCCTTCGGTTCCCGCTTTAACGGCTTCTATTGCAATCTCATGACGCTGTGGGCCAGGAAGCGGTTTATGCGCCTGGTGCAACAGGAGAAGCCCGACGTCGTGATCACCACGCATCCCATGTTCAATTCCTCTCTTTTGAACGTGTGCGAACGGGAAGGGCTGCGCCTGCCGTTTGTCTCGGTGCAGGCCGACCCGGTAACCATTCACAAATCCTGGTGCGATCCGCGCTCGGAGATCGTGGTGTGCGCCACGGAAGAGGCCGTGAAATGTACGCTGGGATTCGGGGTGCCCCGGGAAAAGATCCGCCTGGTTGGATTTCCCACGCGCCGTCGCTTTACCGACATTGCCCAGAGCACGGATAAGCCGCCCTACGATCCTTCCCGCCCGGCCCGCTGCCTGATGATGTCCGGCGGCGAAGGCAGCGGAAAGCTCGGAAGGTACGCGCTGGCGATCCTGAAAAACACGGACGTGCATTTGACCATCGTCTGCGGGCGCAACAAGCAGCTGAAATTGCGGCTGGAAACGCTCCTAAAGCCCCATTACGGCGACAGGATCGACATCAAGGGCTTTGTCAACGATATGGAAAACGTGATGCTGGAAAGCGACATTCTGATCGCGCGCGGCAGTCCCAACACGTTCTTCGAGGGTATCGTGATGAACGTTCCCCTGATCATCACGGGCGCGCTTCCCGGACAGGAGCAGGGCAATCCGGATTTGGTTGCGCACAACAACCTGGGCATTGTCTGCGAAACCATTCACGGGTTGCCGGACGCGGTAAAATATCTTTTGAAGGACAACGGCCAGAAGCTCCAACAAATCCGCTCGGCGCAACAAGCGTATCGCCGCTTTGACAATGCCAGGCGCATTGCTGAAATCGCGCGCGCGGTCGCATTGGGAACCGAAACGGGATCGCCGCCCGAAATCTCCGCCAAATAATATCGGCGGTTCCCGATCGGTTGGAATCCCGGCATCGATTGCAAAGTCCGGTTCGTAGGCCCTCCTAAAAACCGAGCGCGGCGGCATGTACGTCGCGCTCGGTTTTTCCGGAGCACAAGCG
>DVMU01000131.1 GCA_018714825.1 Candidatus Pullichristensenella excrementigallinarum
GGGAATGTTGCTGCTTCTCGCCTTGGCAATTTCCGCTATGATTACGGCAATTGGTTTGGCATTCTCGCCGATGCTTTTCCGCGCATTGAAGGTGCCGCCAGAGGCATATCGGGACGCTTGCGACTATATGCGGGTTATTTGCTGGGGGACGGTGTTTGTTTTTGGATACAATGCGCTGGGATCCATATGGAAGGGATTGGGGGATTCCAGAACGCCCCTCTGCTTTGTGGGGATTGCTGCGTTGATCAATGTCGGATTGGATATCCTGCTTGTGGGACCGCTGGAAATGGGAACCGTAGGCGCGGCATATGCAACGGTCGCGGCCCAGGGCCTTTCCTTTGCGGCCGGGGCCGTATTCCTGAGATGCCGAAGGCATCGGAAGGAGCGCGTTGCGATAGAGTTTACCCTTCGGTTGGACAAATTGGCGGAGATTTTGCGCATCGGCGTGCCTGCGGCGATGCAGATGCTCGTGGTCAATGTCGCGTATTTGTTGGTTACAGGGATGTTGAATCAATTTGGAACGTCGGTTGCCGCTGCGTCCGGAGTCGGGCTCAAGATCAATACGTTTGCCGGAATGCACTGTTGGGCAATCGGGCAGGCGGTTTCGGCAATGGTGGGACAAGCGATTGGCGCGAGGAAAATTCGACGGGTACGCCGGATCGTGAAGACAGGGTTGTGGATCAACCTTTGCGCGACGTTGATGGTTGTGTCCTTCGTACAGTTGTTTGCGCGAGATTTGATCCGGATTTTTGGAGAAGACAATCCGGTAGTGCTGCGCGATGGGGAAATGTATCTGCGCATCTGTTGTGGAGTCAACAGCCTGATCTATGCCGCGATGTATACTTTCGATTCGTTTGCCATCGGTGCGGGTGCGGCAAATGTCGCTCTTGGCGACGCGCTGCTGGACGCGATGGTCGTGCGGTTGCCGGTGGGCTGGATTCTGGCATTCGCCATAGGAATCGGGTTCCCGGGAATTTATTGGGGACAGGCGCTATCGCCGATTTTACCCGCGATCGTGGGAGCGTGGTATTTTAAAAGCGGAACCTGGAAGGAGAAGGCGCGCTTGAGAGTTCAAGAGAAGGGAAAATGAATCGGGGACAGGGATTCCGCGAGATCGAAAAAACGCAGATTGACGGAAAACCCCAATTTCTACCGCCTCCAATTGCCCGGAACCTCAACAGATTTCATGGAACATAGCAGAATCCTTTTGGCACGCGGGAATATTGTGAGCCGATGGAATTTTTGGTATAATAAAAAGGTCTGTGATGGAAAAGTGATGGAAAAACGTCGCGATCGGGAAGGGCACGGCGCAAAGACAGGATTTTTTGGCCGCTTGCGAACAGATCCGTTGCCGCAGGCGTGGAACAGGGAAAAGAAATGCTGCCGAAACAATGCGGCCAAACGAAAAAAGCCGCAGATGCAAAAAGGAGGGGAAAGAGTGCCGTTTCAGCGAATCCAAAAAGAGAATTGGTCGCGCCGCGAATATTTCGATCATTATTTTTCGGCGGCGCCATGCACATACAGCATGGCGGTCAAGCTGGATATAACGCAGAACAGAAAGAAAAGGCAAAAGATATATCCAACCATGCTCTATAGCCTGACGACGATTGTAAACCGCCATCCCGAATTTCGCACTGCCTTGAATGACAAGGGGGAATTGGGGATTTATAGCGAGATGATCCCGTGCTATACCGTATTCCACAAAGACACGCAGACGTTTTCGAATCTCTGGACGGAGTATGTCCCGGATTACGGAGAATTCTGCGCATTGTATGAGAAGGATCTCGAGGAATACGGGAACAGAGAGGGGATGATCGGAAAGCCCGATATACCGGAGAACACGTTTCCTGTTTCTGCAATTCCGTGGGTTTCGTTCGAGGGGTTTCATTTAAATTTGCAAAGGGGCTATCATTACTTGACCCCCATATTCACCATTGGAAAATGCTACGAGGAAGCGGGAAAGAACATGCTGCCGCTGGCAATACAAGTGCACCATGCCGTGTGCGACGGCTATCATGTGGCCGGTTTTGTCAATGAGTTGCAAGAATTTCTGCATGAAGCATGAGAAGGAGGAAGCGCGAATGATTCGGCTGGAAAAAGTGAACGCGGATAACTATCAGGCTGTCCTCGAATTGGAGCTGGCCGATTCGCAAAGGGGATTCGTGGCTCCCAACGTTCGATCCCTGGCGCAGGCATGGGTTTTCTATGACAGGGCGCGGCCCTACGCGATATGCGCGGGCGACAAAGTTGTCGGGTTTATCATGTTCGACGATAAAGCGCGCGAAAGGAAAGTGGAAGTCTGGCGATTGATGATCGGGAAAGAATTCCAGGGGAAGGGATATGGCAGGGAGGCCCTCTCCCGCGCCATCGACTTTTTGCGCGCCGAACAGAAATTTGATTTTATTCAAATCAATTATGTCGAGGGAAATTTCGCGGCAAAAAGGCTCTATGAAAAACTGGGCTTTGCGGCGACGGGAGAAATGGAAGGCAATGAAATTGTCATGAAGCTGTATTTATAGCGAGGGCGGAGCGCCCCAAACGGCTTTGGCGCGCATACAGCGCGGCGCAGAGGACGGCAAGGAGCGTCTCTACCACCGGCTGCGCCGCGATGATGCCGCTGAGCCCCCAAAACCGGTTGAGGAGAATTACGGACGGAATAAAGAGAACCGCGTTGCGCAAAACCGTGATGGTGAGGGAATAAAGCGCCTTTCCCAGGGCCTGAAAATAGCTGGTTACCATGTTGATTACGGCGAGCATGGGCGCCGAGAGGCAGAGGATTTTGAGGAAATCGCCGGCCTGGCGGATCAGCGCCTCTTCATGCAGGAAAATTGCGGAGAGCTGCCGCCCCGCAAGCAGGAACAGTGCGGTAAAAGCAGCGCCCAGAAGGATGCCGTACAGGATGGAAAACCGCATCGTTTCGGACATGCGGCGCGCCTGATTTGCGCCGTAGCAATAGCCGATCAGGGGCGCGACGCCTTGCGAAAGACCGACCAACAACAGGATGGGAATCATGTCGATCTTGTAGGCAATGCCGTAGGAAGCCACCGCGTTGGAACCGTAAATGGCAATATAGTTGTTTAAAACGATGTTGGCCACGCTCATCAGCACCGTGATCAAAGCGCCCGGGATTCCGATGGAGACGACCTTGCGCACCATATCGAAAGTCGGCGCAAAGGCGCGCGGGGAGAGGGGAAGAAGCGGATTTCCCTTGCGTTCCTCCCGCGCCATGCAGAGAAGATAATAGACGCTGGAACACACAAAGCCAATCGAGGTTGCCAGCGCTGCTCCGGCTGCGCCCCATTGCAGCGGGAGGATGAACACATAATCCAAAACGATATTGACGCCGTTGCCCAGAATCAAGCCCACCGTGCTTTCCTTGATGCGCCCCACGGAGCGAAACAGATGCACAAATCCATTGGAAAGCATGATAAACGGCGCGCCGAGGAAGATATATCGCAAATAATCGCAGGTATAACCGATATTTTCGGCATCAGCTCCGGAAATTCGGGCAAAGGCGGGCAAAAAAATCAACCCAAGCGCCAGGGTAATGATACCGGCCAGCGCCATGGCGTAGACACAGAAGTTCAAAGTCGCGCCGGCATCGTTCTTTTTTCCTTCTCCCAGGAGTCTCGCGATCAAGCTGGCGCCGCCCATGCCGAACACACACGCAATGGACATGATGATCAGCAAAATGGGAGTACACAATGTCACCGCGGCGATCATGGACGGCTCTTGGGTCAGCGATACAAAAAAGGTATCCGCCATATTGTAGATCAGCGTGGTCAACTGTCCCAACATGGCCGGCAAGCCGACGCGCAAAATTGCCTTTGAAACGCTTTTTTCCTCAAAAACCGACGCCATAGGGCTCCTCCTCCTTGAAAACGCATCCATTGTATTGTAAAATAGATCAAAAAACCAGGACATTTGTCCTGTTTGGAGGGTACGATGCAAAGAATTTACGATTCAAAGGCCATTGCGGCGTATCTGGAAAAGAGCCGATACGGTTCGGCGCTGGAGAAATTGCGCGCAGAACTTGTTTTGCATCAGTATGAAAGGGGAGAGTTGGTCACATCTCCCTTTTTGGAAGAAAAGTGGTTTCAGGTAGTTGCGCAGGGTTCCCTGAATATCTACTTTGTCCGAGACGACGGGGCGCGATATTCTCTTTCCAGCGGGAATGTGGATTACGTCCTCGGTGACATGGATCTTTTTTATCCGCATACCGCCAATATCTATACGGAGGCGGTGGAGCCGCTCATTTGTCTGTCCCTTTCAATTGATCGGAATAAAGACGCGCTGCTGGCGAACAACCGCTTTTTGCGGCTGGTCTGCAAGAGCCTTTCGAACAAAATGGCGGCCATTACCGCGCTGGACGCGGCGCCCTGCTCGTTGCCGGAACGCGTCCTTTCGTACATGAAATACAAGTGCGAGGACGGAGTTCTGAAAGGATTGGAGCGGGAGGCATTTCACCTACACTGCAGTTCTCGGCAACTTCAGCGCGTTTTGCACCGCCTTGAGGGGGAGGAGATGGTGGAGAAGGTCGGAAAAGGAACCTATCGCCTCCTGGGGGAGAGCGAAAAAACGGAAAATGCCCCTTAGGGTTTCAAACTGTTGGGAAGAGCGCGCTTGCAGACGGACTTTGGAAAGGCTGCAATGCAAAGTCCCGAAATCTTTCCGGATCGCCACGGCAGAATTTCCCATTTTCGCTCGCTCGCTGTTTGCGCGTGAGAGATGCAAAAAATCGTTGGAAACGGCAAAATTCCTCTTGCGATTCTGTTTTCGTGGTTGTATAATTATGTAACGCGAGTTTTAGCGATCCGGATCTGCCCGAACGCCGAGCTTCGGACGTGGCCGCAAAGCCCCTGCAACATGGGAAGAACGACCTCCCGCCGCAATGCTTTGGCGAAAGTGCTTTGAAAGGCTTTCGGGCGTCGGTCCCATGCGATCGGGGGTAGGATTGAAAGGCGCGGAACGGAACGTTTGGCAGAATTTCCTTTTTCCGCTGCGGGATGCGCGGAGATCTTGGATGCGTTAAAGCAGAATGCAAACCAAAAGAGGGGGAGAGAGCAATGAAAAGAACTATGATCGCCGTTTTCCTTATTCTGGCCCTACTGCTGACGAGCAGTACACTGCCGTGTTTTGCCGGGAACGAGCTCGTACTGAGGATAATCGAAAGAATAGGGGAAGCAAAGAAGAACTTGGCTTTGAATTCCGATCCGTTTGAGGGATTCTGTGCTCCCGCGAATCAGAGACTTTCCTTCCGCACCGGCCCGAATACCGCGTATGTCGAATTGTTCACCATGCCGCAGTCGACCCAGGTGGAAGTGATCTCCATGGAGGAAGGAAACGACGTCATCTGGGTGTTGTGTCGCTTCCGGAAGGATGGGAATGTGTACTACGGCTATACGGGATTGAAGCGATTCAATCTTTC